>NZ_NEJX01000016.1:0-151328 GCF_002113245.1 Pseudomonas sp. B13(2017)
CTGTAGGGCTTGGGGCAGGGTGGGGCCAATTGATTGTGTATATGGTTCGAGATGTTGGGGACATTGCAGCCCTGTGGGAGCGGGCGTGCCCGCGAACACCGGCGAAGCCGGTGCCATCCACCGTGTCGCCTGGTTCGCGGGCATGCCCGCTCCCACAGCGGCCCCAGTTACTCGGGAGGCAGTGTCAGGCGCTGGCCGGCCATCAGCAGCGACAAGCGCGCCAGGCCGGTCCACGGCGAGCCCTCGGCCTGGCCCTTGATCTGTGCATCGATACGCTGGGCATCTTGCAGCAACTGCGCCCAGCGCTGCGCCGACAGGCGCTGCAGGGCCTTGCTGACCAGTGGCCGGCGTTTGTCCCAGATCGGCGGGCGGGCCTGGCTGAAGGCCTTGTCCAGCGGTACACCCTGGCTGAACTGCTGGGCCAGCCCGGCCAGCTGGCGCAGCTCGCGGGCCAGGGCCCAGAGAATCACTGGTGGCTCCACGCCTTCACCGCGCAAGCCTTCGAGCATGCGCAAGGCATGCGCAGCTTCGCCGTTGAGAATGGCATCGACCAGGCCGAAGACATCGAAGCGGGCGCTGTCGGCGACGGCGGCTTGCACGGTCTCCACGGTGATCTGGTTACCTTCGGCAAGCAGCTTGAGCTTTTCGATTTCCTGCGCTGCAGCCAGCAGGTTGCCTTCCACGCGCGCGGCAATCAGGTCGACGGCGTCACGCTGTGCCGACAGGCCGGCCTGCTGCAGGCGCTGGTTGATCCACTGCGGCAGCTGGTGCACATCCACCGGCCAGATCTGGATGAACTGGCAGTGGGCACCTTCGATCAGCGCCTTGCCCCACTTGGTCTTCTGTGCGCTGCCGTCGAGCTTGGGCAGGCTGACCAGCAGCAGGGTGTCTTCGGCGGGGTTGGCGCAGTATTCCATCAGCGCAGCAGCGCCCTTGTCACCGGGCTTGCCCGAGGGCAGGCGCAATTCCAGCAGGCGGCGCTGGGCGAACAGGGACAGGCTGGCGCCAGCCTGGAGCAAGGTGCCCCAGTCGAAGTTGGCGTCGGCACTGAATACCTGGCGTTCGTCGAAGCCCTGCTGGCGCGCGGCGTTGCGGATGGCGTCGGCGGCTTCCTGGCACAGCAGCGGGTCGTCGCCGCTGACCACGTAGACCGGTGCCAGGGCGCCTTGCAGGTGCTTGTTGAGTTGGGCGGGAGCGAGCTTCATGGGAAACAGGCGGGGCACCCGAAGGTACCCCGCTCGGGCTTAGTTGCCCGGCACTTCCAGTGGCGACTGCTGAGGCGTTTCGGCCTGCTGGCGGCGAGCGGCCTCCAGCGCAGCGGCTTCGGCCTTGGCACGTTCGTCGGCTTGACGCTGCAGCTCGTCCAGCTGGGACGGGGTCAGCATCTGCAGGCGAACGACCATGGCGTTGACCAGGTCGCGACGCATTTCTTCGCGGGCGCGGTTGGCTTCCTGCTCGGAGCCGGTGATGTTCGAGCCGTCACGCAAGTAGATCTTGCGCACTTCCAGCTTGTCGCTCATCAGCTCCAGGTTGTTCAGGCCCTGGATGCTGTAGTTCAGCACGGTGGTCAGCTCGTATTCGGCGGTACGGTTGCCGCTGTTGTAGGTCGCCGAGCGCTCGCGCTCCTGCTCGTTGGTCAGCACCAGGCGGTACGGTGCGCCAGCGTGCACGTTGACACCGCTACGCTGCAGTACTTCACGCAGCTGGACCACGGTGGGGCCGTAGGCGTTGCGCGCACTTACGTCCATTTCCTTCACGCTCAGTTCGGTAGAGCCGGTGCCACGCAGCTGGAAACCGCAGGCGCTGAGCATGACCGCCAGGCCAATTACCAGCAAATTGCGTTTGATCATGTTGTTGCTCCCTTGTGGGCCTGTTCGCCCGCCCGCAGTGGCTGCGGGCGGGCGTTGCCATCAGTTGGCGACGATGTTGACCAGCTTGCCCGGTACCACGATGACCTTGCGGATGGTCAGGCCATCGATGAAGCGCAGGACGTTCTCGTTGCTGCGCGCGGCGGCTTCGATTTCTTCGCGGCTGGCGGCGGCCGGCATTTCGACCTGGCCACGCAGCTTGCCGTTGACCTGCACCACCAGGGTAACGGTGTCCTGTACCAGGGCTGCCTCGTCGACGGCTGGCCAGCTGGCGTCGATGACGGCCTGCTGGTGGCCCAGCTGTTGCCACAGCTCGTGGGAGATGTGCGGGGTGATCGGTGCCAGCAGCAGGGTGACGGCCTCCAGGCCTTCCTGCAGCAGGGCACGGTCCTGTTCAGTGACTTGCGGGGCCTTTTCCAGCACGTTCATCACGGTCATCACCTGGGCGATGGCGGTGTTGAACTTGTGGAACTGACCCACGTCGGTGCTGGCCTGCTTGATGGCGGCGTGGATGGCGCGGCGGATGACCTTCTGCGCGTCGTCCAGGGCGGCGACATCCAGCTTGCCCGGCAGGCCTTGGGCCACGTGGGTCTGGGCCAGGCGCCAGACGCGGCGCAGGAAGCGGCTGGCGCCTTCGACGCCGGAGTCGGACCATTCCAGGCTCATGTCGGGCGGCGAGGCGAACATCATGAACAGGCGGCAGGTGTCGGCGCCGTACTGGTCGATCATCGATTGCGGGTCGACGCCGTTGTTCTTCGACTTCGACATCTTCTCGGTGCCACCGATTTCCACCGGCAGGCCGTCGGTCTTCAGGCGGGCGCCAATGATCTTGGCCTTGGCATCGCGCTCGACTTCGACATCGGCCGGGTTGAACCAGTCCTTGCCGCCGTTGCTGGCCACACGGTAGTAGGTTTCGGCGACCACCATGCCCTGGGTCAGCAGGTTCTTGAACGGCTCGTTCGAGGTGACCAGGCCTTCGTCACGCATCAGCTTGTGGAAGAAGCGCGCGTACAGCAGGTGCAGGATGGCGTGCTCGATACCGCCGATGTACTGGTCGACCGGCAGCCAGTGGTTGGCCGCTTTCGGGTCGACCATGCCACCTTCGTAGTTCGGCGAGGCGTAGCGGGCGAAGTACCAGGACGACTCGACGAAGGTGTCCATGGTGTCGGTTTCGCGCTTGGCCGCGGTGCCGCATTTCGGGCAGCTGCACTCGTAGAATTCAGGCATGCGCGCCAGCGGCGAACCGGCACCGTCCGGCACCACGTTCTCCGGCAGGGTGACCGGCAGTTGGTCTTCCGGCACCGGTACGTCGCCGCAGGACGGGCAGTGGATGATCGGGATCGGGCAGCCCCAGTAGCGCTGGCGGCTGATACCCCAGTCGCGCAGGCGGAACTGGGTACGCGATTTGCCCAGCTCCTTGCGGATCAGGGCGGCTTCGATGGCGTCGAAGGCACCGGCGAAGTCCAGGCCGTCGAACTCGCCGGAGTTGATCAGCTGGCCGTGCTCGCCATAGGCGGCCAGCCACTCGTTGCCGACTTCGTCGCCAGCGCTGGTGCGCACCACGGCCTTGACCGGCAGGTTGTACTTGTGGGCGAACTCGAAGTCGCGCTCGTCGTGTGCCGGCACGGCCATGACGGCGCCATCGCCGTAGTGCATCAGCACGTAGTTGGCGACCCATACCGGCAACTTCTCGCCGGTCAGCGGGTGCTCGACCAGCAGGGAAGTGGCCATGCCCTTCTTCTCCTGGGTGGCCATGTCGGCTTCGGCAACGCTGCCGCTCTTGCACTCGTCGATGAACGCCTGCAGCGCCGGGTTGCCCTGGGCGGCCTGGGTGGCCAGCGGGTGTTCGGCGGCGACGGCGACGTAGGTGGCGCCCATCAGCGTGTCGGGACGGGTGGTGAAGACCTTGAGGGTGCCTTCGTGGCCGATGCTGGCCAGGTCGAACGGGAACTGCACTTCCATGCCGCGCGACTTGCCGATCCAGTTGCGCTGCATGGTCTTGACCTGCTCAGGCCAGCCCGGCAGCTCGTCGAGGCTTTCCAGCAGCTCGTCGGCGTAGTCGGTGATGCGGAAGTAGTACATCGGGATTTCGCGCTTCTCGATCAGCGCGCCCGAACGCCAGCCACGGCCGTCGATGACCTGCTCGTTGGCCAGTACGGTCTGGTCCGCCGGGTCCCAGTTCACGGTACCGTTCTTGCGGTAGATGATGCCTTTCTCGAACAGGCGGGTGAACAGCCACTGCTCCCAGCGGTAGTAGTCGGGCTTGCAGGTGGTGACTTCACGTGCCCAGTCGATGGCCAGGCCCAGGCTCTTGAGCTGGGTCTTCATGTAGTCGATGTTTTCGTACGTCCACTTGGCCGGGGCGACGTTGTTCTTCATCGCCGCGTTTTCCGCGGGCATGCCGAATGCGTCCCAGCCCATCGGCTGCAGGACGTTCTTGCCCAGCATGCGCTGGTAGCGGGCAATCACGTCACCGATGGTGTAGTTGCGCACGTGGCCCATGTGTAGCTTGCCGCTCGGGTACGGGAACATCGACAGGCAGTAGTAGGTGTCCTTGCCTGGCTGTTCGGTAACAGCGAACGATTGTTGCTCGTCCCAGAACTTCTGGGCGGCGGCTTCGATATCACGGGGCGTGTATTGTTCGTGCATGGCTACTTTTTGCTGAGAGGGAAGAGACCTTGTTCCAGGCAGCGGAACCTCGCTGCGTCCGGCACTCCGGTGTCGTTTAGAGTGAACGCCGTAGCATACAGCAGCGCCGCGCATCGTGGGAAACCTTCGTTGCGAATGCCCGCTGGTCGCGGCACACGGCTGCTTTTTGCAACGACGCTAAGCTCAGGTGTGGGGGGAGATATTCTTATCTTCAATGAGGTGAACGGATGGGAGAGACGCAGCTACCCGCAATCAGACCGGAGCTATACGAACGCCTGATCGACCGGCTTGGCCTGGCGCTGGAAGTGGCCAGGACCTCGGTGCGATTGCGCGACGAAATGCCAGCCGAGCTGGAGTTGCGTGGCCTGAGCCACGCAGAGTTCGAACTGATCAAGGCCTACCTGGATTCCCTCCCGGAGCGCCACAATGCCTGTGTCGGCAGTTACCCACAAGCGGAGCCGACATCGGCCAAGATCATCTGGCTCAAGGACAAGAAACGCCCCGCCAGCACGGCGAGATCCAGGACGCTGCCACATCGCTAGCCGTTCAGGACGCCAGGCGCAGGCTATCGCGCGCCGGTTCTTCAAAATTTGCACAGCTCACGATCGGCGCCGGCCTCACCCTTGTTGACCGGCGTCGATCCTTCTAGGCTGCACGCCTGCCAAGGAGGTGTGGCCAATGCCGATCCGATTCTTCGTAAAACAATGGCTGATGCCGCCAGGCGTCCTGTTCCTGCTGCTGCTTGTGGCGTGGTGGCTGCGCCGTCGCCGGCCCAGGCTGGCAGCGCTGTGTTTTGCCGTGGGCCTTGGTGGCCTGTGGCTGATGAGCCTGCCGCTGGTGGTGCAGGAAACCGCTCGTGTGCTGGAGACGGAAGCGCCGCTGGCGGTCAGTGATTGGGCCGGCCTGGCAAGCCGGGCGGATGCCATCGTGGTGCTGGGCGCGGGGCGTGAGCGGGGTGACCCGGCCTGGGGTGGTAGCGACCAGCCCACGGCCACGGCGCTGGAGCGCATGCGCTTCGCCGCGCGGCTGGCCAAGGCTTCGGGCTTGCCGGTGCTGACCAGTGGCGGGTTGCACTATGGCACGCCGCCGAGCGAGGCGCGGTTGATGGCTGATCGCCTGCGTGAAGATTTCGGCGTCGAGGTGAAATGGCGGGAGGAGGGCAGCCGCACGACCTGGGAGAATGCCCGGCTGACGGCCAAGGTACTGCAGCCGTTGGGGATTCGCCGGGTGGTCGTGGTGACCCAGGCCTGGCACATGCAGCGCTCGCGCTGGAGCTTCGAGCAGGCGGGGTTCGAGGTGGTGCCGGCGCCGGTCGGGTTCCTCGGGCGCGATCATGCGCGGCCGTTCGGCGGGTTGCTGCCGGAGAGCCGGGCGATGTGGCAGAGCGGGCAGTTGCTCAATGAAGTGGCGGGGTTGGTGGGGTATCGGCTGTTCTACTGACCCTTGTGTTGCCTGTGCCGGCCTCTTCGCGGGTGAACCCGCTCCCACAGGTACACCGCAGGCCATGGGCTTGTGCGGTCCCTGTGGGAGCGGGTTTACCCGCGAAGAGGCCGGTACAGGAAAACTCAAACGGTCTTGGCAATGCGCCCGGCCAGCAACGCCCAACCCAGCAGCAATGCGCAGACTATCGCCAGCGGCCACGACCGCCATTGCAGGTACGGCGTCAGTTTCTGCATCGGCACCACCTCGCCGTACAGCACCGCCTGCTGGAACTGCGGTACCTGCGTGGTAATGCGGCCAAACGGGTCGATCAATGCGGTCACGCCGTTGTTGGTGGCGCGGATCATCCAGCGGCCGGCTTCCAGCGCGCGCATCTGCGCCATCTGCAGGTGCTGCAACGGGCCGATCGAGGTGCCGAACCAGGTGTCGTTGCTGATGGTCAGCAGCAGGTCGCTGCGGGCCGCCAGGCCAGCGGCGAATTCGGGGTAGACCACTTCGTAGCAGATGTAAGGCGCAATCTGGTAGCCCTTGGCCTGCAGCAGCGGCTGGTCTTCCGGCCCGCGGGCGAAGTCCGACATGGGCAGGTTGAAGAACTCGATCAGGCCGCGCAGCATGTCCTGCAGCGGCACATACTCGCCAAACGGCACCAGCTTCTGCTTGAGGTAGGTGCCATCGCCTTCACCGGTGACGGTGATGCCGTTGTAGTAGCGGCGCTGGTGGTGCACCACTTCACGCACCGGCACGCCGGTGATCAGCGCCGAATGCCGTTCGGCGGCGAAGCGGCCCATCACGTCGATATACCCCTGGGCTTGGTCCTTGAGCACCGGGACCGCGGTTTCCGGCCACACCAGCAGGTCCACCGGCCTGGAGCTGAAACTCAGGTCACGGTACAGCGCCAGTTGCGCGTCGATGTGTGCCGGGTCCCATTTCAGGTCCTGCTCGACATTGCCCTGGATGGCCGCCACTTTCAGCGGGTCGCCCGCCGGCTTGGTCCAGGCATGGCCCTTGAGCGCCAGGCCCAGCACCCACGGGGCCAGCAACAGCAGGCAACCCGCCGCCAGGAACGAGGGGCGGGCGCGCAGGCGGTGCAGGTTGCACAGCAGGGCAGCGGTCAGGGCCAGGGTGAAGGAAATCAGCCACACGCCGCCCAGCGGTGCCAGGCCGGCCAGCGGGCCGTCCAGCTGGCTGTAGCCGGCGTAGAGCCAGGGGAAACCGGTCAGGAACCAGCCGCGGAAGGCCTCTTGCAGCAGCCAAAGGGCGGCGAAGCACAAGGCGTCGGCCAGTGGTGCCTCGGTGCGCCGCAACCAGCGTGCCCAAAGCCAGGTGGGCAGGGCGAAGAACCAGGCCAGGGCGGCGAAGAACGCCAGCAGCAGCAGGATCGCCAGCAGCGGCGAGGCGCCGCCGTAGGTGTTCATGCTTACGTAGATCCACCAGGTGCCGGCACCGTACAGGCCGAAGCCGAACCACCAGCCACGCCACATGGCCTGGCGCGGGCTGAGCTCGCGCAGGCCAAGGTAGAGCAGGGCGATGGACAACACGGCCAGGGGCCAGATGTCGAACGGCGCCAGGGCCAGGAGGGTGGAGGCACCGGCCGCCAGGGCCAGCAGGTTACCGGGCCAGCCGGGGCGGGTGATCCAACGCATGTTTGTCCTTAACGGGTGATCGGTGTCAGGCGCAGCAAGTGTATCCGCCGGCTGTCGGCATTGAGAATACGGAACTTGTAAGGGCCGATCTCGGTGGTTTCGTTGCGCTTGGGCAGGTGACCGAAGGCGCTCATCACCAGGCCGCCGACCGTGTCGAACTCGTCATCGGAGAATTCGCTGTCGAAGAACTCGTTGAAGTTCTCGATCGGGGTAAGCGCCTTGACCAGGAAGTCACCGCTGGGCAGCGGCTTGATGTAGCTGTCTTCCTCGACATCGTGCTCGTCCTCGATGTCGCCGACGATCTGCTCCAGCACGTCCTCGATGGTGACCAGGCCGGCCACGCCGCCGTACTCGTCGATGACGATGGCCATGTGGTTATGGTTGGCGCGGAACTCGCGCAGCAGCACGTTCAGGCGCTTGGACTCGGGCACGAAAGTGGCCGGGCGCAGCAGGTCCTTGATGTTGAAGCTGTCACCGTTCTCCTTGAGGATCAGCGGCAGCAGGTCCTTGGCGAGCAGGATCCCGAGCACATCGTCGTGGCTTTCGCCGATCACCGGGTAGCGCGAGTGTGCGGCGTCGATCACTGCCGGCAGGAACTCGCGGGGCGACTGGCTGGCCTTGATACTGATCATCTGCGAACGCGGCACCATGATGTCGCGAACCTGCAGGTCGGCCACCTGGATGGCGCCTTCGACGATGGTCAGCGCTTCGCTGTCCAGCAGTTTGTTCTGATGGGCTTCGCGCAGCAGTTCAAGGAGCTGCTGGCGGTTTTTCGGCTCATGGGCAAAAGCCTGGGTCAGTTTACCCAGCCAGGACTTCTGCCCGTTGCTCGATCGATCTTCGCTCATGGCGGTTCTCGTGATCCTTCGTGTATCAGTGTGTGATGGTGTCGGTTTCATCGTCGGCGTACGGGTCGGGATGACCCAGTTCTGCCAGCAATTCCCGTTCCAGGCCTTCCATTTCCTCGGCTTCCTCATCTTCGATGTGGTCGTAACCGAGCAGGTGCAGGCAACCGTGGATGACCAGGTGTGCCCAGTGCGCTTCCAGCGACTTGCCCTGTTCGGCGGCTTCGCGCTCGACCACCGGCACGCAGATCACCAGGTCGCCCAGCAGTGGGATATCGAGCAGGTCGTCGGGGACGTCGGCCGGGAACGACAGCACATTGGTCGCGTAGTCCTTGTGCCGGTAGGTGTGGTTCAGCTCGCGGCCTTCGGCTTCGTCGACCAGGCGAATGGTCATTTCCGAATCGGCGCTGCGCTGGCGCAGTGCCAGTTCGCACCAGCGGCGAAAGGCGGTGTCATCCGGGGCGGCAGCATCCGTGGCCCGTTGAATATCGAGTTCAAGCATCTTTGCCGGGCGCCTCGGGCTTGGCCTGGCGGGCATCGAAGCGGTCGTAGGCCTCGACAATGCGCTGCACCAGTGGGTGACGAACCACATCTTTGGGTTGGAAGTGGGTGAAACTGATCCCCGGAACGTCCCTCAGCACCTCGATGACGTGCGCCAGGCCCGACTTGGTGCCACGGGGCAGGTCGACCTGGGTGATGTCACCGGTGATGACCGCGGTAGAGCCGAAGCCGATACGGGTGAGGAACATCTTCATCTGTTCCAGCGTGGTGTTCTGGCTCTCGTCGAGGATGATGAAACTGTTGTTCAGGGTGCGGCCACGCATGTAGGCCAGCGGGGCGATCTCGATCACCTGGCGCTCGATCAGCTTGGCCACATGTTCGAAGCCGAGCATTTCGTACAGGGCGTCGTACAGCGGGCGCAGGTACGGGTCGATCTTCTGGGCAAGGTCGCCGGGCAGGAAGCCGAGCTTTTCGCCCGCCTCGACCGCCGGGCGCACCAGCAGGATACGGCGCACCTGTTCGCGTTCCAGCGCGTCCACGGCGCAGGCCACGGCCAGGTAGGTCTTGCCGGTACCGGCCGGGCCGATGCCGAAGTTGATGTCGTTGGCCAGGATTTCCTTGACGTAGCGTTGCTGGTTGACCCCGCGCGGGCGGATGTTGCCCTTGCGCGTGCGCAGCGACACGCTGACCTCGTTGACGGCCGGGTTGTCGATGTTCTCGACGGTCGATTCCTGCAGGTACAGGTGCACGGTTTCCGGCGACAGGTCGCTGGCCTTGGTCTCGCGGTAGAGACGGCGCAGCAGCTGTTCGGCAGCGGAGGTGGTCTTGGGTTCGCCGATCAGCTCGAACTGATTGCCGCGGTTGCGGATCTCGATGGCCAGGCGCTGTTCGATCAGGCGCAGGTGCTCGTCGAACTGGCCGCACAGGTTGGCGAAACGGTGGGCCTCGAAAGGTTCGAGGATGAAACGATGGGGTTGTATGGGTGCGTTCAAGGTCGTTTTTAGCCGCTCGACGGCAATGGATGTGAACTCAAGAATAACCCTTGAATGGCAGTGGCGAAAGCACTGAAACGTTCAACGGTATGTATGGCCTGTTCCGGCCCTATCGCCGGCAAGCCGGGCTCCCACAGATACTGCACAGGCCTGAAGCTTGCGCAGTACCTGTGGGAGCTGGCTTGCCGGCGATGAGGCCGGGACAGGCAACACAGATCAGCAAACCTGTCTGCTATGATGCCCGCCTTTTCTTACGCATGTGTTATCCCGACGAACATGAGCAAACGCGAACCTGCCATCTATAAAGTGATCTTCCTCAACCAGGGGCAGGTCTTCGAGATGTATGCCAAGCAGATCTACCAGAGCGACCTGTGGGGGTTCCTGGAAATCGAGGAGTTCGTGTTCGGCGAGCGTTCGCAGCTGGTGGTGGACCCGAGCGAGGAGAAGCTCAAGAGCCAGTTCGATGGGGTGATCCGCAGCTTCGTGCCGATGCACTCGATCGTGCGCATCGACGAGGTGGAGCGCCTGGGCACGGCGAAGATCAGCGAAGCCAAGGGCGGCGGCAACGTGATGCCGTTCCCCATGCCGATGCCGGAAAAGTAACCCTCAGGGGAGTGGCGAGAACGGCGTGCGCCCTTCGGCGTTCTGCAGTTCCAGCAGGTACTTGCGGAAGATCTGGCCGAGCACCTGGGTGGCGTGCTCCAGTTCGTCGCGGGGCATTTGCTCGGTCACTTCGTCGGCCATGTCCAGCGCATCCTCGGCGCCGTTGACCGCTGCCATCTTCAGCAGGATGTAGGCCTGCACATTGTTGGCCTTGACCCCTTCGCCACGGAAGAACATGGCGCCCAGGCGGTACTGGGCCTCTGCATGGCCTTGCAGCGAGGCCTTTTCGAACCAGTTCAGGGCTTTGCCCAGGTTTTTCGGCGTTTGCGTGTAGTAGTACTCGCCCAGTTCGAATTGCGCCTGGGCATCCCCCGCTGTTGCCGTCTGCTCACAAGCCTTGAGGGCGTTTGCCAGGTCTTCAGGCTGGACATTCAAGGTGCAGCGGCCCGTCGCCGGAATGAGCAACGAGTTACCGCCCTCCGCCAGGGCCAGCAGGGGCTGAAGAAGCAACAGGCAGCCCAGGGTCAGGGCGCGGCCGGTGCGGTTCATGGGGATCGACTTACCTCTGCAAAGCTGCGGCCAATGTCTCTGGTGGCACATTATGGGATAAGCAGCGCCAACCTTACAAAGTTTTACTCGAATTTCTGCTTGGTTGGGGGAGTCAGCTGATTGTGCAGGGTCTTTTGTTGCCTGTCCCGGCCTCTTCGCGGGCACGCCCGCTCCCACAGGGATCGCACCATTTTCAAGGTTGGTGCAGAACCTGTGGGAGCGGGCGTGCCCGCGAAAGGGCCGGTACAGGCTGACAATTACTTCAGGGCTGCAAAAGCCTTTTCAGCCGCATCCAGGGTGATCTGCAGCTCCTTGTCGCCATGGGCGATGGAGGTGAAGCCGGCCTCGAACGCGCTCGGCGCCAGGTACACGCCACCATCGAGCATCAGGTGGAAGAAGCGCTTGAAGCGCTCGGCATCGCTGGCCATCACGTCTTCGAAGGTGACGATGTCGTCGGCACCGCTGAAGTACAGGCCGAACATGGCACCGGCCTGGGTGGTGACGAACGGCACGCCAGCGGCATCGGCGCGCTGTTGCAGGCCGTCGAGCATGCGGCTGGTGTAGTCGGTCAGCTCGGCGTGGAAGCCCGGGCGGCTGATCAGCTTCAGGGTGGTCAGGCCGGCGGCCATGGCCAGCGGGTTACCCGACAGGGTACCGGCCTGGTAGACCGGGCCGAGCGGGGCGATGCAGCCCATGATTTCACGCTTGCCGCCGAAGCAGCCGACCGGCATGCCGCCACCGACGATCTTGCCGAAGGTCGACAGGTCCGGCTTGATGCCGTAGTGGCCCTGGGCGCCGCCGAGCGAAACGCGGAAACCGGTCATCACTTCGTCGAAGATCAACACCACGCCGTGCTTGTCGCACTGCTCGCGCAGGCCTTCGAGGAAGCCTGGCGCCGGCGGTACGCAGTTCATGTTGCCGGCTACCGGCTCGACGATGATGCAGGCTACGGTCTGGCCGACTTCGGCCAGGGTTTTCTCGACGGCGGCGATGTCGTTGAACGGCAGGGTCAGGGTGTGCTTGGCGAAGTCCGCCGGCACGCCCGCCGAGCTCGGCACGCCCTGGGTCAGCAGGCCGGAGCCGGCTTTTACCAGCAGGCTGTCGGAGTGGCCGTGGTAGCAGCCTTCGAACTTGATGATGGCGTCACGGCCGGTGTAGCCACGGGCCAGGCGGATGGCGCTCATGGTGGCTTCGGTGCCCGAGCTGACCATGCGCACCATCTCCATGGACGGCACCAGCGAGCAGACCAGGTCGGCCATCTCGGTTTCCATGGCGGTCGGGGCACCATAGGACAGGCCGTGCTCCAGCTGCCTGCGTACCGAGTCCAGTACCTCCGGGTGGCCGTGGCCGAGGATCATCGGGCCCCAGGAGCCGACGTAGTCGACGTAGCGCTTGTCATCCTCGTCAACGACGTAGGCTCCTTCGGCATGCTTGAAGAACAGCGGCGTGCCGCCAACGCTCTTGAAAGCGCGGACCGGCGAGTTGACGCCACCGGGGATGTGCTTCTGGGCTTGGGCGAACAGGGCTTCGGAACGGGACATGGGGGTTCTCTCGAATCAGGATGCGAACAAGGCGTTGAAGGCGCGGGCGCGGCGGGTGACTTCCTGCGCGCTGTCGGCACCGAACAGGCCGTGGATCACCGCCAGCAGGTCGGCGCCATGGGCGACCAGCGGGGCGGCGTTGTCGAGGGTAATGCCGCCGATCACCGCGATCGGCAGTTTCACCTGGGCGCGGGCCTGCTCCAGCAGTTCGATGTTGGCAGCGGGTGCACCCGGCTTGGTGACGGAATTGAAGAAGCGGCCAAAGGCCACGTAGCTGGCGCCTTCGCTGGCAGCCTGGGCGGCCAGTTCGAGGCTGGCGTGGCAGGTGGAACCGATGATCGCCTGGCGGCCGAGCAATGCGCGGGCTGGGGTCAGCGGGCCGTCGGTCTGGCCCAGGTGCACGCCGACGCCCAGGCGCGCGGCCAGTTCGGCGTCGTCGTTGATGAGCAGCTGGGTGCCGTAGCGCTCGCAGAGCTTCAGCAGCCCTTCGGCTTCACGCAGGCGGCGCGCCGCGTCGTCACTTTTGTCGCGGTACTGCAGCAGGCACACGCCGCCTTCCAGTGCCGCCTCGACATGGGACAGGAAACGGCCAGCGAGCAGCTGGCTGTCGGTGATGGCGTACAGACCGCGTAGCTTCATTGGAGGCCTCGTGTCAGGAGCAGAAATCCAGCGGCAGGCGGCGCGGCACGAACTGGCCCTTGCCCAGCTGTTCGGCGTCACGCAGGGTGCGCCAGGTGTAGTCCAGGGCGCTGCGGACGGCGCTTTCCAGCTGCTCGCCGAGGGCCAGACGGCCGGCCAGGGCGCTGGCCAGGGTGCAGCCCGAGCCGTGGTAGCTGCCCGGCAGGCGCTGGCAGGTCCAGGTGTGGCGCTGGCCGTCGCGGCTGTACAGGCGGTTGTGAATTTCGTCTTCGTCGCCGTGACCGCCGGTAATCAGCAGGTGTCTACAGAACGGCAACAGTTTCTCGGCACACTCGTCGGCGGTGCCTTCGGGCAGTTCGGCAAGGATGCGGGCTTCGGGCAGGTTCGGCGTGGCGATGGTCGCCAGCGGCAGCAGGCGTTCGCGCAGGGCGTAGCCCACTTCGTCCTTGCCCAGGCGGCCACCACCACCGGCACGCAGCACCGGGTCGCAGACCAGCGGCAGGTGCGGGTGGGCGGCCAGCAGTTCGGCGACGGTGTCGACCATTTCGATCGAACCGAGCATGCCGAGCTTGACGGCGGCCACCGTGGAGTCGGCCAGCACGGCGTTGGCCTGGGCCAGCACCCACTCGCGGTCGAGCACGCGGAAGTCGGAAACGTTGACGGTATCCTGCACGGTCAGGGCGGTCACTGCGGGTGCGGCGTGACAGCCTTGGGCGATCAGGGCTTCGATATCTGCCTGCAGGCCGGCGCCGCCACTGGGGTCGTGGCCGGAGAGACAGAGGACAACGGGGCGGGAGCTGTAGGTATTCATGGTCGGCGAGCTTACCACCAATCCTGTTTGGGCGGATCGTCCTACAAACGAGTTTTGTTGATCATAAGGTCAGTTTTTTGCCGGTTTAATTTCTGAAAGCATTGATTTAGAGCCTTTTCTTTGTGATTGGATATGGTCGATTGCCAGGTTGCGAAGCTATGCTAGAGTGCTCGGATAACTCTACAAACGGGTTCTGCCGGATCGTGTCGTCTCAAACGGATGGGAGGCAACCGCGACTCGACCGGACAGGCCATGCTGGGGCTGTATGCGCTATTTGCTGATTGTGCTTCTGGGCTTGCTGCCCGTGCTGGCCGGGGCAGTCGATTTCGACGACGCTACGCGGCATCTTCCGCTGGGCAAGGCCATGCAGGTTTATGAAGACCTCGATGGCAGCGCCAGCATCGCCCAGGTCAGTGCCCCTGGGTTCGCCAAGCATTTTCGCCCCCACCACGAAGACGTGCTGAACGCCGGTTATTCCACCTCGGTGTTCTGGCTCAAGGTCGAACTGCGCCCTGTCGCCGCACCCGGCGCCGCCCCACGGCAATGGCTGCTGGAACTGGCCTATCCGCCGCTGGACCACCTCGAGCTGTACCTGCCCGACAGCAGTGGCAGTTACCGCCTGGCCCGGCGCACCGGCGACGCCTTGCCCTACCACAGCCGCCAGATCCTGCAGAACAACTACCTGTTCGAACTGCAGCTGCCGCCTGGCCAGGTGACCACCGCCTACCTGCGCCTGCACAGCCAGGGCTCGGTGCAGGCGCCGCTGGCGCTGTGGTCCGCCCAGGCCTACATGGAGGAGCAGCCCACGCGCCTGTATGTGCTGGGGATGATTTACGGCGTGCTGCTGGTGATGCTGGTGTACAACCTGTTCATCTACCTCAGCGTGCGCGACGTCAGCTACCTCTATTACATCCTCTATATCGCCTCGTTCGGCTTTTACCAGGTGTCGGTGAATGGTGCTGGTGTGGCCTACTTCTGGCCGGACAGCCCGTGGTGGGCGAATGCTTCGACGCCGTTGTTCATCGGTGCCGCTGGCCTGTTCGGCTGCCAGTTCGCCCGGCATTTCCTGCAACTGGGCAGCATCAGCCGTGGTTTCGACAGGCTGCTGCAGCTGCTGATGCTGGGTGGCGCGCTGGTCATGGTGCTGGCGGTGAGCATGCCCTACGGCGTCGCCCTGCGCATGGCCACGATGCTGGCGTTGCTGTTTACCGTGAGCATCTTCGCTGCCGGGCTGTACGCCTGGTGGCGAGGCTTGCGCGTGGCACGCTGGTTCATCATCGCCTGGACGGCGTTCCTGCTCGGAGGCCTGGTCAACACCCTGATGGTGCTGGGCTACCTGCCGAACGTGTTCATCACCATGTATGCCAGCCAGCTGGGGTCGGCGCTGGAGGTGGCCTTGCTGTCGCTGGCGCTGGCCGACCGCATCAACAGCCTGCGCGAGCAGCAGGCGCAGACCTTGCGAGACACCGGGCGCACGCTGGAACAACTGAACCTGCAACTGGCCAGGAGCAACCGGCTGAAAGATGAGTTCCTGGCCAGCGTGACCCATGAGCTGCGCACACCGATGAATGGTGTGATCGGCTCGCTGGAGCTGATGCATACCCTGCCGATGGAGGCCGAGATGGCCCAGTACCACCGCACGGCGGTGGGCTCGGCCCAGGGCATGATGGATATGGTCGATGCCATTCTTACCCTGTCCGAGCTGCAGGCCGGCCGCCTGCGCGCGCAGCCGGCGCCGTTCAGCCTGCGTGACCTGCTGCAGGGCGTGCGTGCCGGTTATGCCGGGCAGGCTTTGGGCAAAGGCTTGTACCTGAGCCTGGACATCCCGGCCGATGTGCCGGACGGGTTGCTGGGCGATGCTCAGAAGCTGGCCCGCTGCCTGGGGTGCCTGGTGGACAACGGTTTGAAGTTCACCCACCAGGGCGGGGTGATGATCCAGGTGCGCGGGCGCCGCGTGGGGCCTGACGACCTGGCGCTGACCTTCATGGTCAGCGACAGCGGTATCGGCTTCGATGACCTCGATCAGGCGACCCTGTACCAGCGCTTTTTCCAGGTCGATGGCTCGATGACCCGGCGTTATGGCGGGCTGGGGATTGGTTTGTCGATCTGCCGGCAGATGGGGGAATTGCTGGGGGCACGGTTGTCGCATGAGTCGACGCGGGGGTTGGGGAGCCGGTTCGAGTTGAGTTTGAACATGGCTATTGCGCAGATGCAGATGGCATCGAATGTTCTGCAGACGCGACGGTCGCTTTAGAGATTTTCGCAGGCTTTGTTGGGGCTGCTTTGCAGCCCTTCGCGGGCACGCCCGCTCCTACAGGTTTGGTGCTCAGCCCAAATAATGCGCGATCCCCTTGTGGGAGCGGGCGTGCCCGCGAAGGGCCGCAAAGCGGCCCCAAGAAACCCACAGGCTACAACAACTCCAGACTCTTCCTACGCACTGGCACTGGAAACTGCGCCAACTGCGAAATACCCTACAACCCCTGTCGACACGCGTCTGATTGTTCCTGCAAATCCCGCCCTCTAGGCTTTTCCTGTCGCTGACGGTTCAGCGATCGGGTGTGGAAACCTGGCAAGACATATGATGTTTGTTGACACGACAGCTGTACGCGGGAGGCTTTCGAGCCTACCGGGTTTCATCATATGCCTGGTTTTCCACCCCGTGTGCAGCTGTCACCCCAATGTGTGGAAACGGACGGGTGGCACATAACCAATATGATGACCAATCCATGACCGACGAAACCAAAACCACCCCTGGCGTTACTTACTTCTACCAAGGCGAAGGCCAAACCCATCCACTGTTCCGCATTGCCGAGGGCATCCCCTGTCGCAGCGCCCGTGAGCAGGCCTCGGAGCTGATGGGCTATGCGCGGGACTTGTCGCTTACCGGTTTGATAGATGGCGACCAGCAAATGATGTGGGCTTCACACTACTTCGCAGCAATGGCCAAGGCGCTGCTGGATGATGCCGAGCTGGGTTTGATGCGCTGAGTTTTGTTTGGCTGCACCGGCCCTTTCGCGGGTGAACCCGCTCCCACAGGGATTGCGTATGCCTCAGGCTATGCACATCTCCTGTGGGAGTGTTTACCCGCGAACATCGGCGCAGCCGATGACGTCCTGCTGCCAGCGGGACTCGCCTTCGATGAGGGTGCTTTCTTGGCCACAGCGCGGGCAGGGGGTGGTCTTGTCGCCCTTTAGCAGCCAGTCTTTACCGTGTACACGGCCCCTGGCCTGGCCGGCAATGCAACTGTCGTGTCGAAAACCTGTCAGCCCCGTTGCATCCCCAAGACATGCCCCCCACCACATGTTTAGTCATTAATGTCACTTTGACTGACTCACAGGGAGTGCTTCACTGGGTCTCTCAAGCCTACCCGGATCCAGGAGCCCACGATGAACCTGCACCAGTACGCTGAAACCCACGAAGTCACCAACCAGCCACCGCCCCTCGACGGTGCCAACCTTTACCGCCTCGACCTGCCGCTACAGGAATGGTCGCGGCGTTTCGGTGCGGGTTGGGCCGAATCGCGGATCGATGCCTACGGTGCCCTGGCCGGCGGCCCGCTGATGCAGGCGGGCTTCCTGGCCAATGCGCACAAGCCGGAGTTCAGCAGCCACGACCGCTACGGCCATCGCATCGACCTGGTCGAGTTCCACCCCGCCTACCACGAACTGATGCGCACCGCCGTCGAGCACGGCCTGCCGTCGCTGCCATGGGCCGAACCCCGCCCAGGCGCCCATGTGGCGCGGGCTTCGATGACCTACCTGCACAGCCAGGCCGAGGCCGGTACCGGCTGCCCGCTGACCATGACCTTCGCCGCTGTGCCAGCGCTGCGGCTGCAACCCGAACTGGCCGAATACTGGCTGCCGAAAATCCTCGCCTGCGAGTACGACCCGCGTAACGTCGGCGACCGTCACAAGGCCGGTGTCACACTGGGCATGGCCATGACCGAGAAGCAGGGCGGCACCGATGTACGGGCCAACACCACCCGGGCTTATCCGGTCGGCGCCGCGGGCCCGGGGCAGCCCTACGAACTGGTCGGGCACAAGTGGTTCTGCTCGGCGCCGATGTGCGATGCCTTCCTGACCCTGGCCCAGACCGAAAAAGGCCTGAGCTGCTTCCTGCTGCCGCGTCACCGCCCGGATGACAGCCGTAACCAGTTCTATATCCAGCGCCTGAAGAACAAGCTGGGCAACAGTTCCAACGCCTCCAGCGAGGTGGAATTCCGCGGTGCCCTGGCGTGGATGGTCGGGGAAGAAGGGCGGGGCGTGCCGACCATCATCGAAATGGTGGCCATGACCCGCTTCGACTGCATGGTCGGCTCCAGCGCCCTGATGCGCCAGGCGCTGACCCAGGCGACCCACCATTGCGCGCACCGCAAGGTCGGCGGGCGGCTGCTGAGCGAGCAGCCGTTGATGC
This sequence comes from Pseudomonas sp. B13(2017), assembly GCF_002113245.1. Lineage (NCBI taxonomy): Bacteria > Pseudomonadati > Pseudomonadota > Gammaproteobacteria > Pseudomonadales > Pseudomonadaceae > Pseudomonas > Pseudomonas sp. B13(2017). The sequence continues at coordinate 18,495 of NZ_NEJX01000016.1, forward strand.
AGAACGTGCTGGCCGACCTAGCGTTGGAAAGCGAGGCCGCGCTGGCCCTGAGCCTGCGCATGGGGCAGGCGCTGGAGCAGCTGGAAGACCCGCAGCAGGCGCATTTCGCCCGGCTGGTCACGGCGGTGGGCAAGTACTGGATCTGCAAACGCGCGCCGGCCATGATCAACGAGGCCGCCGAGTGCCTGGGCGGGGCAGGTTATGTGGAAGACAGCATCCTGCCACGGCTGTACCGCGAAGCGCCGGTCAACTCGACCTGGGAAGGCTCGGGCAATGTGCAGTGCCTGGATGTGCTGCGGGCCTTGTCCAAGGAGCCGGGCGTGCTCGATGCGCTGTTCGCCGAGCTGGGCGATGGGCACGGGGACCCGCGCCTGGCGGCGCACATCGGCAACCTCAAGGGGGCGTTTGCCGACACTGGCGACATGCAGTACCGCGCGCGGCAGCTGACCGAGGATATTGCCCTGGCGCTGCAGGCCAAGCTGCTGCTGGAGGCGGGCAATGCGGTGGTCAGTGATGCGTTTATCGACAGCCGCTTGACGGGGGGCGGGCGCGTGTACGGGGCGTTGCCGCGGGGTGTGGATGTGGCGGCATTGGTGGCCAGGGCGACGCCAGCCTGGGCGAACTGAGCTGGCTTCTTCGCGGGCACGCCCGCTCCCACAGGTACTGCGTCGTGCTTGAGGGCAGTGAAGATCCTGTGGGAGCGGGCGTGCCCGCGAATGGATGCAACACCGATCAATGGGGGTGTATTTAGCCAAGAAGGCAGGCAAGATGGTTCACATGCATGTCCAGACAGGAAGCACAGTGTGAGCCAAGCTTTTGTAGTCGTTGATACCCCCGAACAGGCCGTCGACCGTCTGGCGGCCCTGCATGACCAGGCCACCGGGGCCCTTAGCCAGGCCCTCAAGCGTTACCTGAAGGACCGTACCGAGCCAGGCGTCGAAGAGCGCGACCTGTTCCGCTACCCGGCGCTGCGCCTGACCTACTACAGCCACGGTGAAGTCGCCGCCACCACGCGGGCTTACGCCAAGGTTCAGGTGGCCGGTACCTACAGCGTCACCATCACCCAGCCGGCTGCTTTCCGTGGCTACCTGCTGGAGCAACTGCGCCCGCTGATGCACGACTACACCGTCACGGTAGAGGTCGGCGTCAGCGAACAGAACATCCCTTACCCCTACGTGGTCGATCAGGGCGACGAACTGGCCGGCAGCGGCATCACCGCCGCGCAGCTGGCGCGGGTGTTCCCCAGCACCGACCTGTCGGCTGCCACCGACAACATCGCCGACGGCCTGTATGACTGGGGCAGTGCCGAAACCCTGCCGCTGGCGCTGTTCGATGCCGCGCGGGTCGACTTCTCGCTGCGCCGTCTGGTGCACTACACCGGCAGCGACTGGCGCCATGTGCAGCCATGGATCCTGCTGACCAACTATCACCGCTATGTCGACCAGTTCATCAGCCACGGCCTCGACCAGTTGCGTGACGACCCGCGCTTCGTGCGCATGGTGCTGCCGGGCAACGTGGTGATCGAAAAGGGCATGGACCACGGTGAAACCCAGGCCCTGGTGGCCAGCGTGGTCTGGCACCGCTACCAGATGCCGGCGTATCACCTGATCGCCGCCGATGGCGACGGCGTCACGCTGGTCAACATCGGCGTCGGCCCGTCCAATGCCAAGAACATCACCGACCACCTGGCCGTGCTGCGCCCGCACTGCTGGCTGATGATCGGCCACTGCGGCGGCCTGCGGCAGTCGCAGACCATCGGCGATTATGTGCTGGCACACGCCTACATGCGCCGTGACGGCATTCTCGACCGGGTGGTGCCGCCGAACATCCCGATTCCGGCCCTGGCCGAAGTGCAGCTGGCCTTGCAGGAAGCCGCCGCGCAGGTCACCGGCGAGCGTGGCGAACAGCTGAAAAAGCGCCTGCGCACCGGCACCGTGCTGACCTACGACGACCGCAACTGGGAGCTGCGCTGGGCCCAGGAGCGGCCGCTGATCAACCTGTCGCGTGCCGTGGCGGTGGACATGGAAAGCGGTACCATTGCCGCCCAGGGTTACCGCTTGCGCGTGCCGTACGGCACCTTGCTGTGTGTGTCCGACAAACCGCTGCACAGCGAGATCAAGCTGCCGGGTTCGGCCAACGCCTTCTATAACCGGGCGGTCAGCCAGCATCTGAAGATCGGCATTGCCGCCCTCGACTTGCTGCGCACCGAGCTCAACTCGCTGCACTCGCGTAAACTGCGCAGTTTCGATGAGCCGCCGTTCCGCTGAGGATCCATGTCACTGCCACCCCGTTCCAAGCCGCGCCGCCCCCAGGCGCGGCCTGCCACCGGCCCGCGTCGCCAGCCCAAGGCGCCACCGGCCGAGCCGCGCCTGATCCTGTTCAACAAACCGTTCGACGTGCTGACCCAGTTCAGCGACGGCGACGGGCGCGCGACGCTCAAGGACTACATCGACATCCCCGGCGTGTACCCGGCCGGGCGGCTGGACCGCGATAGTGAAGGCCTGTTGCTGCTGACCAACGATGGCGGCCTGCAGGCGCGCATTGCCGACCCGAAGCACAAACTGGCCAAGACTTACTGGGTTCAGGTGGAGGGGGAGCCGAGCGAGGAGCAGTTGCAGCGCTTGCGCGATGGTGTGGAACTGAACGATGGGCCGACCTTGCCGGCCGAGGCGCGGCGCCTGGACGAGCCCGAGCTGTGGCCGCGCAACCCGCCGGTGCGTTTTCGCAAGAGCGTGCCGACCAGCTGGCTGGAGCTGGTTATTCGCGAAGGGCGTAACCGCCAGGTGCGGCGGATGACGGCGGCGGTGGGGTTGCCGACCTTGCGCCTGGTGCGGGTGCGGATTGGCGACTGGGCGCTGGATGGGTTGGAGCAGGGCTGCTGGCGCGAAGTGGCCGCCAAGCTTTAGTCCAGTTCAAGGGCCATTCGCGGGCACGCCCGCGAATGGCCCTGAATTTTCTACACCCCTTCGAGAAACCCCACCACCACGCTCTTGATGATAAAGGCCAACACCCCCAGCCCCAGCACGAAGAACAGGATCAGCGTCCCGAACCGCCCGGCCTTGGACTTTTTCGCCAGGTCCCAGACGATGAAACCCATGAAACCGATCAGCACGGTGACCAGGATGATCATCATCCACTCTTCGAATACGGCGGGATCCATCGGTGTTCTCCAGGCGGGTTGAGCGTCCGATTATACGCCTGCTGGCGCAGGCAATTAACGCAGGTGGGTCAAGGGCAGCTCGGTGCTGGCCAGCACCTGGTTCAGCACGAAGCTCGAACGCACGCTGGTGACACCTTCAATGCGGGTGAGGCTGCCTAGCAGCAGTTTCTGGTAGTGGTCCATGTCGGGCACCACCACCTTCAGCTGGTAGTCGGCATCCATGCCGGTGACCAGGCTGCATTCAAGCACCTGTGGCAGGTTGCGGATGGCCGCCTCGAAGGTTTCGAAACGCTCCGGGGTGTGGCGGTCCATGCCGATCAGCACATAGGCAGTCAGGCTCAGGCCCAGCTTCTTGCGGTCGAGCAGGGCCACCTGGCGCGAGATGTAGCCATCGTCCTCCAGTTGCTTGACCCGACGCGAGCATGGCGAAGGCGACAGGCCGATGCGTTCGGCCAGTTCCTGGTTGGAAATGCGCGCATCGCGCTGCAATTCGGCGAGGATGCTCAGGTCGTAGCGGTCAAGTTTGCTCATGGTTTATGCCTTTTCTGTTCGGATTGCGGTGAATTATCAATCCAGGGTGAAAAATTGCGCAAGTGCTATTTATCCGAGCAATCTTCGCAATCATCTGCCGCAACCTGTCCGGTATCTTTATCCACAGAATCACTGCCCGGACATCAGTCCACGGCGACGCGCCCTAGGCGGGCGGTCGCGGCCAGCCATCCAACAGGATCTGCAGGCCCCCGGGCTACACACCTTCCAGAAGACGGTGTGAGGTGAGCCGGCGCCACAAGTGCCGAGCACGGACGACAATTCCTGAAGGGAGGCCCAGCGGCCTCCCTTTTTTCATGTCCGGAAATTTAGTTGGCGTGCGTGACAGGCGCGGTAGACTGGCTGTGGTTGCCGTATTTTCTACCGAGAGGAACAGCATGAAGTCGCGCATCTGGCAGTTGGCAGGTGTTGGTGTGTTGGGGTTGAGCATCAGCCTCGGGGCCATGGCCGAAGGGCCGGGCGAGGGGGCGCCGGGCCGCTCGCTCAATTCGCGTGACGAAGTGCAGCAGACCCAGCCGCCACGCCAGGGCTATTACCAGGACATTCCCCGCCGCCATGGCGATAACCGCCACTGGGAAGCCGGTGGCCCGGGGCAACGGCCTGGCGGTGACTGGCAGGGGCGCCCGGATGGTCATGGCAATGGCTGGGGGCCGGGGCCGCAGTATCGCCCGGGGCACACCATCGATCATTTCCCGGACCGCTACTGGAAAGTACCCTACCGTGGAGATGACTATTTCTACTCCGGTGGTTACTGGTATCGCCCCCATGGTGGCCGTTATGTCGTGGTGACCCCGCCCCGTGGCGTGCGGGTCGACTACCTGCCGCCCTATGCGCGGGAAGTCTGGCTGGGCGGGGCGCTGTTCTTCCTGGTGGCCGATACCTATTACCAGTACCTGGCCGACAGCCGCGAGTACGTGGTGGTCAACCCGCCGGTTGCCGCGCCGGCACCTGTAGGCGGTGGGTATGACGTGGTGGCCTACCCGATGTATGGACAAGGGCAGGAGCAGCAGGACCAAGACCGTTACCAATGCCACCGTTGGGCGGTGAGCCAGTCAGGGTTCGACCCGGCGACAGCGACTTATGCACCTTCGGCCGATGTGGCGGACAACTACCGGCGGGCGCTGGGCGCTTGTTTCAGCGGCCGAGGCTACAGCATCAACTGAGCCAGATGTGCTGCCTGTCCCGGCCCTATCGCCGGCAAGCCAGCTCCCACAGGGACCGCACCGGCCTGAAGCCATGAGTAGTGCCTGTGGGAACTGCCTGTCCCGGCCCTATCGCCGGCAAGCCAGCCCCCACAGGAACTGCACCGGCCTGAAGGCATGTGTAGTGCCTGTGGGAGCTGCCTGTCCCGGCCCTATCGCCGGCAAGCCAGCTCCCACAGTAACCGCACCGGCCTGAAGCCATGTGTAGTGCCTGTGGGAACTGCCTGTCCCGGCCCTATCGCCGGCAAGCCAGCTCCCACAGAAACCGCACCGGCCTGAAGCCATGTGTAGTGCCTGTGGGAACTGCCTGTCCCAGCCCTTCGCTGGCAAGCCAGCTCCCACTGGTATTGCGCATGCCTTCAGGACGGTGCGGTTCCTGTGGGAGCTGGCTTGCCGGCGATAGGGCCCTTGCAGGTTCACACCGGATCCGCATGCACCATCACATCCGCCTGTGGATAACGCTGGCGGATCACCCTCGAGGCCTCCACGCACAAGGCGTGCGCTTCATGCAGCGGCAATTGCCCCGGCATCTCCAGATGCAACTGCACGAACCACTGGTTGCCCGACACCCGCGTACGCAGGTCGTGCACGCCTTTGACCCCGGGAATGGCCAGCACCAGCGCAGCCATGTCCTCGCCAACATCGCCGGGCAGTTCCTGGTCCATCAGGATGGCCGTACTCTCCCGGGCAATCTGCAGCGCGCTCCAGAGGATATAGACAGCGATGCCCAGGCCGAACAGCGCATCCAGCTGCGGCCAGCCAAAGCGTGCCAGCAGCAGGGCCAGCAGGATGCTGCCGTTGAGCAGCAGGTCCGAGCGGTAGTGCAGGGAGTCGGCCCGTACCGCCGTGGAGCCGGTCAGGCGGATGACCTTGTGTTGCAGTGCCAGCAGGGCAAGGGTCAGCACCAGCGACAGCAGCATTACCCCGATACCGACGGCGGTATCGCCCAAGGGTTGCGGGGTGTGCAGGCGTTCAACCGCCTGCACCCCGATCAGCACCGCGCTGACCCCGATGAACAGCGCCTGCGCCATACCGGCCAGGGCCTCGGCCTTGCCATGGCCGAAACGGTGGTCGTTGTCGGCCGGGCGCAGGGCGTAGTGCACGGCGAGCAGGTTGAGGAACGAGGCAACGGCATCCAGTGCCGAGTCGGTCAGCCCGGCCAGCAGGCTGACCGAGCCGCTCAGCCACCAGGCCAACGCCTTGCTCAGGACCAGGATGCTGGCCACCGCCAGCGAGGCGCGAGTGGCCAGGCGTAGCAGGCGCTGGTGTTCAGCCGGGGTGGTCATCATCCGTGGGTAGTGTCCTTGTACTTCAGGCTGCAGGTACCAGGCCCAGGCTGGCCAACTGCTCGATGCTGCCGCGATGCTGGATCAGCCGAGGGTCGTTCAGCGGCAGGCGCTGGCCCAGTTCGCTTTCCAGAATGGCCTGCAACTTCAGGTTGTCGACCTTGCCATCGGGGCTCACGGCCTCGCGCAGTTTGACCGGGTCGACCTGAGCGGATCGCCCGCCTGAGTAATAAATGGCGCCCGTGGCGAAGTCGATACCGAAGGCGATCAGCCCCGGGATCACGTAGAACAGGATGCCGATGGCATCCATTGCGGCAACCACTGGGTCGATCTTGCCGCCGATCTGGCCGCGCCGTTCCGGGTAGAGAATGGTGCCGCAGGCGGTCAGTTGGGTCAGCAAGGTGACGATGAGGGCGCCACCGATGACGCGGGTTGGGATGCGCATGTAAATCTCCGAAAAGGTATCCAGCAGGGCAAGCGAAGCGCCTGCACCTGAAGCTAAGACCATGATAGAGCAGGCTGGGTTCGCCGTTATACTCGCGGGACTGTTCGAGGACCACCATGATTTCATTACCGATCGATGCTGTCTTGCCCGCTCTGCGCCAAGCCCTGGAAAACCGTGACGAAGCGGTGCTCGAGGCGCCGCCTGGTGCCGGCAAGACCACGCGCGTGCCGCTGGCGCTGCTCAACGAGCCGTGGTTGGCCGGGCAGAGCATTCTCATGCTCGAGCCCCGGCGCCTGGCAGCGCGGGCTGCGGCCGAGCGCCTGGCCAGCGAGCTGGGCGAAAAGGTCGGCGAAACCGTGGGCTATCGCATCCGCCTGGACAGCAAGGTCGGGCCGAACACCCGCATCGAGGTAGTGACCGAAGGCATCCTCACCCGCCGCCTGCAGGCCGACCCGGCGCTGGAGGGTGTGGGGCTGGTGATCTTCGACGAATTTCACGAGCGCAGCCTTGATGCCGACCTGGCCCTGGCATTGAGCCTGAATGGCCGGGAATTGCTGCGGGACGACCCGCCACTGAAGGTTTTGCTGATGTCCGCGACCCTGGAGGGCGAGCGCCTTTCGCGGCTGCTGGATGATGCCCCGGTGGTCAGCAGCGAAGGCCGCATGCACCCCGTCGACATCCGTTGGGGGCGGCCTTTCCAGCCGGGTGAGTTCATCGAGCCACGGGTAGTGGACAGCGTGTTGCAGGCACTGGCCGACCAGACCGGCAGTGTGCTGGTATTCCTGCCAGGTCAAGCCGAGATCCGCCGGGTGCACCAGAGCCTGCAGGAAGCGCTGGGCGAGCGCCCCGAGGTCCTGCTTTGCCCGCTGCATGGCGAGCTCGATCTCGACGCCCAGCGTGCGGCCATCGACCCGGCGCCCAAGGGCCTGCGCAAGGTGGTGCTGGCCACTAACATCGCCGAGACCAGCCTGACCATCGACGGCGTGCGCGTGGTGATCGACGCAGGCCTGGCCCGGGTACCGCGTTTCGACCCCGGCAGCGGCATGACTCGTCTGGACACCCAACGCATCTCCCGTGCCAGTGCCACTCAGCGCGCTGGCCGTGCCGGCCGCCTGGAGCCCGGCGTGTGCTATCGCCTGTGGTCCGAGGCCCAGCATGACCAGCTGGCCGCCCACGGCAGCGCCGAGATCATGCAGGCCGACCTGGCCGGCCTGGCCCTGCAACTGGCGCGCTGGGGTGTTACACCCGAGCAGTTGCGTTGGCTCGACCAGCCTCCCACGGCCGCCTTCGCCCAGGCCCAGGACCTGCTGGCGCGGCTCAACGCCTTCAAGCCCGGCAGCCGTGACAAACTTAGCGAGCACGGCCAGGCCATGGCCGAGTTGCCGGCGCATCCGCGTATTGCGCATCTGCTGTTGCGCGGCCAGGACCTGGGCCTGGCACAGATGGCCTGTGATGTGGCTGCGCTGCTGGGCGAGCGGGATATCCAGCGCGGCGGTGGTGCCGATTTGCACAGCCGGCTGGCGCTGGTCAGTGGCGAAAGCAAAGCTGCCCGTGGCAGCCACGGCGGTGTGCAGCGTGCGCGCCAACTGGCTCGCCAGTACCGTGGCCTGCTGCGTGGCAAACCAGGCGCGCCGGTTGCGGACCCCGATCACCCGCGCTGGCTGGGCGCGCTGCTGGCGCTGGCCTACCCCGACCGCGTCGCCCAGCAGCGCCGCGAGGGCGGTGCGGAATACCGGCTGGCCAACGGCCGTGCGGCGCTGTTTGCCGAAGTCGATGCACTGATGAAGTGCCCGTGGCTGGTGATCGCCGACCTGGGCAGCCGCCAAGGTCAGCGCGAAGAACGCATCTATCTGGCTGCCGAATTCGATCCGGCGCTGCTCGAAAGCGTGCTGGCCGAACAGGTCGAGCGGGTCGATATCCTCGATTGGGACGAGCGTGAGCAGGTGCTGCGTGCCGAACGCCAGACCAAGGTCGGCGAGCTGGTGCTGGGTCGTGAACCGTTACCCAACCTGGATGACGATGCCCGCGCCAAAGCGTTGCTTGGCCTGGTGCGGCGCAAGGGCCTGAACCTGTTGACCTGGACCCCGGAACTTCGCCAATGGCAAGCGCGGGTGGCGCTGTTACGTCAGCTTGATCTGGACAAAGAGGGGCAAAGCGAATGGCCTGACCTGGGGGACGAAGCGCTGCTGGCGACCCTGGAAGAATGGCTGCAGCCATACTTGGGCAAGGTCTCGCGGCTGAGCCATTTCGCCGCCCTGGATGTGTCTTCGATCTTGCGCAATCTGCTGCCATGGCCATTGCCACAGCGCCTGGACGAATGGGCACCGGCGCATCTGGCGGTGCCCTCCGGCTCGAACATTCGCCTGGACTACAGTGAAAACCCACCGATTCTCGCCGTGCGTCTGCAGGAACTCTTCGGCCTCGCCGATACACCGCGTATTGCCCAAGGCCGTCAGCAGGTGAAGTTGCATTTGTTGTCACCGGCACGGCGGCCGGTACAAGTGACCCAGGATCTGGCCAACTTCTGGCGCACGACGTATGCCGAGGTGAAGAAGGATTTGAAAGGGCGTTATCCCAAGCACTATTGGCCGGATGACCCCTTGGTGGCCGATGCGACCGCGCGGGCGAAGCCGCGCGGCACCTGAATGTGACGCAGAGCGGTTGCCAGATCGGTTGCCTTGTTCAGAGGGTTAGAGATCTGGCTATCCTCATGAATCATGTGATTCGGCCAAAGAAAATTTGTGAAGGCTAAGAAGCCCCAATAGATGTGCGCTTCATCGAAGTGCTCCCTATGAATTAATATTTCGTCAGGTCGAAGGTGACGATCTGACCTTTCTTGACATTCAGCGGGGCTAACGTTTCTTGGTACTCGTCTCGTTTGTAGTCAATGGCGCCCACGCTCTGCCCGCTTTGGTCTCGCAGATGACAGATGAGAGATCCATTGAGCAGGTGCAGTGGCTCGATCATCCAGTAATCGGTGACTTCGGCATACTTGTAGAAGCCGAGGTAGCCATTGCGGCTGACACCCAACTTCTTGTCTGTTTGTCCCCAAAGGTGGATGTGATAATGCAGGCGATCTTCGGTTTTGGAGATATAACGGAACTCCAACAGTGGCGGCAGCGTGCGTCCGCCCAATATTAACCAGTCATCCCCAGGGGAGAAATCAAAGAAACTATCATCGGTTTTGTCGCCACTACGACTAAGCCGAGTATTGGCGTAACCACCGTCGAGGCGCATTAAAAGCCGGCCTCGAAACGATTCGGCATATTGAGTGCTGATTGTTTGCTCCATGACGTTTTCCTCTAATGGCATTGAAGGTGTGTTTACACTAATGCCACCGTCGGGCGTGCGAGCAGAATGAAGATTTTCCCAGATGCCTCAAGCCCCGGCTTCACCTTCCAGCAGCATGAACAGGCGATACAGCACCACGGTACTGAACAGCTGCAGGAAGCCGCTCAGGCTGTCCATGGCCAGTTGGGCACCCGCTGCGGGTTCGGGAAAAGCCATCAGCAATAGCCCGTCGATCAGCCAGATCGGTGCCAGCACCCCCAGCACGCAGATCATGATGCGCATGAAGTGTCCGGTGGTCATGCGTGCGCTCTCGCGCATCGACTGCACCACCGGCAGGCCGCGCAGCACCAGCAGGTACTCGGCGAACACCAGGTTGATCATGATCCACACGCCCGGGAAGATGAACAGCGCCAGGCCGGCCATGATCAGCAGCGAGCTGATCAGGATCAGCAGGGCCAGCTGCGGCCACAATTGCAGGGCTCGGGCGAACAGGTCGCGCTTTGCGATTTCCTGGCCATTGCTGCGGGTGTCGAGGTACAGGATCAGCGCGGCGCTGTACAGCGGGTAGAACAGCAGGCTGATCAGCATGCCGTAGGCCGGCGATGCCTGATCGCCCATCTGCCGGTACAGCAGCTGGGTGAGCAAGGCTTCCAGCACCACCAGCGGCAGGCACAGCTGGAGGATGTTCGGCAGGTGGCGGCGGAAGAAGTACAGGGAGTCGCGCAGGACGCTCAGCGGGTTCATCGGTCTACATCGCATGGCAGTAAAAACAGGGGCATAACTTTAGCCCAAAGCAGGCCTGGGGCTGTCACTTGCTGAAAAAAGTTTCACGCCGCCGGTGATTGAATCCCACGCCTGTACGCCCCATCTTTGACGCTGTCCGTTGTCCGCTCCCCCACGAGGTCGCCCCATGAATACTGAAGAACAAACCCTGATCGACGGCCTGTTCGGCCGCCTCAAGCAAGCCGAGGACCCGAGCCAGCCACGTGATGCGCAGGCCCAGGCATGCATCGAGGAACATGTGCGTCAGCAGCCGGCGGCGCCTTATTACATGGCCCAGGCGATCCTGGTGCAGGAGGCAGCGATCAAGCGCCTCGACGAGCAGAACAAGCAACTGGAAGCCGAACTGAAGCAGGCCCGTGCCCAGGCCGAGGCCGCCCGTGCCGGCAGCGCGCCGAGCAATGGCGGTGGTGGTTTCCTGTCCAGCATCTTTGGTTCGTCTGGGCGCAATGCGGCCCCGGCCGTGCAACAGCAGCGTCCAGCTGCAGCCCCCGTGGCATCTGGCGGTGGCTGGCGTGAGCCGTCGGCGCCGGGCTTTTCCCAGCCACAAACGCAGCAGCCTGGCTTTGGCGCTGCACCGGCACGCAGTGGTGCCAGCAGCTTCCTCGGCGGCGCAATGCAGACTGCAGCCGGTGTGGCGGGTGGTGTGTTGCTGGCGCAGGGCATCAGCAGCCTGTTCAACCACAACTCGCAGCCGGAGGAGGTGGTAGAGGTGATCAAGGAGGAGCCGGCGCCGGCCAGCGACAGCGGTGGCTGGAGCGACTCGGGGGCGCAGCAGCAGGTGGCTGACAACAGTGGTTGGGGCAGCGACCAGGGTGGTTATGCCGACAGCGATTATGGCAGCGATGATGGCGGGTTCTTCTCGGACGACGATTCGTACGTCTGACAGGTCTGGCATACTGCTGGCCAAACCCAGAGGTACATGACAATGCATGGCCGTGTACCTCGGGTTTTCCAGGGGCAACCTGTCAGGGGGCAGGTGCAGCCTGGCAGCTATCGGCGCGTGATAAGAAATGTCGCAATGTCGCCATCGTTCGTATTCAGATAGACATTCCTGTCCGGAGGCATGTGATACAGCGTTTTCACGGTACGGCCCGTATGGTCGCGCAGGCGGCAGCGCAGTGTGTCAGGGCCCCATTCCAGCGGTTCGAGTTTTATCAGGTCGACCGGTGAGTTGGTTCGGTACAAACCAAGATAGCCGTTGCGGCTGATCTCGACCTTTCTGTCGCTGTCGGTGCCCGTGCCGTTGATGTAGACATGGATTCGATCCGTTGTCTCGGAGTGGTATTCGATGTTGAACGTGGTGGGTGCTGCTTGGCGTCCGGTGATCAGCCAGCCTTCCTCCTGGCCGAGCCCGGAAGCGTCGCTCAGCCAGACTGGTTGATCTATCCCCGGTGAGTCGAAAGTCATTATGTCTTTGTACCTGTCTTGTGTGCCGTCCCAGTATTTCCAGACCGACTGACAATGTATGTGCGCCTTGAAAGATTTTGCTTCTGCGATCCAGTTGGTAATGCTGTTACTCATGACTGTTCTCCAATGAGGGAGTTGAACTCCCTATGCGTGGGTACAGTAGTAAGGCGCGGGACCGGGCCGAAGCTTGAAGTACTTCCTTGTTCATTGGCATTGCATGGGCGAGCAAGGCTGGGAGGCGACTACGTGGAATGCCGTCAGCGGTTATGCCAGCGATGATGGAGGGTTCTTCTCGGACGACGATTCTTGCGTTTGACAGGTCTGGCATACTGCTCGCAATTTTGGGGGCGCTTTGCGCCCCTTTCGCGACACAAGGCCGCTCCTACAAGGGTACGCGAACCCCTGTAGGAGCGGCCTTGTGTCGCGAAAGGGCTGCAAGGCAGCCCCCAGCACTCCAGGCCGACCAAGGGGTTCCAAGGTGAAAAAGATCGCGCTGTTCGCCGATGTGCAGAACCTCTACTACACCGTGCGCCAGGCCCACGGCTGCCACTTCAACTACACCGCCCTGTGGGCCGATGTCAGCCGCGAAGGCCAGATCGTCGAGGCCGTGGCCTATGCCATCGACCGTGGCGACAGCAAGCAGCAGCAGTTCCAGCAGATCCTGCGCAATCTCGGTTTCGATGTGCGCCTCAAGCCCTTCATCCAGCGCAGCGATGGCTCGGCCAAAGGTGACTGGGATGTGGGTATTACCCTGGATGTGATCGACGCCGCCAGCCGCGTCGACCAAGTGGTACTGGCCTCCGGCGATGGTGATTTCGACCTGCTGCTGGAGCGGGTGATACAGCGCCATGGCACCGAGGCGGTGGTGTATGGTGTGCCCGGGCTTACCGCACTGTCGCTGATCCGTGCCGCCACCCGTTATGTGCCCATCGAGGGTGCGCTGTTGCTAAAACACTGAGATTTTTCATGGAACGTATCGCTGTCATCGACTTTGAAACCACCGGCATCAGCCCCGGCGCCGGCTGCCGCGCCACTGAGGTGGCGGTGGTGATGCTGGAGGGCGGGCGCATCGTCGAGCGCTACCAGAGCCTGATGAACGCGGGTGTGCCGGTACCGGCCTTCGTCGCCGGGCTCACTGGCATCACCACCGCCATGCTGCGCAGTGCGCCGCCGGTGGACAAGGTGATGAACGAGGTGGCCGAGTTCGTTGGTGGCACCCCGCTGCTGGCACACAATGCCGCCTTCGACCAGAAGTTCTGGGACTACGAACTGAGCCGCATCGGCCGTAGCCGCAGCCAGGCCTTCGCCTGTTCCCTGCTGCTGTCACGGCGCCTGTTGCCGGCGGCACCGAACCACAAGCTGGGCACCCTGACCCGCTGGGCCGGGCTGCCGGATACCGGTACCGCGCACCGGGCCATGGCCGATGCCGAAATGGCCGCCAACCTGCTGCAACATCTGGCTGGCGTGCTGCGCCAGAGCCACGGTGTACAGCAGCTTTCGCACGACCTGCTCTGCCGCCTGCAGAAAACCCCGGCCGCCAAGGTTCGTGAAGCTCTGGCCAAGTACTGTTAGGGCTTCTTCTCCAGTTGCGCCAGCGGCACCCGCCGCTCCACAGCGCTGGAGAGAATGATCGAGGTCTTGCTGAAGCCGAACTGCGCGACCCGGTTGATCAGTTCTTCCAGCTCCGGCATGGAACCCACCGCTGCCTGCATGATGACGCAGGGGTCGCCGGTTACCCGGTGGCATTCGGTCAACTGGGGGATCTGGGTCAACGCTTCGTAGGCCTGCTGGTTGCCGTGGCTGGCCAGGCGCAGTTCGATCACGCACTGGATCGGCAGGCCGATCTTGCTCATGTCGACCTTGGCCTGGTAGCCGGTGATAACCCCGCTGGCCTCGAGCTTGGCCACCCGCTCGGCCACCGCCGGTGCCGACAGGTTCACCTGGCGCGCCAGTTGCGCGAAGGTGGCGCGGCCATTGTCGAGCAGGGCGGCGAGCAGCATGCGGTCATACTTGTCCATGGGTTATTCCTGCCTGGTTTCGATTCGATTGAAAAGCATCCGAATAACCATGCAATGCAAAGTGTTCGGGTGATTTAAAGCTGTTTTGTAACTTAAGCTTACACGGTGGCCTTTCTAAACTAAGCCACCCGTAAACGGATTTCGAGTGTTTCCCATGCCTGCCTCCCGTCGCTTCCCGTTATTGCTCATTGGCGCTTTCCTGGCCTTGTACCTGGTCTGGGGCTCCACCTACCTGTTCATTCGCATAGGCGTCGAGAGCTGGCCACCGATGCTCATGGCCGGGGTGCGCTTCCTGATTGCCGGGGGCCTGCTGTATGGCTTCTTGCGCTGGCGCGGTGTGCCGGCACCGACCTGGCCGCAGTGGCGGGCTGCGGGGGCGATCGGTTTCCTGCTGCTCAGCTGTGGCAACGGTGGCGTGACCGTGGCCGAGCATGCCGGTGTGGCCTCGGGCGTGGCGGCACTGGCGGTGGCGACGGTGCCGCTGTTCACCTTGCTGTTCGGCCTGCTGTTCGGGCACCGCAATTCGAAGCTGGAGTGGGCGGGGATCGCCCTCGGGCTGGTGGGTATCGGCCTGCTGAACCTGGGCTCCAACCTGCAGGCAAGCCCGATTGGCGCGGCGCTGATCATTTTTGCGGCGGCGTCGTGGGCATTCGGCTCGGTGTGGAGCAAGACCTTGCCGCTGCCCCAGGGGCCCATGGCCAGCGCCGCGGAAATGCTGGTCGGTGGCGCTGTGCTGCTGCTCGGCAGCGTGCTGTCTGGCGAGCGCATGACGCAGATGCCGACCGCTGCCGGCTGGGGTGCACTGGCCTACCTGGTGTTCTTCGGTTCGATCCTGGCGTTCAGTGCCTACATGTACCTGCTCAAGCACGTACGCCCGGCAGCCGCCACCAGCTATGCCTACGTCAACCCGGCGGTGGCCGTGCTGCTGGGCATCGTCTTTGCCGGTGAGCAGATTGGTGCCGAAGAATGTGTGGCCATGGCGGTGATCATCGGCGCGGTGGTGCTGATCGGCCTGCCGCAGTGGCGCAAGGCACCTGAGCCGGCGCAGCCGTTGAAAGGCGAAATCTGCAAGTAGGCAGGGGTGATGCGGTAAACTTGCCGCCTTCGCTGAACCCCCTGACGGTATTGCCATGAATTTCGCCAAACTCGGCCTGATCGAACCGCTGCTGCGCACCCTGCAGCAACTGGACTACACCACCCCGACCCCGGTGCAGGCCAAGGCCATCCCCGCCGTGCTGGCCGGCCGCGACCTGATGGCCGCGGCCCAGACCGGCACCGGCAAGACCGCGGGCTTTGCCCTGCCTGTGCTGCAGCGCCTGGCGCTGGAAGGCGAGAAGGTGGCCAGCAACTCGATCCGCGCGCTGGTGCTGGTGCCCACTCGTGAGCTGGCCGAGCAGGTGCACAACAACGTGCGCGAGTATGCCGAGAACCTGCCGCTGAGCACCTACGCGGTGTATGGCGGGGTCAGCATCAACCCGCAGATGATGCGCCTGCGCCGTGGCGTCGACCTGCTGGTGGCCACACCGGGGCGCTTGCTCGACCTGTTCCGGCAGAACGCCGTGAAGTTCAACCAGGTGCAGACCCTGGTGCTGGACGAAGCCGACCGCATGCTCGACCTGGGCTTTGCCGAAGAGCTGCAGTCGGTGTATGCCGCGCTGCCACGCAAGCGCCAGACGTTGCTGTTCTCCGCCACTTTCTCCGACCAGATCCGCATGCTGGCGGGGCTGGCCCTGAACGACCCGCTGAGCATCGAAGTCAGCCCGCGCAATGCCACGGCCACCAGCGTCAAGCAGTGGCTGGTGCCTGTGGATAAAAAGCGCAAGGTCGACCTGTTCTGCCACTTGCTGCGCAAGCAGCGCTGGAAGCAGGTGCTGGTGTTCGCCAAGACCCGCAATGGCGTCGATCAACTGGTGGAGCGCTTGCTGGCCGAGGGTGTGAATGCCGACGGTATCCACGGTGACCGCCCGCAAGCCACCCGCCAGCGCGCGCTGGACAGCTTCAAGGCCCGCGAAATCCAGGTGCTGGTGGCGACCGATGTGGCGGCCCGCGGCCTGGATATCGACGACTTGCCGCTGGTGGTCAACCTTGACCTGCCGATCGTTGCCGAGGATTACGTGCACCGCATCGGGCGTACCGGGCGGGCGGGCAACAAGGGCGAGGCGATCTCGCTGGTGTGTGCGGATGAAGTGCAGCTGCTGGCGGCGATCGAAGTGCTGACCCGGCAGACCCTGCCGCGTCATGAAGAGCCGGACTTCATCCCTGACCACCGGGTGCCGATGACCGACGCCAGTGGCCAGGTGATCAAGAAGCCGAAGAAGCCCAAGAAGCCGAAGGAAAACAGCGCCAAGCGCGGGTTGGGGCGCTGGATGGACAGTGCTGAATCAGGCAGTGCGGAGCCGGCGGTGAAGGCGGTGCGCAAGGTGCCGAGCTTCAATGGTGGGGCGCGCAAGCGTAAGCCGTAGCCTGGGGAAGCTTGGCCCCTGTGGGAGCGGGCATGCCCGCGAAACAGGCACCGCAGTGCATGGCACGGGCTTCGCCCGTGTTCGCGGGCACGCCCGCTCCCACAGTGGATCGAGTATGTGTCAGGATTTCAGCCAGCTTGCCGCCGCCCGCCCGGCGCGCAAGCCGCTGGCAAAGCACGCTGTCAGCAGATACCCCCCGGTCGGTGCCTCCCAGTCCAGCATCTCGCCGGCACAGAACACCCCCGGCATGCCCTTGACCATCAAGCCCTCATCCAGCCCCTCGAAACGCACCCCACCCGCGCTGCTGATCGCTTCATCCAGCGGCCGCGTGCGCACCAGCGTGATCGGCAATGCCTTGATCGCCCTCGCCAAGGCATCAGGGGCGGCAAAGGTCGCCTGATCGGTCAACTCGCGCAGCAGCGCAGCCTTGACCCCATCTATACCCAGTTGGCTGTGCAGGTGCTTGGCCATGGAGCGCGAACCCCGTGGCTTGGCCAGCGCCTGGGCAATCTTGTCCACAGGCTTGTCCGGCAACAGGTCGAGCAGCAACACCCCGTGGCCCTCACGGTTGATGGCCTCGCGCACCGGCGCTGACCATGCATACACCAGGCTGCCTTCCACACCCTGCGCGGTGAGGATGAACTCGCCCTTGCGCGGCGCGCTGCCGGGAACGCTGAGGGCAATGTTCTTCAACGGCGCACCGGCGAACTTGTCCTTGAGCAGCGCACTCCAGCCTGCCACTTCAAAACCGCAGTTGCTGGGTTGCAAGGGCGAGATATCCACAGCCCGTGCGGCCAGCAGCGGCTGCCAGCTACCGTCCGAGCCCAGTCGCGCCCAGCTGCCGCCACCCAGCGCCAGCACCACCACGGCGGCCTTCACCGCCCGCTCGCCCTGTGGATAAGCAATCCGCAATGCACCTTCGGCATTCCAGCCCAACCAGCGGTGACGGGTGTGGATAACTACTCCGCTGTCGCGCAGGCGCTTGAGCCAGGCGCGCAGCAGTGGCGCGGCTTTCATGTCGGTGGGGAACACCCGGCCCGAGGTGCCGACGAAGGTTTCGATACCCAGGCCGTGAATCCACTGGCGCAAGGCGTCGGCATCGAAGTCGTGCAGCAGCGCGGCGATTTCGCCCTGGCGCTCGGCATACCGGCTGACGAACGCCGGGTAGGGCTCGGAATGGGTGATGTTCATGCCACCGACGCCCGCCAGCAGGAACTTGCGGCCCACCGATGGCATGGCATCGAACACCTCGACCGCCAGGCCCGCCTGGGCCAGTGCTTCGGCGGCCATCAGGCCGGCTGGGCCGCCGCCGATGACGACAGCGAGGGGAGGGGAGGCGGGGCTCAGATCAGGCATGGTGGGCAGCAGGCTGTGGAAAAGAGCGCATTCTAGCGCAGCGCGGCCTGTGGAAGCACTGCTCAAAAAATGATCAGAGCTTTGCAGGCCTTGCCTGTAAAGGGCTGCAGCGCCTTTCCCGCAGGTTATCCACAAGCGGTTCCACAGTCATTGTGAACAACCGATGACGCGTGCCGCGCTGTGATGAAGGATGCCATGGCGCCTGGCCAGGGCTGCGCGGTCCTTGCTGTAGCCACCGCCGATCACGCCCACCACCGGGATGTCGCGGCCCAGGCAGTGGCGCAGCACCGCTTCGTCACGGGCGGCAACGCCTGCATCGGTCAGTTGCAGGTAGCCCAGGGCGTCGTCCTTGTGCACATCGACCCCGGCGTCGTACAGCACCAGGTCGGGTCGATAGAGTGGCAGCAGGTAGTTGAGGGCGTCGTCCACCACCTTCAGGTAGGCCATGTCACCCATGCCGCGGGGCAGGGGGATGTCCCAATCGCTTTGTGCCTTGCGCGCCGGGAAGTTCTGTTCGCAGTGCAGCGACACGGTGATGGCGTCTGGTGTGTCGTGCAGGATGCGCGCGGTGCCGTCACCCTGATGCACATCGCAGTCGAAGATCAGCACCCGGTGTACCCGGCCAGCCTCCAGCAGGTAGCGGCTGATCACGGCCAGGTCGTTGAAGATGCAGAAACCGGCAGGGTGGTCGTAATGGGCGTGGTGGGTGCCGCCGGCAAGGTGGCAGGCGATGCCGTGCTGCAGCGCCATCTCGGCGCTCAGCAGCGAGCCGCCTACGGCGCGCACGGTACGCCGGGCCAGGGCCTCGCTCCAGGGCAGGCCGAGGCGGCGTTGGTCCTCGCGTGACAGGTCACCGTTCATGTAGCGCTCGATGTAGCTGCGGTCGTGGGCCAGGGCGAGGATGTCGTTGGGGCAGATGTCCGGGCGCAGCAGGGCTTGGTCAGTGGTCAGCCCGCTGTCGATCAAGTGGTCGTGCAGCAGGCGAAACTTGTCCATGGGGAAGCGGTGTTCGGCAGGGAACTCCGGGCTGTAGTCTTCGTGGTAGATCAGCGGCAACGGCATGGGTGGGGTCGCAATCGGGGCCAGTGCTGATCTTGCCATGGCTGGGGCAGCTTTGCTGCCCAATCGCCGGCAAGCCAGCTCCCACAGGTACTGCACAAGGCTAAAAGGCTATGGGATACCTGTGGGAGCTGGCTTGCCGGCGATGAGGCCAGAAAAGGTAGTGCAAGGCAGTTGCCCTGGCAGGCAGGAGCGGCGTCAGTGCTGTTTCGTGGTACTGGCCAGCACCCGTTGCCAGTCCGGTTCGTTCAGGCGGCCGAGGATACGCGTCTTGCCATTGCCGTCCACCGAAACGAACAGCGCACTGGCATAGCCGCTCTCACGCTCGCCCCCCGCAACTTTCTGCTGGCGGGCAAAATGGTCGATGCAGCCGTTGTGGGTCACCAGCACCAGGTTATGCCCCGGTCGTTTGTGTGCCAGCGCTTCGCTGGCGAACTGGCTGTCACAGCTTTCCAGCCAGTCCTCGCTGGCCACCGCCTGGCCAAGTATGAAATGCGCGGTTTGCCGTGTGCGCAGTTTCGGGCTGCTGAGCATATCGGCGTTGTTCAGGCCCAGCTGGTGCAGCCCTTGGCCAACACGTCCGGCAGCCTGGCTGCCGGCCACGGTGATGCCGGTGGGGTCGTCCAGGCACGGGCCGGGGGCGCTGTCGCAGCGCTCGGCGTGGCGGATCATCACGATCACCGCACCGTCGGCCCAGTCCTGCAGCAGGCCGCTGTCACTCAATTGTCGTTCGTTGCCAAGGTCCACGATGTGCGTCCTCGTCGCCAGCCAGGTGCTCAACGCCGCCACGACCATGCACAGGCCAAGGGCGGCACCGAGGGCTTTGCGGGTCAGGCGTCGCTTGCGCCGGGCGTGGATGGCAGGGTGCCCCAGGGTGTTGCTCGATAGCATGCGTTGCTCCGTTGGCATGGTCGCGGCTGGCGCGGCGGTGTTGGCTGGCATCCTGCCAACTGGCCTGTCGGGGGGCGGTGAAGGGCGTGTGAAAATTGCATTCGGCTGCGCCGGCTGGGTGAAACCTGCACCCGCGCCTACGCTGTAAACTGCAAGACGGTAAAACCGGAGCACGCCCGATGACCCCTATCCTGCAACTGGAAAGCGCGCGGCTGGTGCTGCGCCAATGGCACGACGACGACCTGCGCGAGTTCGCCGCCCTGTGTGCCGACCCGCAGGTGATGCGCTACTTCCCGGCGCCGCTGACGCGCGTGGAGGCAGCCGCGCTGATCGGCCGCGTGCGCGGGCATTTCAATGAGTACGGCTTTGGCCTGTGGGCCCTGGAGCGCAAGGACAGCGGTGCGTTCATCGGCATGACGGGGTTGCTGCACGTGGGCTTCGATGCCGATTTCGCGCCGGCGGTGGAGATCGGCTGGCGCCTGGCACGCCGCCACTGGGGCCTGGGTTTCGCCAGCGAGGCGGCGTGGACCTGCCTGCGCTGTGCTTTCGCCCAATTGCGCCTGGAGGAGGTGGTGTCGTTCACTAGCGAGAGCAACCTGCCCTCGCAGAAGGTCATGCAGGCCATCGGTATGCAGCAGGACCTGAATGGCAGTTTCGAACACCCCAGTCTGCCCGTGGGCCATCCGCTGCGCCCGCATGTGCTGTACCGCATCGACCGCGCTCACTGGGAGCGTACCCTGCGCGCCTGAATGCATGGCCATGCCCGGCGCGAATGACAAACCCTGTATCATTTGCCTTCATAAGAGTGCTGTAGAGACCTGTTTGCCTTGCTAGGAGAACCCCCGATGAGTCATGTGTTGGACGACCTGGTCGACCTGTTGAGCCTCGAGTCCATCGAGGAGAACCTGTTCCGTGGCCGCAGCCAGGACCTGGGCTTCCGCCAGCTGTACGGTGGGCAGGTACTGGGCCAATCGTTGTCGGCGGCCAGCCAGACGGTCGAGGATGCACGCCATGTGCATTCGTTGCACGGCTACTTCCTGCGCCCTGGCGATGCCAGCCTGCCGGTGGTGTATTCGGTGGACCGCGTGCGCGATGGCGGCAGCTTCAGCACCCGGCGGGTGACGGCGATTCAGAAGGGCCAGCCGATCTTCACCTGCAGCGCCTCGTTCCAATACGACGAGGAAGGTTTCGAGCACCAGGCGCAGATGCCCGAGGTGGTCGGCCCGGAGAACCTGCCCACTGAAGTCGAGCTGGCCCGGGCCATGGCCGACCAGTTGCCCGAACGCATTCGCGACAAGGTGCTGTGCGCCAAGCCGATCGAGATCCGCCCGGTCACCGAGCGCGACCCGTTCAACCCCAAGCCTGGCGACCCGGTGAAGTACGCCTGGTTCCGCGCCGACGGCAACCTGCCCGATATCCCCGCCCTGCACAAATACATGCTGGCCTACGCCTCGGACTTTGGCCTGCTGACCACTGCGTTGCTGCCCCATGGCAAATCGGTGTGGCAGCGTGACATGCAGATCGCCAGCCTCGACCATTCGCTGTGGTTCCATGGCAACCTGCGTGCCGACGAGTGGCTGCTGTACGCCACCGACAGCCCTTGGGCGGGCAATGCCCGTGGCTTCTGCCGCGGCAGCATCTTCAACCAGGCCGGGCAACTGGTGGCGTCGTCGTGCCAGGAAGGCCTGATTCGCCATCGCAAGGACTGGGCATGAGCCTGGGCGAGGTGCGCAACTGGGTGTTCGACATGGACGGCACCCTGACCGTGGCCGTGCACGATTTTGCCGCCATCCGCGTAGCGCTGGATATCCCGGCCGAGCACGACATCCTCACCCACCTGGCAGCCTTGCCGGCGGACGAGGCGGCGGCCAAGCATGCCTGGCTGCTGGAGCACGAGCGTGACCTGGCGATTGCCTCCACGGCGGCCACCGGGGCGGTGGAACTGGTGCGCGAACTGGCCCAGCGTGGTTGCCGGCTGGGCATTCTGACCCGCAATGCCCGCGAGTTGGCGCATGTGACGCTGGAGGCCATCGGCCTGGCGGACTGCTTCCCGGTGGAGCACATTCTGGGGCGTGACGAAGCGGCGCCCAAGCCAAGCCCGGATGGGCTGCTGAAGATTGCCAATGCCTGGGGTGTGGCACCGGGTGAGCTGGTGATGGTGGGGGATTACCGGTTTGACCTGGACTGTGGGCGGGCCGCAGGGGCGCGCACGGTGCTGGTGAACCTGCCGGACAATCCGTGGCCGGAGCTGGTGGATTGGCATGCGGCCGATTGCCGGGCATTGAAGGTGATGCTGGGCTGAATCTTGTGTTGGCAATGTGGGCCCTATCGCCGGCAAGCCAGCTCCCACAGGGACACCACTAGAGCTGAGACTTGTGCAATACCTGTGGGAGCTGGCTTGCCGGCGATAGGGCCGGACCTGTCTATGCTGAACCCCAATCTATTCCCTGAACGGAGACCTATCCATGACCAGCAAGGCCATCTACGTAAAACCCGGCGGCGGCTACGACAAGGTCGAGGTCGGTACCAGCGAGGCTCTCGCCCCCCAGGCCGATGAAATCACCGTGCGCCTGCACGCCAGCTCTCTCAACTACCACGATTTCGCCGTTGTCAGCGGCATGTGGGGCCCGAGCGAGCGGCGCATCCCCATGGCCGATGGCGCTGGCGAAGTGGTCGCGGTGGGTAGCGGCGTCACCGAGTTCCAGGTCGGCGACAATGTGGTCAGTACCTTCTTCCCCGACTGGCTCGACGGCCAGGCCAATGTGGAAGGCTTCGCCAGGGTGCCCGGCGACGGTATCGATGGTTACGCCCGTGAACAGGTCACCGCTCGCGCCACCGCCTTCACCCTGGCGCCCAAGGGCTTCAGCCATGCAGAAGCTGCCACGCTGACCACGGCCGGTCTCACGGCCTGGCGTGCGTTGATGAGCGACGACCACCTCAAGCCCGGCGATACGGTGCTGGTGCAGGGCACGGGCGGTGTGTCGATCTTCGCCCTGCAGTTTGCCAAGCTGGCCGGCGCGACGGTGATCGCCACCTCTTCCAGCGACGCCAAGCTGGAGCGCCTGAAAGCCCTGGGTGCCGACCACCTGATCAACTACAAGAGCACCCCGGCGTGGGGTGAGAAAGTGCGCGAGCTGACCGGCAACCGCGGTGTCGACCATGTAATCGAAGTGGGTGGCCCGGCGACGCTGGAGCAATCGATGGTTGCCGCGCGCATTGGTGGGCATGTGTCGTTGATCGGCATCCTCACCGGCGTGGCCGGGCAGTTGCCACTGGTGCAGGCGCTGGTGCGGCAGATTCGCCTGCAAGGCGTGCTGGTGGGCAGCCGCGCCCAGCAGCAGGCGATGGTGCGGGCGATCGATGCCAACGGCCTGCGGCCGGTGGTGGACAAGCATTTCGAGCTGGAACAGATCGTCGAGGCGTTCCGTTATCAGGAGAGCAATCGGCATTTCGGCAAGATCTGCCTGACCTGGTAATGGCTGGGGGCTGCTTTGCAGCCCATCGCCGGCAAGCCAGCTCCCACTTCGACCGCATCGGCCTCAGGCCATTCGCTACCCCTGTGGGAGCTGGCTTGCCGGCGATCGGGCCGCGTAGCGGCCCCTAGTCCGGCAACAACCGGTCGCGGCTATTGGACAGGTGCAGGCACACCGCCGCCCGCGCCGCGTCCGGGTCCTGCCGGCGGATGGCATTGAGGATCGCCTCATGCTCGAGGTTGGCCAGGTACGCCTGCCGCGCCAGCTTCGCTCCGCTGCGTTCGGCCAGGGCCATGCGGTTGCGCGGGATCAGGCCGTTGCCCAGCTGCAACAGCATTTCAGTGAAGTACAGGTTGCCAGTGGCCTCGGCAATCAACAGGTGAAAGCGCCGGTCGGCCTCGATGCAGCTGTCGCCGGCGGCGGCCAGGTCCTGGTAGTCATCCAGCGCCTGGCGCATGCGCCTCAGGTGCCCCTCGTCACGGCGTAGCGCGGCCAGGGCGGCGGCCTGGCCTTCCAGGCCGATGCGCAGCTCCAGCAGGTCGCGCACATTCGCCGCGCTTTCCGCAGCGATGCGCAGGCCGGCCTGGGTCTGGCGCTCCATCACGAACGTACCGATACCGTGGCGTGGCTCCACCAGCCCCGAGGCCTGCAATTTCGACAGGGCCTCGCGGACCACGGTGCGGCTGACCCCATGCTCGCGCACCAGGCTGTTTTCCGAGGGCAACTTGTCGCCTGGCTTGAAGGTACCCAGCAAGATCTGTTGGGTCAGGCTGGAGACCAGGTCATGGGCACGGCTGTGGCCGCGTTTGTGGGCTTGTTCGGTGGCCATGGTGTGATCCGATTGTTGTTGTGCTTGTACGACAAGTTAATCGATAAAAATATTTCTTGCCGATTTTTCCTGCGGTCAAGCCAGCGAGTAGTTTGTCTGTTTTTGCAAGATCGACGCATATTGGCTTTGCGGTAGCTTGTATTTTGTGATTTTGCCGATGTTGTTGATCTTGTCGTACAACTGCACTGCGCATATGCTCCTCCCCACTGCCATGTCAGACAACCTCGACCCGCACAAAAACAATTAGTGGGAGATCCGCAAGTGAACGATACCCTCGCTCCGTCTGCCCGGAATGAAGGCGACGCCCTGGCCAGCGCCGTGGCCAAGGTCAAGCGCCACGTCCTGCCGCTGTTCGTCATCATGTTCATCGTCAACTACCTGGACCGCGTCAACATCGGCTTCGTCCGCCCCCATCTGGAAAGCGACCTTGGCATCAGCGCCGCGGCCTATGGCTTTGGCGCCGGCCTGTTCTTCATCGGCTACGCGTTGTTCGAAGTGCCCTCGAACATGCTGCTGCAGAAGGTCGGCGCACGGCTGTGGCTGACCCGCATCATGTTCACCTGGGGGCTGGTGGCCACGGCCATGGCCTTCGTCCAGAACGAAACCCAGTTCTACGTGCTGCGCTTTCTGCTGGGCGTTGCCGAAGCGGGCTTCTTCCCCGGTGTGATCTACTACTTCACCCGCTGGTTGCCGGCCGCCGAGCGTGGCAAGGCGATTGCCATCTTCCTCAGCGGCTCGGCATTGGCGTCGCTGATTTCCGGGCCGCTGGCCGGCGCGCTGATGCAGATCCAGGGCCTGGGCATGCATGGCTGGCAGTGGATGCTGTTCATCGAAGGCATGGCCTCGGTGACGCTGTGCTTCTTCGTGTTCTTCTGGCTCGACTCCAGGCCGCAGGACGCCAAGTGGCTGAGCCAGGCCGAGCAGGAAGCACTGGTGGGCGCCATCGATCGCGAGCAGCTTGAGCGCGAAGCGGTCGGCGCGGTCAGGCCATCGGCCTGGAGCCTGCTCAAGGACCGCCAGATCCTGCTGTTCTGCCTGATCTACTTCTGCATCCAGCTGACCATTTACGCCGCCACCTTCTGGCTGCCGAGCATCATCAAGCGCATGGGTGACCTCAGTGACCTGCAGGTCGGCTTCTTCAACTCGATCCCGTGGCTGATCTCGATCCTGGCCATGTATGCCTTCGCCGCCGGCTCGGCGCGCTGGAAGTTCCAGCAGGCCTGGGTCGCAGGTGCGCTGGTGATCGCTGCCATCGGCATGTTCATGTCCACCACGGGTGGGCCGGTGTTCGCCTTTGTCGCGGTGTGCTTCGCGGCCATCGGTTTCAAGTCGGCGTCGTCACTGTTCTGGCCGATCCCGCAGGGCTACCTGGATGCCCGCATCGCCGCTGCGGTGATCGCGTTGATCAACTCGGTTGGCAACCTCGGCGGCTTCGTCGCCCCCACCACCTTCGGCCTGCTGGAGCAGCAGACCGGTTCGATCCAGGGCGGCCTGTACGGCCTGGCGGTGACCTCGGTGCTGGCGGCCATTGCCATCTTCTTCGTACGCACTCGCCCAAAGGGCGTCCCTTCCGATGACCTCAAGGCCCCTTCGGCCCTGGGTCAGAGCCATTGATGACTGCGAGACAACAACCATGAACATGCAGACCCTTCACACCAGCACCCCCGTGGTCACTGATCTGCGCGTGATTCCCGTCGCCGGGCACGACAGCATGCTGCTCAACCTCAGTGGTGCCCATGGCCCGTTCTTCACCCGCAACGTGGTGGTGCTGCGTGACAGCGCCGGCAATACCGGGTTGGGCGAGGTGCCGGGCGGCGAGAAGATCCGCCAGACACTGGAGGACGCCCGCGGCCTGGTGGTCGGCCAGCCGATCGGCCATTACCAGCGCGTGCTCAATGCCATGCGCCAGACCTTCGCCAACCGTGACTCGGCTGGTCGCGGCCTGCAGACCTTCGACCTGCGCATCACCGTGCATGCGGTGACGGCCATCGAGTCTGCGCTGCTCGACCTGCTCGGCCAGCACCTGAACGTGCCGATGGCGGCACTGCTGGGCGAGGGGCAGCAGCGCGAGGCAGTGAAGATGCTCGGTTACCTGTTCTACATCGGCGACCGCCAGCAGACCGACCTGGCCTACCGCAACGAAGCCGATGCCGAGGACGACTGGTTCCGCCTGCGCCACGAAAAGGCCCTGACCCCGGACGCGGTGGTGCGCCTGGCCGAAGCCGCCAAGGCGCGCTATGGCTTCAGCGACTTCAAGCTCAAGGGCGGGGTGTTGCGCGGCGAGGAGGAGATGGAAGCGGTAACGGCGCTGGCCGAACGGTTTCCCGAAGCCCGCATCACCCTCGACCCGAATGGTGCCTGGTCATTGAAGGAGGCCATTGCCCTGTGCCGCGACAAGCACGATGTGCTGGCCTACGCCGAAGACCCGTGCGGTGCCGAGAACGGCTACTCGGGCCGTGAGGTGATGGCCGAGTTCCGCCGCGCTACCGGCCTGCCCACCGCCACCAACATGATCGCTACCGACTGGCGGCAGATGGGCCATGCGATCCAGTTGCAGTCGGTGGACATTCCGCTGGCCGACCCGCACTTCTGGACCTTGCAGGGTTCGGTACGGGTGGCGCAGATGTGCAACGACTGGGGGCTGACCTGGGGTTCGCATTCCAACAACCACTTCGATATCTCGCTGGCAATGTTCACCCAGGTGGCGGCTGCGGCGCCGGGTGAAATCACTGCGATCGACACCCACTGGATCTGGCAGGACGGCCAGCGCCTGACCCGCGAACCACTGCGCATCGTCGACGGGCATGTGCACGTGCCGGCTCGGCCGGGGCTTGGGGTGGAGCTGGATGAAGACCAGTTGGCCAAGGCGCATGAGTGCTACCGCAACATGGGGTTGGGCGCGCGGGATGACAGCGTGGCAATGCAGTTCCTGATTCCGGGGTGGAGCTTCGATAACAAGCGGCCTTGCCTGGTGCGTTGAGGCTGCTGGCCCTTTCGCGGGCTTGCCCGCTCCCACAGGTACTGCATCAGGCTCCAGGCCTGCATTTATCCTGTGGGAGCGGGCGAGCCCGCGAAGAGGCAGGCACAAATCAACCTGCTTCGAAAAACTTCCGCGCCATCGCCACGAATGCCCCCAGCACCGGGTTGGGGTTATCCCGGCAGAACGCCAGGAAAATCTCCGCCTGTTGCTCCATCCCCACCAATGGCCTGAACACCACCTGCTCCAGGCGCAATGCCTGCGCCGAGGCCGGCACCACCGCGCAGCCCAGCCCCACATTGACCAGCCCCAGTATCGAGTGAGTCTGCCCCAGTTGGTGCAGGTACCGCGGCTGCACCTCATGCCGGGCAAACAGGTTGGCGATGCGGTCATGGAAGTAGCGCCCTTCGTTGGCGCTGTACATCACGAATGGTTGTTCATCGAAATCGCTCGGCCTGAGCCGCTCACGTGCCACCAGCGCATGCCCGGCGGGCAGGGCGGCGATGAAGGGTTCGCGGTGGATCGGCAGGTACTCCACACGCGCGCTGGGCAGCACTTGGCGCACCAGGCCTACATCGATCAGCCCTGCCTCCAGGTCATGCACCTGGGTGCTGGAGACGCGTTCGCTGAGCACCAGTTCGATGTCCGGCAGCGCCTGCCCGGCATGCACCAGCAAGCGCGGGATCATGCTGTAGGCACCCACTGCGGTGAAACCCAGGGTCAACCGGCCCGCTTCGCCATGAGCGATGCGCCGCGCCGACTGGCTGGCCGACTCGGCGATCAGCAGGATGCGACGGGCGTCTTCGAGAAAGCTCTGGCCCGCCAGGGTCAGCCGCGCCTGGCGGTTGTTACGCTCGAGCAGCAACACGCCGAGGGCATGTTCCAGCAACTGGATCTGCCGGCTCAAGGGCGGTTGGGTCATGTGCAGGCGGGTGGCGGCGCGGCCGAAATGCAGCTCTTCGGCCACGGCCACGAAGCAGCGCAGCTGATGCAGCTCCATGATTCAATTCCTGAATTATTCGATCCAGCATCTATATTAGACCTGTATCAAATGCCGGCCTAGCATCGAGTCATGTCTTCGAACTGCCGGATGCCCACCATGAACGAAAACCCCATCGAAGTGCTGTTGACCCAGCCAGTACCAGAGGCCATCGACGCCCGGCTGGTCAGCGCCTATCGGGTACATCGCCTGTATCAGCATTCCAACCCGCAACAGTTGCTCGACGAAGCCGGCCCGCGCATTCGTGGTGTGGTTACAGGCGGTGCCAAGGGCCTGTCCAATGGGCTGATGGAGCAACTGCCCGCGCTGGAGATCATCGCCATCAGCGGTATCGGCACCGATGCCGTGGACCTGCGCCATGCGGCCAGCCGCGGCATCCATGTCACCACTACGCCGGGCGTGCTCACCGCCGATGTGGCCGACCTGGCCATGGGCTTGATCATTGGCACCTTGCGCCGCCTGGGCGAGGGTGAGCGGCTGGTGCGTGATGGCTTGTGGGGCAAGGTCGACCTGCCATTGGCGCGCAAGGTCAGCGGTATCGAACTGGGCATCGTCGGGCTTGGCGAGGTGGGCAAGGCAATCGCTCGGCGTGCCGCTGCATTCGACATGCGTATTGCCTACAACGGGCGGCGCGAGCAACCAGAAACCGGCTACCGCTATGAGGCCGATCTGGTCGAGCTGGCGCGCTCGGTGGATGTGCTGGTGGTTGCAGCTGCCGCCGATGGCGGCCAGGTGCTGGTGACGGCCGAGGTGCTCGATGCACTGGGGCCGGAGGGGTACCTGGTCAATGTGGCGCGCGGCAAGTTGGTGGATGAGAACGCGCTGGTCGAGGCGTTGCGTGAGCAGCGCATTGCCGGGGCCGGGCTGGATGTGTTCGTCGATGAGCCGCATGTGCCGCCGGCGCTGCGTGACCTGAACCAGGTCGTTCTGCAGCCGCATCGAGGCAGCGCCACGCTGCAAACCCGGCTGGAAATGGGGCAGATGGTTTTATCGAATCTCGCTGCTTGCTTCCGCGGCGAGGTTCCCCCGAATTGCGCGTAGGCCCCATCGCCGGCAAGCCGGCTCCCACAGGGACAGCGCATGCCTTGAACACTGCACTGACCCTGTGGGAGCGGCTTTAGCCGCGAAGAGGCCGGTACAGGCAACACAAGGCCCCAAGGGCCACACCTTCTCCGCACAAGAACAATCGCTTCCACCGAGAAGCAAGAGGGTCCACATGAACAGCAAATCCGCCGTCGCCGCACCGCAGGCCGTGGCCGGGATCGGTCGCCATCGCTTCCTGGTCCTGGCACTGATCTTCGTCATCACCGTCATCAACTACGCCGACCGCGCCACCCTGTCGATTACCGGCACCGAGGTGCTCAAGGACCTCGGCCTGGACCCGGTCATGCTGGGCATGATCTTCTCTGCTTTCGCCTGGGCCTACGCCCTGGGCCAGGTGCCTGGCGGCTGGTTGCTCGACCGCTTCGGCGCCCGCCGGGTCTACGGCATCAGCCTGATCCTCTGGTCGCTGTTCACCCTGCTGCAAGGGACCGTGGGCTGGTTGGGCCTGGCTGGTGTGTCCGCCGCCGTGGCGCTGTTCTCCATGCGGTTCATGCTGGGCCTGGTGGAGTCGCCGGCCTTCCCGGCCAACTCGCGCATCGTCAGTTGCTGGTTCCCCACCCGCGAGCGCGGCACCGCCTCGGCACTGTTCAACTCGGCGCAGTACATGGCCGTGGTGGTGTTCGCACCGTTGATGGCGTGGATGACCCATGCGCTGAGCTGGGAGCAGGTGTTCATCTGGATGGGCGTGCTGGGGCTGGCGCTGAGCGTGGTATGGTTCCGCTTGTACCACGAGCCGCACAGTGCGCCAGGGCTGAGCCCCGAAGAGCTGGATTACATGCGTGAAGGCGGCGCCCTGGTCGACCTGGAAAAGGAACGCAAGTCCGCCAAGAGCAAACCGACCCGGGCCGAGCTTGCGCAACTGTTCACCAGCCGTAACCTGTGGGCGGTGTACCTGGGCCAGTACTGCATCACCGCGCTCACCTACTTCTTCATCACCTGGTTCCCGATCTACCTGATCAAGGGCCGTGGCATGACCATCATGGAGGCCGGCTGGGTGGCCGCGTTGCCGGCAATCTGCGGTTTTACCGGTGGCATTCTCGGTGGCTTCGTGTCCGACTGGCTGATCCGCCGTGGCGTGCACCCGTCCAGGGCGCGCAAGACCCCGTTCATCATCGGCATGGGGCTGTCCACCAGCCTGGTGCTGGCCAACTATGTGGACGGCAATGCCGCAGTGATCGCCCTGATGACCCTGGCCTTCTTCGGCAAAGGCCTGGCGGCGGTGGGCTGGGCGGTGTTGTCGGATGTGGCGCCGAAGAAGATGGTTGGCCTGTGCGGTGGCGTGTTCAACGGCATCGGCAACATCGCCGGTATCGTCACCCCGTTGGTGATCGGTTATGTGGTGGCCAGCACCGGCTCGTTCCACAACGCACTCTGGTTCGTGGCCGCCCATGGCGTGCTGGGGATCCTCGCTTACCTGTTGCTGGCCCGACGCTTCGAGCGTACCGGGCAGGCGTAGGCAGACGCCTGGCAACAGAGGCCCCGGGAGACCGGGGCTTTTTTGTGGCTGGCAGAAAGTGGTGATGCCTGCACCGGCCCTTTCGCGGGCTTGCCCGCTCCCACAGGTACACCACAGGTTTGAGGGGCGTGGAAGTAACCTGTGGGAGCGGGCGAGCCCGTGAAAGGGCCAGTACAGCCACAAACACACCCAAATGAAAAACAAAAGCTCCAGACGGCCTGGTGGCGCGATCGGGCATGCCATTCACGACATCTGGCGTTCATGGAAATGCCCTGTCGTGATCGAACAGTTCCGGGGCGTTCTCGTGTAATTTCCCACAGCCCTGCGGGGCTTAAATGAAGCCCGACCTGCACTGACACGTTGCTCTGTGACGCGTGCCAAATATCAACAACAGAGCGCGAGTAACGTGTCGACTTATTGATTTCAAAGGAGATATTTTCGCCTACACCTGCCCGTCCATCCTTGTGTCAGCAAAAAGAGAACAACATCAATGAACACCGTGGGATCTGATGGCAACCTTGCACAAGGTTTCAAGCCACGTCATGTAACGATGCTGTCCATCGCCGGCATCATCGGCGCCGGACTTTTCGTCGGCTCTGGCCACGCCATCGCGGCAGCCGGGCCAGCTACCATAATTTCCTATTTCGTGGCCGGGACCCTGGTGGTACTGGTCATGCGCATGCTCGGCGAAATGGCCGTGGCACACCCGGACACCGGATCGTTTTCCACCTACGCCGAGCAGGCCATCGGCCGCTGGGCCGGCTACACCATCGGCTGGCTGTACTGGTGGTTCTGGGTACTGGTAATCCCGATCGAAGCACTGGCCGCCGGGCATGTGCTGAACGCCTGGTTCCCGCAGGTGGACAGCTGGATATTCGCCCTGGCTTCGGTGCTGCTGCTGGCCGGTACCAACCTGTTCAGCGTGGCCAAGTACGGGGAGTTCGAGTTCTGGTTCGCCATTCTCAAGGTCACGGCCATTCTCGGTTTCATCGGCTTGGGTTTCGCCGCACTGATGGGCTGGCTGCCCAACCGCGAGGTCAGCGGCCTGAGCGGCTTGATGGCCGAGCACGGCGGCTTCGCGCCGAAGGGCTGGTCGGCCGTGGTGGGTGCGTTCATCACCGTGATGTTCAGCTTCATCGGCACCGAAGCGGTGACCATCGCCGCGTCCGAGTCGAGCGACCCGTCGCGCAACATCGCCAAGGCCACTCGCTCGGTGATCTGGCGCATCAGCACCTTCTACATCCTGTCGATCTTCGTAATCATTTCGGTGGTGCCGTGGAACGACCCGCAGCTGGCGGTGGTGGGTTCCTACCAGCGTGCGCTGGAGATCATGAACATCCCCAACGCGGCCTTCATGGTCGACCTAGTGGTGCTGGTGGCAGTGACCAGCTGCATGAACTCTTCGATCTACATTGCCTCGCGGATGATGTACTCGCTGGCCAAGCGCGGTGACGCACCGGCCATGCTAAACAAGACCTCCAAGGTCGGTGTGCCACGCGCTGCGGTATTCGGCAGCACGCTGATCGGCGCGGCCATTGCCATCCTCAACTACTTCGCGCCGAAGGGCGTGTTCGAGTTCCTGCTGGCCAGCTCCGGCGCCATTGCCTTGCTGGTGTACATGGTCATCGCCATTTCGCAGCTGCGCATGCGCCGCCGCCTGGAGCGGGAAAACACCGAGCTGAAGTTCCGCATGTGGCTGTTCCCGTACCTGACCTGGGCGGTGATCCTGTTCATTGGCGGGGCACTGGCGGTCATGATGTTCACGCCTGAACACCGGGCAGAAGTGAGCTCGACATTGGGCCTGGCGATCGTGATTTCCTTCCTGGGGATCGTGACCACGCGAGGCAATGCGCAACCTGTGGGGGTGCGTTCGATGGGGTGATTGAGTTCACCTGGCGGTAGGGCAAAGGGCACCAGTGGATGGGTGCCCTTTGTTTTTTCAGCCCTTCATCATCTTGATGTATCTGATTGCCGCCGGCGCTTTCTCGAAGCACCGGTGGATCAGGCTAAGCCACGAGCTGGCCTGGCAGTCGACAATACGCCGGTAGTTCACCTGCGGCAGGCTGATGCGTTGCACCACCGATTCCGGCACCACTGCGATGCCTTGGCCGAGTGACACCAGGGTGATCACCGCCACCAGGCTGCCTGGCTGGGGGCCGAGCTTCGGGACGAAACCACCTTGTGCGGCCACCTCCAGCGTGCCGGAGATCTGTTCGGGCAGGATGAAGGTTTCATTGGCCAGGCGCGAGGCCGGGATCTGCGGCACTTCATTTATCCGTGAGCTGGCGGGCAGGGCGAGGACGAAACCTTCCTGGTGCAAGGCGATGGCTTCGAGTTCCTCGGGCAGCTCCATCGGTGAGCGCACATAGGCAAGGTCGAGCAGGCCGTCGCGGACCATGCCGGGCAGTTCGGCCATGGGCAGTTCGCGAATGTTCAGGCGCACGCCGGGGCAGGTTTCGCTGTAGCGGCTGACTTGCTGCTGGAGCATGCCCGAGTACGCGGCCGAGGCCACATAGCCCAGTTCGATGCGCCCGCTTTCGCCTCGGGCGGCCCGTTGCGCGCCCAGTTGTGCAGCATCGAACTGGCGTACGGCATGTTCGGCCTCGACCAACAGGGCCTGGCCCGCTGCGGTGAGGTTGACCTCGCGCTGGTTACGCTCGAACAGGCGCACGCCCAGCTCGCGCTCCATGTCCTGGATCTGCCGGCTGAGGGTGGGCGGGGCGATGCCCAGCTGTTCGGCGGCACGGGTGAAGTGACCGTGGCGGGCGACGCAGAGGAAGTAGCGGAAATGGCGGATTTCCATGGGTGTTACCTGCAGGGTAATGACGCGGGCCGCCGGGGCTAACAAGCCTGGGGGCTGGCGGCGTTATGGTGAGGCCAACACTACAAGGCTGATGGCTTGGCGGCAAAGGCTGCCAGGGAATTGCAGGGGACCGCTTTGCGGTCCGTCGCAGGCAAGCCAGCTCCTACAGGTATTGCGCAATCCTTGAAGGCGGTGCGGTCCCTGTAGGAGCTGGCTTGCCTGCGATGGGCTGCAAGGCAGCCCCGGCGATTTGACCAACCAGCCCTGCATCCGGAGCCTCACCATGCCCTCTGCGCGTTTCACCCTGCTCACCGCATCCCTGGTCTGCGCCCTGATCATCCTCGACACCAACATCGTCGCGGTCAGCCTGCCTAGCATCGCCCGCGACCTGTCCGGCTCGTTCGCCGATATCGAATGGGTGGTCAGCGCCTACCTGCTGGCCTTTGCCGCCTGCCTGCTGCCCGCTGGCAGCCTGGCCGACCGCTTTGGCCGCCGCCGCATGCTGCTGCTCGGCCTGGCCCTGTTCGGCATCGCCTCGCTGGCCTGTGGCGCGGCGCCCAACTTGCTGTTCCTCGACCTTGCCAGGGCAGCCAAGGGCGTTGGTGCGGCGCTGCTGCTGACCTCGGCCCTGGCCGCGATCGGCAACCGCTTCCACCAACCCCAGGAACGCATGCGCGCCTGGGCCTTCTGGGGCGCCTGCATGGGCGCCACCATCACCTTTGCGCCGCTGCTGGGCGGGTTGATCGCCAGCACCCTTGGCTGGCGCTGGATCTTCTACATCAACCTGCCGTTGGTGGCAGTGCTCGCAGTGATGGTGCTGCGCAGTGTCGAAGAGTCCCGTGACAGCGCTGCGGCCCGGCTCGACCCATGGGGCAGCCTGACTTTCTCCGGCAGCCTGGGTTACCTGATCTGGGCAATGATCGATGCCAACCAGGTGGGCTGGGGCAGTGCGCAAACCCTGGGACGGCTGGTGATCAGCGCCTTCCTGTTCGGCCTGTTCGTCATGGTCGAGCGGAGCCAGGAACGGCCGATGATCGACCTGCGGCTGATGCGCAGCGGGCGTTTCGTTGGTGCCTTGCTGGGCATGTTCGCCTACGCTGCCTGCGCCCAGGTGATGATGACCCTGCTGCCGCTTTACTTGCAGAACGGCCTGCAGCTGTCGGCCCTGGCCGCAGGGGCGGGCATGTTGCCGTTTGCCGTGGCCATGCTGCTGACGCCACGCCTGGGCATGCGCCTGGCTGCGCACTTGAGCCCGTCGCAGGTGTTCGCACTCGGCCTGGTATTGGTCGGGGCGGGTAACCTGTTGTGTGCCTGGGCCACGCAGCAGGGCAGTTACGGTGTATTCGCCCTGGCCAGCCTGGTGCTGGGTGCTGGTGCCGGACTGCTGAATGGCGACACGCAGAAGAACGTCATGGCTTGCGTGCCGCGTGAGCGTACTGGCATGGCCTCAGGGCTGAGCACCACGACGCGGTTCGGGGCGATCGTGCTGGCCATTGGAGTGCTCGGTGGCGTGCTGGCTGCTCGTAGCGGGCAGTTGCTGCACGAGGTCATGGCTGTGGTGGCGCCCGGGCAATCGGGGCAGGTTACCGCGATGGCGACGCGGGTTGCCGCTGGGGACTTGCAGGCGGCGTTGGCATTGCTTGAGCCCGGGTTGCGGGAAACGGTGGCCCCCTTGGCCCGTCAGGCGTTCATCGGGGGCTTCGAAGCCGTGTTGCAGGTCGCTGGTGTGGCGGCGCTGCTGTTCGCGATGCTGGTCGGCGTGTTGCTGAGCCGGCCGCTGCCGGCCATGCCGGAGGTATTGCTGGCCGAGGGGCGATCATGAAACGTGCGGCGGGACACCACGACACAGCGACTGGGGGCATCGAGCCCCTCGTCGCGGCATCCGACAATCAGTCATTCAACAGCCATGGCTTCAGTTCCTTGAGGTTGCTCACCACCAGTTGCTGCGCCTCGGGAAGTACTGCCAGGTTGCGGTGGTCGATCTGGTAACGCTGCAACACGTACTTAACCAGCGCCCTGCGGCTGGGCACCACCAGTTGCCCCTGCGTCATGCCAAAGTCGGTTTCGATGATTGCCTTCTGCGCCGCGTTCAATCGCCCGTCAGGTTCGAAGATGACCGGCACCTCGACATTCCAGTCTTCATCCTGCTCGCGCGTGTTCGGCGACTGGTCGAGCAGGTCTGGCTGCCCACGCAGGCGGCTGAGGACGAAGTCGCGATACTGGCCGTTCTTTTCGCAGTAAGCCCTCACGTGCCAGCGCATGCCGGTGTAGACAAGCGTGTGCGGGGCGATGAGGCGCACCTCCACGTTGGGGGTGTTGAAGGACACGTATTCGGTTTCCAGGCGCAAGCCTTCACGGCAGGCCTTGAGCAAGGGGCGCAGCACTTCCGGGCGAATAGGCCGGTCCGGCACTTCCAGCACCCGGGTATGCGCATAGGCCAGTGCCAGCCCGTCGATGTGCGGGGCCCGCTCATTGTTCTGGTAAAGCAGGTGCAGGTAGGCGCTGGCGCTGTCGTCGATGAACAGCGGCTTGAACTGCTTGCTTGGTACATAGCCCTTGAGCTGCTTGTCATATGTCAAGTTTTTGGGCGCATGTTCGGTGATGTAGGTATTGATGTCCTTCGACGCCTGCTGGCGGCTGATGCCAAAGCTCTGCATCAGGTGGCCCGTGGTCAGCCGGCCTTCCCACCAGGCAACGGTCTCGATCAAGCGATAGCGAAGTGCCAGGTCCCAGCGTACCTGCTCGATGGATTGCTTGCGTTTCATACCCTCTCCATGTGCGCGATAACTTTACCTGTATAAGTCTACATTCTAGACCTGTCACTAAACACTACATATCGTGTTCCTGTCTTCGAAATAAATTGAAGTCACGAAAGGAAGTGGACATGACCATGTCTGAAGCGGTTTCAACAGGAGCGTTGGTGTTGATCGGGGTGATCCTGGTGGTGCTCCTGATGCAGTACCTGCGGTTGCGAGAAATCTGGCACCTGGTTTTCGCCTGTCGCCAGGACGCGCGTTGGGCGCGGATATGGGAGATGGAAAACCGGGAGCTACGTGCGGCACAGCGTGCCGACAAAGCGCACATCGCACAGCTGCAAAGCAAGCTGGTGCTTTTGCAGAACCTGGTCTCTGCAGAAGAGTGACAAGGGAAGACATGAACAGACTTGAACGGATCAAAGGCTGCCTGCTAGGTGGCGCAGTGGGAGACGCGCTTGGCGCCCCCGTGGAGTTTCTCGAGTGGCCTGTGATCAAGGCCAGGTTCGGCGCGCAGGGCATCATTGATCTTGCCCCGGCCTACGGCATCACCGGTGCGATCAGCGACGATACGCAGATGATGCTGTTCACCGCTGAAGGCTTGCTGCGGGCTTATGTGCTTGGGAGTTCACGGCAGCGCTGTCATGTTCCGAGCATTATTCATCACGCGTTGCTGCGCTGGCTGATGACACAGGATTACCCCTCGACGATACCGGTGACCACGGATGGCTGGCTGATCAAGCACGTGGAGCTCTGGTCGCGCCGCGCCCCCGACGCAACTTGCCTGAATGCGCTCAAGAGCAGCGGGCGGCTGGGTGCGGTTGCCGAAAACAACAGCAAGGGCTGCGGTGCCCTGGTACGGGTTGCACCCTGTGCATTCTTTGCCCATGCATTTGACTACGCAGCGCAGTCCGGGCGACTGACGCACGGGCATCCGACCGGTTACCTGGCGGCAGGGCTGTTCGCCGACATTCTCCAGCGCATTGTCGATCGACAAGATAGCGTGGAGCACGCTGTGACTCAGAGCCTGGCCAGGTACGGGCAGGTACCTGGCATGGAGGAAACGCGCAGCCTGATCGAGCGCGTGCTGTTCTTCTATTACGAGGGCTATGCACCCACCCCGCAACGCATTGACGATTTTGGCGCTGCTTGGGTCGCTGACCAGGTGCTGGCGGTTGGGTTGTGGTGTGCGCTGACAGCTCGGTCACTCGAGGAAGGGGTAGCCATGGCGGTGAATCACAGCGGCGACAGCAGCAGTACCGGGCTGGTCGTCGGGCACTTGCTGGGTGCGCAACATGGTGCTGCCGCTATCCCTGTCCGCTGGCTCGAGCGCCTGGAACTGCGCCAGGTGATTGCGCAGGTAGCCGAAGATATCGAGCGCATTCCGCGGGAGTATTGTGGGGTTGGCGGGGAGTTCGATCAGCAGATCGAACTGGCTTATCCGGGTAGTTGAGTGCAGTGAAGGCCATGAGTTTGCACAGGGGCCGAGGAGCCGGGACGTTTCGTTTTACAGCCCGCCCCCGGTTCTCGAGTCGAGTGGATGATATTGATATCCACTCGAAATTCGTCGATGAGCCTGTTGATCGCTTGATCGCCACTGAACTGGGCAGCCGAGATCCCTATAAAAAGTAGACCAATCCGTCAAGATACTGGTCCGGTGGTTTTGAAACTTTATGTTGCAGCTGGTAATCGGTATCATTAAGATTAAATTTCAGGACGCAAGGAGAGCATTGTCCATATAAAAAGAAGGTCATAAAAATAATGCTGAAAATGCTCCTCGTGTATGTTCATCTGCTCGCCACCTGTATTGCCCTCGGTAGGGTCTTGCTTGCCGATCACAAGCTTTGGAGTTGGCGCAAGGAAGCGCTGGATCAGGCAAAGCATGAGTACCTGGAAGAAACCAGGAAAATTGCCACCCTTGCGTTACTGGCTCTTTGGGGCAGTGGTCTGCTGTTGATACTTCAGGGATATCTTCTCGAGGGCGCAGCGTATTTGCTCAACCAGAAGCTCTGGGCCAAGGTTGCGGTTGTCGCGTTGCTGACATTGAACGGCGGCCTGTTGCATCGCATCGGCTTCCCGTTGTTGCAAAAAGCCCCTTTCGTCTTGTTACCGGGTTCCGACCGCGGTCGCCTTGCACTCTTGGGGGCGTTCTCCATGAGTGGTTGGCTGTTCGCCGCTTTTCTGGGGGTAGCCCGAGCCTGGAACCATGTCATGCCATGCATGCATGTGATGGCGGTGTTCACGGCATTCGCTTTGCTGGCTTGTATCGTGGCGCTTGTGGTCGCCAGCACGGCAGGCACCATGGAAACTACGGCTTCATAGTGGCTGTGACACAACTCAAGCGTAAATAGCATGAAACTTCCCGGGCGCAGGAACCAGGCAGCGTATTCGTACCCCCGACTTCGGGGTGAGTTGCCCCACTAATGGGCGTGATACCCCAGCAGTTTGTGGGCCCCATTAACTGAGCGCTTCAAGCGCTGAACAATACCTGCTGGTCTTCCTGTTGCCCCGACATGTTTTTGCGGGGCTGGCAAGCCAATTGCTGAGTGAACATATCCTGTTCATCAAAGGTGCAGAGTCGGAAAGCAGCGAAGCTGACAGTACCTATTGAGTGATTGCAGGTAACCATCGGTTGGCGGCACAAATACCCCTGGCTACTCAATAGAAGCATTGCTGCGCGCCTCTACAACCGCCCAGGGGAAATGCTTATGAGGCATACGTTTGTGCGGCTGGCACTGCCGAAGTTGTGTTTTCTGGCCTGCCTGCTGATGGCAACGCTGGTGGTGGTAGCCGAGGAACTTCAAGGCAATGACAATCAAGGTAACGAGAAGTGGCTGGAGCCGGCGCGCTCCAGGCTCTTGCATGTGACTGGCGCGATGCCGTTCTTTCCGCATCGGGCCAATACCCCCGGCAACCTGGTTCTCAATGTGCAGGACTTCGACAACGCCCAGGTATGCGGTGCTTGCCATACGGAAATCTACAAGCAGTGGCGCTCATCAATGATGTCCCAGGCCTGGGATGAACCTATCTATCGGGCGTTGCTCAAGCGTGCGAGTGCAGCCACGGAAGGCAAGGTCGACAACTTCTGCACCGGCTGCCATACCCCGATCGGTCTCACGACCGGGCAGATCAATTCGCAAGTCAATCGCTCCTCGATTGAAGACAGCGCCAAGAATCATCCGATGCCAGGGGTCGATTGCGAGTCCTGTCACAACATCAGTGCCCGTACTGGGCTTGATAACGGCGCCTATGTTCTGAGCCCTCGGGCACATGGTAAACCGACCAAGTTCGGCCCGCGCAAAGATGCCGTGTCGCCTTATCACGACACCGTATATTCCGACCTGCACACGCGTTCGGACTTTTGCGGCACCTGCCACAACGTCACGCATCCTTTCAGCAGCGTGGCGGTCGAGCGCACGTATGACGAATGGCAGGAGAGCGCGTACAGCCTTAACGGTGTCACCTGCCAAAGTTGCCATATGCCGGGTTTTGCGGGTAAGGCCGCGATCATGGGGCCGGACCGCGAAGATGTTGCCTCGCATTGGTTCAGCGGGGCCAACGCCATGATGCTCAAGCATCTTGGCCAGGAAGAGGGCGCGCAACGCGCGCGCGACATGCTTGCGCGCGCAGCGGAAATAACCTTCCAGCAACCGCCGGCAGTCATCACGCCCGGGCAATACACCTCGGTAGCCGTCAAGGTTGCCAACGTCGGTGCCGGGCACAAATTGCCGACTGGCTTTCCGGAGGGCCGGGAGATGTGGATCGATTTCCAGGTGCTGGATGCCAGTGGGCGAGAGCTCTATCGGCTGGGCTCGATCAAGGACGGCAAGACCGAGGACAACACGCGAAACTTCAAAGTGCACATAGGCGACAAGGACGGTAATCCGTTGGATGTGGAGGTGTGGAATGCCACGCAAATACTCTCGGACAACCGCATACTGCCCAAGGGTTACGAAATCGGCGAGTTCTCCTTCCTGGTACCGACCGACGCCGTCGGGCCGTTGACCCTGACTGCCACCCTGAACTACTGGCCGTTCTCGCAGAAACTGGCCGACTACCTGCTCGGCAAAGACCAACTGCAGGTGGAAATCACCCAGATGGCCAAAGCCACACAGAGCGTCCCCCTGTCCCCGATCACTGCGTACCGACCCTAGCGGCATATGTTCATGCGTTGGTGGTGACGGTATGGATCGAAAACGCCTGCTATATGACCAGGCTGGAGGACGCGCTATATCGATCAGCCCTTGGCGTCATTGGCTGGCTTGGCTTTGCTTTCAGCTATAGCGGCTTCTGCTTTCTGTTTCTCTGCGAGCTGGAAGGCCTGCATCGAGGCTTTGCGGGCTGACTCCATGCGTGCGAAGGTCCGATCACCACCGCCGGAGGCCATCGCCAGAGTAGAAGCGGTCAGGGCGGCGGCAACGAAGAGAACTTTCATGGTTTTCATCTGGATATCCTCAAGTAAAACTTTGTGAACTGCTCAGCATGACTCCAGCACTGTTTGGCTGGAGTGTGCTGTTGTTGGCTGAAATTGAATTTCAGCTATTTCTGGTCATTAACTTGCAGAATTAGGCTGTCAAGATAATAGTGTTTCTCGCGAATGAACTTTTAATCATTCGCTCATGTCCGTTTTCAGGTGATGGAAACATCATTCGCACTGAATGCGGACGAGGTTTGACTTCCGTTTCTGGGGGGCTTTAACGTTGGGCGGATCAGGCCACGCCAGTAGGAGCTGCGGGGCTTCCACCCCATTCGAGGAAGCGGATCTTGTGAATCTCGCCCTTGCTGTCTTCATACACTACGGTTACCGGTACCACACCGGTCTTGTCGGATGTATCGGTGCGTTGCAATACGCGTTTCACATCGATGTTCATCCCGTAGTGGTATTCGACGGCAGAGATATGCGCGCCGGGTTCTTGCAGGCTGTTATGGTCAAAGACACTTGGTGCGAGACTGGAAATCACGGCACTTACAATTGTGGCCATGCTCATAAGGCTGTACCTCTACTGAAGTTCGCTTGACAAGGACCTAATCTGACACGCCGAGAAAGTGAAGTTCATTTCACCACGACGAACGCGCTTGGCTGAAACGCCAGTAGTGGCAAAAAACTCCCAGCAATTCCCCGTGCCTGACACATTTCGACCATTCGTCCTTTGACCCCCGTATCTGTTGGGCGAAGTCCGTTTTTGAGGCTGGCCGAGCACGGGGAAGGGCAGTGCGGGGTTCAGCGCATCATGCCGAGTTCGGCATCATCCAGCAGTGCTTTGCTGGCCATTAATCGATCCCACTCGTGTTGCAGGTGCTTGTGCTGCTCCTATCTCCGACAAGCCGGGCTTTCATGGAACTGCATATGACTTGTTGATTTGGCGGGGGCCCTGTGGGAGCGGGTTTACCCGCGAACACCGGCACAGCCGGTGCCATGCACCGCGTTGGATTCTTCGCGGGTAAACCCGCTCCCTCGAGTACAGCATCGGCCTGAGGAAACGGCCTACACGGAAGGGGTGAAATCTGATTTTGGGGCTCGCGCACCCTAAAATCCAGGCACAAAAAAAAAAGACGCCCGAGGGCGTCTTTTTCTTTGGAATTTGATGGGCCGGGGTAATTTGAATTGGTTGGCTAAGCCTCTCTTTTGGCTGAGAAAGTATTTTTCAAAAAGTAGTTCTGGAATACCAATTGGAATGCCGAAAGCCAGATTTCACGAGGAGCGAGCTTATCTAAGGCTGTGATGGTTAGAGTTCACTCTGAAGCTTTGAGTCTCAGATGCTGTACCACAAGGAGCTGACGGCCAGGATCAGAGAAAA
Organism: Pseudomonas sp. B13(2017); assembly: GCF_002113245.1. NCBI lineage: Bacteria > Pseudomonadati > Pseudomonadota > Gammaproteobacteria > Pseudomonadales > Pseudomonadaceae > Pseudomonas > Pseudomonas sp. B13(2017). The sequence goes on from NZ_NEJX01000016.1 coordinate 60,597, forward strand.
TGCTGCCTAGCGCCTAGTGCTGGTAAAGACGCAGTCACACACTGCGAAACTCGCATGAGCAGCGAACCTATTCATGCCGGACGGCATAACCGTCCTGCAATAGACACGTTCTGTGAGAATCGAGTAGAGCCGCAGGTGAATTTGCTCCCGCGTTTGGTCGAGCAACAACGGCTGCTCATCTGCACGCTGAAAGCCTCAGCCTAGACACGGATAGCCAAAGGAACAAGGAATTTTATACACCGCGCCTGCCTAGAAAGTTATGTGCCAATTGGTGTGTATTAATAGTTGCCTATTCATTCCAGGTAAGGAGCATTGATGGATATCTTATGGTGGTAAAAGACAGTTGAGTACTTTTTCGTTCAAAAGTATGTGGATCTCAACATGTTTATTGCGCCATTGGATGGGGTCACGAAAAAGCTGGTGATGCTATCTTCTCTAATGTAAATAAATGGGTGTTGATAGAGTTTAAGCGTGACAAAAGCGCAATTGCTGATGAAGTCGGGAAATTTACAGATTACGATTCAGCTAAGAGTGTGTTGGAGTCAATTGGAATTCATTATTTAATAATTTATGGTGTTGCCGAAAACGATGATTTCCTTTTGAGGTGTAGGCAGTATTTTTCTGGAAAGGACTTGGCGATTTAGCAAGTTCTTGTTTTAGGAGCAACAAAAGATAGCTTTATTAGCTATCTTGGAAAGTTTGTGGAGTTTAAAAAGACGTCAAAAACTGGCGCGGGTGGCTATTCGTTCGTTGCTGGTGTCAGTCATGATGGGACTGTGACAAAATGTATGAAGGTATCCGAGTTTGCGGAGAACTTGCACCTTGAAAAAGCTTTACAACAGAAATTTCAACAAAAGAAGGAACAAAGCTATTCAGGCCCTAGTATGGGTATGTGGAATAGCTAACAAGTTGCTGCGCGCAAAAAATTACTCGTTGCGCTCATAGCTCCCGGTGAGTAAAATCCTATACTAATCAATCGGACTCGGTGAGATGGTATGACTATATATGTTGCGATTATGTTGATCTTGTCAATCGCTAGCGGATTTGTTTCTGCGGGAAGTTGGTTGTACGCAAGCATTGTGAAAGTCAGCCATGAAAAAGAGATGGAGCGCCGTCGGAAAAAAGCTGAAAGGAAAGGCGAGAAACCAAATTATGCCTCCGTAAGCTTGGATGGGTGGGATATGTCTGCAACTTTTTCTGCACAATCTCGATGGAATGCGATCGGCGCTATATTTGCTGCTATTTCAATATTGCTGCAAGCACTTATTCAGATCCTTGATTTCGTATAGTAATTGGCTCAAATCGTCGCTTCGCTCACTGGGATGGACTAAACCCGTCCCTTAACCAAACGTTAGGCCTCCTTTACATGACCGCACTCGTATTCGCACTTCAACCCGATCAAGTTTGCGTCGCAATGGACACTTTGGTGGTTGGAGCTGATGACCGCATGCCGCTGGCCTTCCAACGTAAGTTCCTGTCCGTTCCAGACTCTGATCTGTTGGTCGCAGGAACCGGCCACGCCGGGTTCGTAACTGGCTGGTTTGGTTACCTGCAAACCCTGAAGTGTTTAGGAGATGTTGATAACGTCGGATCCATCGCGCCAAGTGTGCTCAAAGCATCAGCAGATGCAGCTGGCGGGCTCGGCTTCATTACCACAACGATCTATCACTTTGGCTACTCACGAGCAGAGGGGCAGTACGTTGGATATGCCTACAGATCAACCGCCAACTTCCAACCAGAGCGTCTTCCTTACGCGCTTGGATTAAAGCCGCAGGTTCCGGTCTTGACCACTGACAATATCCAATTTCCGGATTTCATGATCGATATTGTCGTGCGCCAACAGCAACACGATCGATCCCAACCACTCCAGCATCAGTTGGGCATCGGAGGGGAGATTGATTTTGTCGTTCTTTCATGCCGAACTACGCGCGTCGAGACCGTGCACCGCTTCATCACCTACGAGAGCGAAAAGCAGCACATCGAGGGTCGCGATGCGAAGGCCTAACAATTAATTCATTCAAGCCGACGCCACTTCGTGGCGCGGCTTAATTCTGTCGTTGGCATATTAGAGATCCGAGCATGGTTATCGAAGCATTATCTGCCATTATTGATGCCGCTAGATTCTGGAAGGAAAAAAATAATGAGACATCTGAAGAACTCAGAAACAAGCGTGAGGCTCTACAACTGGTAATGGATGCCGTAATCGCAACAAAGGCCTATTTGTACGATCTAGAGCAAGGAGTCGAGCCATCTCGCGATCAGGAAAGAGAGCTGGCGCGGAAATGGAACCATGCATCAATGGCTATCAGCGAATATGATTATCAGCTTTATAGTTCAGCTCGACTAAAGGCTTTAGGCTGGGCAGACCCCCGCGAATGGAAAAGAGCAGAGCTACGCCCTTGGGTCATAAAACTTGATGTAATTATCGATCAATGCCAATACATTCTCAGCAAAGGCTAATAATGTGCTCAACTATCGCTCACTCCGTTCGTTGGAGAGCCAAAAGCTACGCTTTTTCCTGCTCGTTGGATTAATCGTTAGGCTCAATTGAATTAGGGGCAACATAGAGTCAGAAGGACTCGATAATGCCAAGATAAAGAAAGATTTTATTGAGGCAGCCCTTGCGATATTGGTGGGCGTAGTCCTATCTCTATTAAAATTGAAGAACACGTTATCAATCAAGGCTCGCTGGATATACCTAGGCTCTGTACGAAAAGAGATGTCGAAAACACTGCATGGAACAAGCCAGTGCGACCATTGCTGCATGACTTTTCGTAAGCTTGTCGAAGCGTGTCACGATGCGGCGGTTCTCTTCCAGTCAGCCAAATATGCGCTCGATAATGTTGCGCTGTCGGTACTTCGGCCGGTCAAACAGTCTGGCTAAGCCAGGCTTGGGTTTGCGCTTCATTGAGCGCAACGGGATCACGGGTTGCATTCGGTACTGGTCTCAGTAGCGGTGTAGCGCTTCGGCGTCGTAGCACCTGTCGGCGAGAAACCATTTGCAGCGCTTGCGCGGGCGGTCACGTTGGCTCGATGGAATGCTGACTTCGTCCAGCAGTGGTTAAGATCATGCGAGCAATAGTATGCGTGCTATCATGTCGCCATCCTATTCCCCAGAAGTCTTTTCTGCCTCCAGGTAATCACCATGGACGATGTAGTCAAAACGCATTTGGATGTGTACCAAAGCTGGCAAAGCCATCACTTCAATTTCAGTCTCGACGATCCAAAGACCAACGCACCTGGGCTGCGCAAGCCTCAACTGGCTGCGCTTTATGCCACCCTGGGGCACTTGGTGGTTGATCCTTCTTCGACCGCCACAGTCGTCATGCCGACCGGTACAGGGAAGACTGACACCATGCTCGCGCTGATCATCGCTGCGAGGATGGCAAGAACCTTGATCCTGGTTCCCTCGGACGCCCTCAGAACGCAGTTGGTGGGTAAGTGCACGGAGATGAAGACGCTCCGCACCGTGGGGGCGGTATCGGACACGGCGCGCAATCCTATTGTGGCGGCCATCGATTCAAAGTTGTCAGAGGAGCAGGTTGCTGATTTGGCGAGCGCCAACATTATTGTGGCTACTCCCCAGGCGCTGCTGCTATTCGAAGGCGCCGCCTTGGGCGCGCTGGTTAATATGTGCAGCCACCTGATGATCGACGAGGCTCATCACGTCGCTGCGGCCAGCTGGAATCGAATCAAAACCGCCTTCATCGGCAAACCGTGTATTCAGTTCACAGCGACGCCATTCAGGGAAGATGGTCTGGCTCTGGCCGGTAAGATCATTTACAACTACCCGCTGCGGGATGCGCAGCTTGACGGCTATTTCAAAGGTATCGAGTTTCATCCGGTACGAGAATATAACCTCAAGCTGTCCGATCAGGCCATTGCAGACAAGGCTGTTGAGCTGCTCAGGGCTGACCTCAAGGCTGGGTATAACCATCTGATGATGGTGCGGGCAAAGTCGCACAAGCGGGCGTCGGACCTGTTTGAGATATACAAGCAGCACCCCGACCTCACGCCGGTACTGATTCATAGCAATGTGCCGAATCAGGCTAGGGTGATGGCTGAAATTATCAAGAAGAAGCACCGGATCATCGTGTGCGTCGATATGCTTGGTGAGGGCTTCGATCTGCCCGAGCTCAAAATTGCTGCCATTCATGACCAACACCAAAGCCCTGCTGTGACGCTTCAGTTCATTGGCCGGCTGACACGGGTTGATGCGGCCCTAGGCGATGCCAAGTTCGTGGCGAACATCGCTAACCAGAAGACCGACCATCAGATGGCTGACCTCTATAAGGAGAGTGCTGACTGGGGGGCAGTCATTCGCAATGTAAGTGAGAAAAAGGTCAGCCGGGAAATTGAGAAGGCGGACTTCAACGAACAGTTCGCTGAGGGTGACGATGCCCAAGTGATCTTTGGGCTCAACCCGAACCCCAAAATCAGCGCCGTGGCGTATCACGTCTCTGCCAAAGACTGGACACCGCAGCGGGCGCAGAGTCTGGACGGACGTAGAGAGATACTGCAGTACTTCTCGATCAATGAGCAAGCCGATACCGTTATTGCGGTAACCCGGCGAGAGACATTAGTTGGCTGGGCTCAGACCGAAGAGATCGTCGATACCAACTGGAATCTTTACATCGCGTTCTATGACAAAGCGCAGAAAACCCTCTTCATTCACACCTCGGGTGACGACACTCAGGCAACTCGCTTCCTGAACCTGGTGGCCAAAGACTCCCGTCGCATCAATGGTGAGCCGGCGTTCCGGACGCTCCACGACATCAAGCTGATGAAGCTTCAGAACGTTGGCCTGTCCCGCGCCCGGAAAGACCTGCGGTTTACGATGCATGTGGGGCGCGACATCAACCAGGTGATCAGCGATATCGAGAAAGGCAATGCGACAAAGTCGAACATCTTCGCCACTGGTTTTGAGGATGGAGAACGAACCACCGTAGGCTGCTCGCACAAGGGCAAGATCTGGGAGATGAACTCCTCTCCGATAAACTACTGGGTCGAGTGGTGCAAGCGAATGGCGGTCAAACTCAACGACAACACCATTGACCCTGGTGACGTCCTCAAAAATGTCATGCGTGCCGACCAAATCAAGGGCAAATGGCCAGAGGGGCTGTTCTACGCCGACTGGCCTGTGTCGATCGCGATCGAAAACGAGCAAAGGATCTCGCTGTATTTTCAGGGAGAGACTTTCAACCTGCTCGATGTCGAGCTTGGTAAGCCTGAGTACATTGATGCACGGACGCTGGAGATCCCCGTCATTGTTGTGGGTAACGAGGGTGAGGAGCGCCGGCTGACCACCATCGCCATCAAATTGTTGGAGGATGGGTACAAGACCTCCTGCCCAGGTGTGAAGATCCTTTACCCCCACGAAATGCCACTGGATTCTTATCTGGATGGAGAGCCGCTGGTACTTCTCAAGGTCGACGGATCCATGGTGCAGGGGAACTACCGTCAATACTCGCTTAACAGCATGGATGTAAAACTACCTGCCGGTTTGCTCGAAGCCTGGGATTGGGGAACGACGAAAATCCATCAGGAGTCCATGCGTGCGGAACGACGCAAGGATTCAGTACAAGGGTTCACTTTCGACAAGATCGCTGACGATTACTCAATCGTGTTCAACGATGACGGCAAAGGCGAAATCGCTGACCTGGTGGCAATTCGGGAAAACCAGGATGCAATTTACGTCGACCTGTACCACTGCAAATTCTGTCCTATGACGGATGGCGTGGCTGCGCCTGGGGCGCGCGTCGCCGATGTCTATGAAGTATGCGGTCAGGCATCCAGGTCGGTGAAATGGCTTTACACCGGCGACAAGTTCTTCAACCGGCTAATGGATCGCTACCAGCAAGGACTGCTGAAGGATTTCGACAGAATCCTGAAAGGCACGCCTCAGCAGCTGGAGATCCTGCGCAACAAATGCCACGACCATGAGCTGATCTTCAAGTTTGTGATCGTGCAGCCTGCGATATCAGCGAAGAAGGTATCGAAGGAGCAACTGGCCGTCTTAGGAACGAGCTACTCATACATCAAGAGCATCTCGGGCTCGGACATCAAGGTCATTGTTAGCCCTTGATAGACTTGCATCAGCGGAATTGCAGCTGATTCCGCTGATGTCATGCTTTGATCCGCACCTCCTAGGCTCCTTTTGGTAATAGTCTATAAGTAGGAGTCAAAAGTTTTTGCGAAGATTGCCTTTGGCGATTTTCTCCAAGATCTGCATGTAGCGCTCAGATGTTACTTTAGAAATTTCTAAGGTGTTGGTAAAAATGGGGGGGAGATCTTTGCCGGGAATCTCGTATTTTGCGGAAACCTGCGTGGTCAGTGCGTTGTAGAGACTGATCAATGTTGGGCAGCTAGCATATTGAGGAAACACTCGGACCGCCTCGTCCAGAGAGTTATACAGGGGGATGCTGTACATGTGGCCCGTGGTTTCATCTATGTTCCCGTAGAATCTCGCTTGCGCGTCTTTGAGGAAGTGTTTGAGCAGGTGGGGGTCCAGCACAGGCACACCGTTGCGGGGATACCCTGCATGAAACTGGCCATTTATGATCACTAAGGGCATAACCGTAATGTCATTGCGGCCTATGAGTGACGGGTAGTGCACTGCGCAGAATTCTTGTAGGTTTTCGCGGACTCGCTCTGCTTTTCGGCTGGCTTGAGTAGTTTTGTATTCTATTCCATTGTTGTCGAAGATCTCGTTGTGATAATCCAGTGGAGTGATCGGTGTGCGCCGGCTTCTGAGTTCAGCGATTACTATCAAATTGCCTAGGGCAAATGTCAGATCAATTTCTTCAAATTTTTTTGGCGCGTACTTGAATTTCAATGCCGCGGTCCAGTAGAGGTGCTCAGCCAGTACTGGGTTGTTTGATCGGCACTCTTGCATAACTTTTAACGTGTCTAGCTCGAATAATTTGCCACGTCGTTTAGAATTGGGGTCTATCCGCTGCAGCCAAGTGTCGAAATTTCGCCCAATACTAGCAGTCAGCAGGGCGCTCACTGGGAAACATACATGCTCATCAAGAACCAGCAAGGGTTGGCTCCAAAGGTCGTTTTGGATGCTGCGGGCGTCGTAGGAGAGCATCTCGATAACGATAGTTACGTCTTCTGGAGTCATCTTTGTGCAACGCACTAGGTTATCAATCAAATCGTCCAGCCGAATTCTTGGGGCAAAGTCCAGCAGCTCGTCCCACTGCCTTGGCGATGGCTTGGATAAAGCCGTCTCTTTAATCTGAATTGAAAGAATCGCTAAGTGAAACCACACCTTCAAAACATTGCGGATTGCCTTATCCTTGGTATTGCCGGATGCTGAGTACAGCAAGGGATGCAGGTGCTCGTCGACCATGTAGTGTGGTGCGGCACGATGATAGAAAGCCGACATCTGCGCCTCATCCGATAGATCCTGCCATCTAATGCAGGATAATACGTTACCCGAGCTTTGGTAATGCAGGTATTGACCTTCGTATAACAATGACTCAGCAATCAAGCGCCGGTTTTTCCAATCACGGACGATATGCATTGCATTGGTGGCGTTATGGTGATCCCGACGATATTTGGAGACGGCCTTGATCAAATGTGGGTCAGGTGTGGTGGAGGCTAGTACCACTCCATTTGGATGCGGGAAAAATCTGACCTCGCCGTAGAGCAAATCCTGCCAGATTCGCGAGAAGCTATGAAAAATCTGGGCCATTGAGGTTTCGTTCTCAAAGAATATGAATTTGTCCAGTTGATGAGGACGAGCTTCAGGAAAGACCCGGTCTATGTCATCTCTATATTTTATTAATAGTTCCCAGAAAGGCCCGCATAAGCTATCGAGCCGAAACGCGTTCAAGGTATTAGGATCAACCTCAACGCCGCCATTAGTAAGGGTGGACTTAAGGTCAAGATACTGTTCCATCGCCGCGTCGGGCTGCCCCGTCATGAGCGCCATCTGTTCCTCGGAAATCCGGTAGAATGCGTGATTGGCGGCACCCAAGTGTGCTTGGATAAGTTCGTCCGCGCTTAGCGGAGCTTCTCGGCTAAAAGTGAATTGCTGACGAGTATTTTGTACGCGCTGGAAATGCTCATTGAGCCAGCTAACACCATTGAGAAAACCGCGCTCCTCGGTTCGCTCGCCCCTAGTCCACTCATAGGCTTGAAGCCAGCTGGAAATATTAAACTTCTCTAGCATAGCTGGATGGGGAAGTTGTCGATCACGGGCTAGTTTCAACAGCGTTGTTTGGGAGTGGTTCATAGCGAGAAATCCCTGCCTCGATTGTTGGAAATGGTGTACCTCGCAGCTAATAGCGCAGCCAAACGATATTCCCTTGTATGGCTCACATCAAGCCATACCTGTCAGCGCTGGCAAAATTCCCGTAAAGCCGGGAGCACAAGTCTTTGAATGCCCCCAAGCGTTTGCTCCCAAATCAAAGTTTCCGTTCAGTAAGGGCAGCTAATGGCCGGCTGCTGTCAGCGCCGAACGGTGGCTATGAGTGGATAGCAGCCAGTCTTACTCATAGATTGAAAACCCATGTTTTTTTTAAGCGATGAGCGAGCAGCCGCACGGTCAGCAGATAGTAATAGCGTGTTGCATCGCTTCGTCGATTTAGTCTTTGCTCAAGAAACCAAGCCACGTGCTTTTTCTGCCAAGTCCAAGGCTCCTGTCGCTGCCAGCGCTCTGCGATCTCAGCCTGGATGATTTTCGCCTGTCGCACATGGCGTTGGCGGCTGGCGTGAGATCCGGTCAGCACGCCAGCCAGGAACAACTCCATATCAAATGGCTTTCTCATGTCCGCCCCCCAATGTAGGCCGTGACCACATCAATCCGACCGTGCCCCAGCTCATAGCTGATTTGCCGCCGGGCCTCATGATCAAGGGTCCTATCTACCTGACAGCATTGTCCGCCGTTGATAGGTGCGAGATGCTGGGTGATCTGCTCATAGCGCTCACATGCGTACGCCGCTCTTAGCTCATGGAAGCCTTTGAGGTTGTGTGCATGCAGGATGTCCCGCGCAGGGCGGATAATTTCTTGCAGAATATTCCGGTAGCTTTCGTGCGGAGCAACCAGGTTGTGGCTACCCACAGGCGATACCTGCCGTGAAAACCCAAGCGCCTTGCGAACATCGTCGTCCACTGTAATCCAACGCGGCGCAGAGGCGCCGGCACGGCCGCCTTTGGTGCCATCCTGAATGTTAATCTTGCCAAGGTCTTTAGCCTCACGGCTAAGCCGTGATAGGTCAGCCAAGATAGCCTCACGCAAGCGCATGCCGGTGGCTCTCGCCAACAGGACGATCGCGGCGGCCCGTCTCTGGTCACGACTGCAAAGCGCATCGACAATCTGCTTAACCTGTTCGCGGTTTTGGCCTTGCGGTATCGACTGTCGAACCCCGGTGCGCTGCATACCCAGTGCCTTGCTCGGACTGGGCAATTTCACACACTGATCACCGCGCAGTGCCGCCATGGTCCTGTTAACGCTGGAAAGCCGATTTTGTGTAGTGCTGACGGCGAGATCACCGCGTCCAACCAGGTCACGCAGATACGCCGCATAGTCGGCTAATACCTTTCGATCAATGTGCCGCGCATCATTGATACCGGGCCCTTGTTCGGAGCGGCACCACTTCACGAATGCCTGCCACCGATCACAGTGCGCTTTGACTGTACCGTAGTGCCCGCCGCCAAACAGGTCTTTCAACGCCTGCCGCCCTGCATAACTCAGTTGCCTACCGTAGCCGAAATTACGGCCATCGCGCCTACTCACCAATGCCATATCGGTCACCTCACCTTCTGCTCTCCGATCCTCGCCCCACGTCATCCCGCCAAGAATGTTGAGTGTTATCAGGGATCAAGGCCCCTGCGACCTGTGGGGAATGTCCTCTTCGCGGGACTGGCGGCTCCTTACGTCCGGGAGCAAGGGCATCTCATGATCTGGCCTCCTGTACACCGTTGCCGGTGGGCGGGTGGAGGCAGCACTGGCTGACGAGATCAGCGCCTGAAGATCCTGAGCCATGTGCAAGCAGCAATGCGATGACCGGGGCATACCTGACTGTCAGTCAGGTGCAGTCCATTCCTTGGTCTGCGGCACCATCATCTACAGCGCTGTTGCTGGTGACATCGGCGTTTGTCACGCCGATTGTCACGAGGGGGAATGCCGCAAAGCCTTGTGCGATCAGGGCTGCAGCAGTGGTAGAAGTGCCCGTCTCTTTCCAGAAGAAAGAGACGGGCACAGGTTGGCGCAGTATTCGGCCAAGCGGATAGGTTGCTGCAGGGCAGCGAGGTACGGTGTATCTGGCGCACGAGCGCTATATGTGTAAGAGCATCCATCACCTGGGTAGTGACCGTACGAGCTGCCGGATGCGAATCGTACTTGGGCTGAACCACCGCGGGAGCGGCGTGACCTTTAAGGCTCGGGTCACCTGGGGTGCTGTCATCGACAGCCTTCGCACGGCCAGTTCTACGCCTGTGGATAAACCCGGTCAAGGGCCGAAAATAAGCGCCCTTGAGGACGTGAAAAGCGGTTATCCATCGGTGGAATTACTTGGTAAATCCCGGACAACGTCGTGGCTTTTAGCTCTTCAAAATGAGGTCCATCCAAACAGGGCGGCTTTGCAGCCCTGTTTGGATGGACCCGCGCTGAGAAGCAGATAAGCGAGGCTGCTTGCTCCGAATCTTGGACGTTCAGTTGTTTCCGCAATTCTTGCGCCGTACAGAGCTAGCGGATCGGTACCACGTTCTTGTCTCTGACTTGACCGTATGCTGAGGCAAGCAGGCTGCCGGTGGCGGCTTTCTGGATGTACTCACTCCACCAGGCCATCATCGGTCGTCTGCGTTCAATGTAGTCGGCTCGGTTGTAGGCGCTGCGCACCTCATCCTTGTCGACATGCGCCAGTGCGACCTCAATGAGTTCGGGGTCCCACCCATGTTCATTCAAGATGGTGCTGGCCATCGAACGCATGCCGTGACTGACCAACCGCTCCTGGAACCCCATGCGTTTCAACGCCATGTTGGCGGTCTGGCTATTGGCGTGGGTGCGCGGATTTCTGTCTGCCGGGAAGACGTATTCTCGATGGCCGCTGTGAGTCTTCAGTGACTCCAACAGTGCGACCGCGTGATCACTCAACGGAATGCTGTGTGGGCGGCGCTTCTTCATCCGCTCCGGTGGGATAGTCCAGACACTCCTTTCAAAGTCGATGTCAGCCCAGCGAGTAGTCGCTGCCTCGGCGGGGCGAGTCATCGTGTGCAACTGCCATTCGATCAGGCAGCGGGTGGTGCGTTTGATGCTGGCGTTCGCGATCTCCAGCATAAGCTCGGGGAGCTCTTCGAGCGGAAGCGCTGCCATGTTCTCTTTCTTGGGTTTCTTGAATACTGCTCTGATACCGGTGAGCGGGTTGGCGAAGATCAGGCCGGAATTTACGCCGTAGGTCATGATCTCGTTTAGCCGCTGGCTAAGACGCTTGACCGTCTCCAGGCTGCCTTTCGCTTCGATTGGACGAAGCAATCCGATCACCATCGGCGCGGTTATCTTCGTGAGTGGTGTCGTCTTCAAATCGGGGAACACGTGCAGCGTGAGCGACCGCCAGATGTCCTCGGCGTAGGCCGGGGTGACCGAGTCTTTCTTGAGCTCGAACCAGGCGGTGGCTACGTTCTCGAAGGTGTGTTCGGTTTCTGCGCGCTTGGCTTCATTAAGCGTATTGCGCTGCACCTTCGGATCAATGCCCTGAGCGAGTAGCTCACGTGCTTCGACTGCCTTCTTTCGTGCATTCGCCAGTGACAGTTCGGGGTAGGTCCCGAAGCCGATGTTGATGCGCTTCTTGGTCACCGGTTCGCGGTAGTTGAAATTCCACAACAACGAGCCGTTGCTGCGTACCCGGAGCTGCAAACCGTCACCGTCTGTGAGGACGTAATCCTTGGACGCGGGTTTGACTCCCTTGAGCTGTCGATCGGAGAGGCGGAGGTTTTGAGCAGGCATGAGATTGTCCTCAAGCACTGATTCGGTATTCCAAAGATTAGCACCGGGTGAGCTGGAATACCGCCTGGAATACCCGAATGGCTGGAACTCAAAAACTCTCAAAAGACCGCAAAAGCGCTGGAAGCCGCGTATTTACTGGATCGCAGGCACAAAAAAAGACGTCCGTGGACGTCTTTGTTTGATCATTTGGTGGAGCCGGGGGGATTTGAACCCCCGTCCGCCAGTACTCCGCTGTCGGTACTACATGCTTAGCCGTGTCTACTGAGTTAATCCGCAGCCGCCCGACGGGCAGGGTGCTTTGGACGAGTTGGGTAAGTTTTAGTCGCTTTGCCCCCAACGTGCTACACGACGATCCTGTTCTGTATGACAATCATTTCGGGTTTACAGGCATCCCCTGATGATTGCTGGAGCCGAAGCTACCAGGAGAGCGGGCTCAGCTGCTTACGCAGCGAGAGCGTAGCCCTCGTAGTTTTCGTCATTGGCAACTATAGAAAGTTGCAACAGTGGATTTACGAGTTCTGTTACCAACTCGGCATGCACCTAGAGTTTCGCTACCGGCGTCGAATCCTGATCGGCCCCACACTAGCTCTTGGCTAACGCACCTTACGGTACGTGAGGCGGAGTATACGCCATTGCGCGGGCGACGTCGACAGCCGGTCCGGTCGCCCGCTTTTGGGCTCACGCGCCGCTACCGCCGCTGGTGCCGCTGCCTTTCTCGGTTTTTTCCAGGCGCTCCAGGACTTTGCTGGTGATGGCGATGCATTCCTTGGTGTCGCCCGAGGCTTGGGCAGCCTTGGCTTTGTCGACGTGCTCGGTGATGGCCTTGTCCAGGCCTTCGGAGGTGGCGCCGGCGGTGGCCATGCTGTCGTCGATCTTTTGCAGGTTGGCGGTGCACAGGTCTTCGGCGGCGAACACCGGCGAAGCCAGCAGGGTGGCGGCCGCGAACAGGGCCGAAAGCGCGGTACCTTTCATGGGAGTCTCCTTCTGGGCCTCTGGAAGGTGGGCCTGTAACGGTGGACTGTGGGGGATTGGCGGGGGTTCAATCGGGATGCTGGCGGGATGGCACCGGCTTTGCCGGTGTTCGCGGCTGAAGCCGCTCCTACAGGTACAGCGTGGGCCCAAAGCCGGCGCGGTACCTGTAGGAGCGGGCGTGCCCGCGAAGCAGGCTGCGCGTTGTATGGCACCGGCTGCGCCGGTGTTCGCGGGCATGCCCGCTCCCACAGGGATTGCGGCAGCTATCAGGTTTTGCGTTAAACGGTCAGGCCAATGCCGGTGTACAGGTGCAGCGTGGCCCCAAAGCCGGTGCAGTACTTGTGGGAGCGGGCGTGCCCGCGAAGCAGGCTGCGCGGTGTATGGCACCGGCTGCGCCGGTGTTCGCGGGCTTGCCCGCTCCCACAGCGATTGCGGCAGCTATCAGGTTTTGCGTTAAACGGTCAGATGCTACGCGGCCGGGTGACGCGGTCTACCAGGTAGACCAGCCCGTGGTAGTCGATGCCGCTATGGCTGGACAGGCCGATCTCGCAGGTGCGGCTGGTGGAAATGCCTTCGCTGCAATACTGCACCGCATCCTTCAGGCTGCGCAGCGAGTGGGCGTTGAGCTCGGGGGTGGTGAAGCCTTTGTCACCGGCAAAGCCGCAGCAGTGTATGCCCTCCGGGATCACCACCTGTTTGCTGCAACGCCGTGCCAGGTCGATCAGCGCCTGGCTTTCGCCCAGGTGTTGGGTGCTGCAGGTCACATGCACAGCCACTGGTTCGTCCTGGGGGGTGAACTCCAGGCGCTCGAGCAGGTGGGTGCGGATGAAGCGCACCGGGTCGTACAGGTCCAGCCGGGTGTCGTTCAGGTCCTGCACCAGGCGCAGGGTGCAGGGGCTGGTGTCGCAGTAGATCGGGTCGAGGCCGCTGCGGCTTGCGTGCAGCAGGGCGGCAATCAGTTCCTGGCGTTTGTGCTCGGCCTGCTCGGGATAGCCCTTGGAGGCGAACGGCTGGCCGCAGCACAGGCTGTCGGCGTTGTCGGGGAACACCACCTGGTAACCGGCCTTTTCCAGCAGGGCGCGGGTCTTGTCCAGCAGCGAGCTTTGCTCGCGGTCGGCATAGGCCGGGCCCATCACCCGCGAGACGCAGGCGGCCAGGTACACCACGCGAGGGCGGGCGTCGTTGCTGGCCTGGCCGAAGTCCAGTGGGCGCAGGGGTTGTGGCATCGCCGGGGTCCACTGTGGCAGGCGGCCTTTGCTGGCTTTGTTCAGCGAGGCGCTCAGACGGCCCAGGCGTGGAGCGCCGAGCAGCTTGCGTGCGGTGTTGGCGGCGGTCAGGGTCAGGCGCGCGCCGCCCAGGGCAGTGTGGAAGTGTTCGGCCAGCCAGTCGGCGGCTTTTTCGTGCTCGGCGGCCTGGCTGCGCAGTTTCTTCACCAGTTCGCCGGTGTTGATGCCGACCGGGCAGCGCTGGGCGCACAGGCCGGTGGCGGCGCAGGTGTCGATGCCCTGGTACTGGTAGGTCTGGCGCAGTTCGCGGGTGTCGATGCCGGCGCGCTGTTTGGCCTGGATGTCACGCCACATGACGATGCGCTGGCGTGGGCTGAGGGTCAGGCCTTTGGACGGGCACACCGGTTCGCAGAAGCCGCACTCGATGCACTTGTCGACGATCTCGTCGGCAGCGGGCAGCGGCTTGAGGTTCTTCAGGTGAATGTCCGGATCTTCGCTCAGCACCACGTCGGGGTTGAGAATGCCATTGGGGTCGAGCAGGCGCTTCAGCTTCCACATCAGTTGGTAGGCGTCATGGCCCCATTCCAGCTCCACGAACGGTGCCATGTTGCGCCCGGTGCCGTGCTCGGCCTTGAGCGAGCCGCCGAACTCCACCGCCACCAGTTGCGCCACATCGTCCATGAAGGCCTGGTAGCGGGCGACTTCCTCGGCACTGTTGAAGCCCTGGGTGAAGACGAAGTGCAGGTTGCCTTCCAGGGCATGGCCGAAAATGATCGCTTCGTCGTAGCGGTGCTTGTCGAACAGCTGGATCAGGCGGTTGACGCCTTCGGCCAGTTGCTCGATGGGGAAGGTGACGTCTTCGATGATGACAGTGGTGCCGGTCTGGCGCACGGCGCCGACGGCGGGGAAGGTGTCCTTGCGGATTTTCCACAGCTGGTTGTACACGGCCGGGTCTTCGCTGAAGTCCACCTGCTGTTCCAGCGGGAAGTCGGCGATCGAGGCCATCACCTGTTGCAGCTGTTCATGCAGCAGGCTCTGGCTGGCGGCGCGGGACTCGATCAGCAGGGCGCAGGCATTGTCCGACAGGCCTTTTACCCACAGCGGCATGCCGGGCATGTTCTGCACCGAGCGCAGGCTGCGGCGGTCGAGCAGCTCCACGGCCGAGACCGGCTGGCGCTTGAGTACGGTCACCGCGCGGCAGCAGCTTTCCACGCTGGGGAACACCAGCAGCGCGCTGGCCTTGTGCGGGTGGTCGGGCACGGTGTCGTAGGTGACGGCACTGATGAAGCCCAGGGTGCCTTCGGAACCGACCAGCAGGTGCTGCAGGATATCCAGCGGTTGGTCGTAGTCCACCAGTGCGTTCAGCGACAGGCCGGTGGTGTTCTTCAGCCGGTATTTGTGCCGGATGCGCTCGGCGAGTGCAGTGTTGGCGCGGGTCTCGCGGCCCAGGCGGGCCAGTGCTTCCAGCAGGTCGGCGTGGCTGGCCTCGAACGCGGCGACGCTGGCCGGGTCTTCGCTGTCCAGGCGCGTGCCGTCGGCCAGCACCAGGCGCAGGCCGGCCAGGGTGTGGTAGGTATTCTGCGCGGTGCCGCAGCACATGCCGCTGGCGTTGTTGGCGACGATGCCGCCGATCTTGCAGGCGTTGATCGAGGCCGGGTCGGGGCCGATCTTGCGCCCGAAGGGGGCCAGCCAGGCATTGGCCTGGGCGCCGATGACGCCGGGCTGCAGGCGGATCTGCTCGCCTTGGCCGCGGATTTCACGGCCGTTCCAGTTATCGCCCAGCACGATCAGCACCGAGTCGCTGATGGCCTGGCCGGACAGGCTGGTGCCGGCGGCGCGGAAGGTGACCGGCACCCGCTCGCGCTGGGCCAGTTTGATCAGGCCGACCACTTCGTCTTCGGACTCGACGCGCACCACCAGCTTGGGGATCAGTCGGTAAAAGCTGGCGTCGGTGCCGAAGGCCAGGGTGGAGGTGGGGTCGTCGAAGCGGCGTTCGGCGGGGATCAGGCGCTCGGCATCACGCAGGAACGCGGCGGGCAGGCTCATGCAGTCTCCTCGCGGGGCCGTGGCGTCTGTGCGGCACATGCCCCGGGTCAATCAGGCGGTCGTTCTTGCGGGCGTTCAGGCGCCCAGTTCGCGTACCAGCGAGTCGCGGGTGATTTCGCTGATCGACTTGGCGCCGGTCAGCACCATCGCTACGCGCATTTCCTTCTCGAACAGCTCCAGCAGGTTCTTCACCCCGGCCTGGCCGTGCACGGCAAGGGCGTAGAGGAAGGCGCGGCCGATCAGTACGGTATCGGCGCCCAGGGCGATCATGCGCACCACGTCGAGGCCGCTGCGGATGCCGGAGTCGGCGAGGATCTTAAGGTCACCTTTGACCGCATCGGCAATTGCCGGCAGGGCGCGGGCGCTGGACAGCACGCCGTCGAGCTGGCGGCCGCCGTGGTTGGACACGACGATGCCGTCGGCACCGAACCTGACCGCATCGCGGGCGTCATCGGCATCGAGGATGCCCTTGATGATCATCGGGCCGTCCCAGAACTCGCGGATCCACTCCAGGTCTTTCCAGGAGATCGACGGGTCGAAGTTGTTGGCCAGCCAGCCGATGTAGTCGGCAAGGCCGGTGGGGTTGCCACGGTAGGTGGAAATGTTGCCCAGGTCGTGCGGGCGCCCCATCACACCGACATCCCATGCCCACTCGGGGTGGGTCATGGCTTGCAGCACGCGGCGCAGCGGGCCGTTCTTGCCGCTCATGCCAGAGTGGGCGTCGCGGTAGCGGGCGCCGGGTGTCGGCATGTCGACGGTGAACACCAGGGTCTTTACCCCGGCGGCCTTGGCCCGCTCCAGGGCGTTGCGCATGAAGCCGCGGTCCTTGAGCACGTACAGCTGGAACCACATCGGCCGGTCGATGGCCGGGGCCACTTCTTCGATCGGGCACACCGACACCGTGGACATGGTGAACGGAATGCCGTGGGCAGCCGCTGCGCGCGCCGCCTGCACTTCGCCACGGCGGGCGTACATGCCGGTGAGGCCGACCGGGGCCAGGGCCACCGGCATGCTCAGGGTTTCGTCGAACAGTCTGGTCTGAAGGCTGAGCTCGGACATGTTCTTCAACACGCGCTGACGCAGGGCAATGCTGGCCAGGTCCGATACGTTGTGGCGCAGGGTGTGCTCGGCGTAGGCGCCGCCGTCGGCATAGTGGAACAGGAAGGGAGGCAGCTTGCGTTGGGCCGCGGCGCGATAGTCGGTAGAGGCGGAAATGATCATGGATTCTCGCAGCGTTGCGTGTGGGGATTGCCGGGCGCGCGATGGCGCCCGGCCCCTTTCACTTTAGTGATGAACCAGCATGCCGGTCAGCCAGTAGGCCTGGATCAGGGTGATCAGGCCGACGATGGTGGCGAAGAACAGGCTGTGCTTGACGGTGAAGCGGAACAGGTCGGATTCCTTGCCAACCAGGCCGGTGGCGGCGCAAGCCACGGCGATCGACTGCGGCGAGATCATCTTGCCGGTCACGCCGCCGCTGGTGTTGGCCGCTACCAGCAGAGTGTCGTTGACCCCGATCTGGTGCGCGGTGGTGGCCTGCAGCGAGCTGAACAGGGCGTTGGACGAGGTGTCGGAACCGGTCAGGAACACACCCAGCCAGCCAAGGAACGGCGAGAAGAACGGGAACGCGGCACCGGTACCGGCCAGCACCAGGGCCATGGTCGAGGACATGCCCGAGTAGTTGGTGACGAAGGCGAAGGCCAGCACCATGCCGATCGACAGGATTGGCCAGCGCAGCTCCCAGAAGGTTTCCTTGAAAGTGGTCAGACCAGTTTTGAAATTGATCTTCAGCACGGCCATGGAGATCAGCGCCGAGAGGAAGATCGCGGTGCCGGTGGCAGAGATCGGGTCGAGCTTGAACACCGCTGGCATGGCGGTTGGCGCGGCGACGATCGGTGCGGACTTGATCACCAGTTGGTCGAGGTGCGGTATGGCGAAGTTGAACACGAAGTTGTACATCGCGCCGCCCGGGGCGAAGGCCGCCTTGAACGGTTTCAGGGTCCAGATGGTGACCAGCACGGTGAGGATCAGGAACGGCGACCAGGCTTTGAAGATCTCGCCAAAGCTGTAGGGGCTTGGCTGGCTGCCGCTTGGCTGAACCACGGCGGCGCCGACGCTGCCTTTGGCTTCGGCGAACGAACGCTTGGGCTGCCAGACTTTCAGGAACAGGGTCAGGGCGATCAGGCTGGCCAGGGCCGAGGTGATGTCCGGCAGCTCCGGGCCGATGAAGTTCGAGGTGAAGTACTGGGTGACGGCGAAGCTCAGGCCGGCGATCAGGGCGGCAGGCCAGGTTTCCTTCACGCCACGCAGGCCGTCCATCATGAATACCAGCCAGAACGGCACGAACAGCGACAGCAGTGGCAGCTGGCGACCGGTCATGGCGCCGATGTGGAAGGCGTCGATGCCGGTGACCTGGCCGGCCACGATGATCGGGATGCCCAGGGCGCCGAAGGCCACTGGCGCGGTGTTGGCGATCAGGCACAGGCCGGCGGCGTACAGCGGGTTGAAGCCCAGGCCCACCAGCAGCGCGGCAGTGATTGCCACCGGTGCGCCAAAGCCTGCCGCACCTTCCAGGAAGGCACCGAAGCAGAAACCGATCAGCAGCACTTGCAGGCGCTGGTCGTCGGTAATCGACAGCACCGAGCTGCGGATCACTTCGAACTGGCCGCTCTTGACCGTGAGTTTGTACAGGAACACCGCGGCAACGATGATCCAGGCAATCGGCCAGAGGCCGTAGAGGAAGCCATAACCCGCAGCGGCGAATGCCATGTCGACAGGCATCTGGAAGGCGAAGATCGCCACCAGGATCGACAATGCGAGGGTGATGCTGCCGGCCACGTGGCCTTTGAGGCGGAATACGGCGAGGGCGAGGAAGAAGAAGACGATGGGAATGACCGCCGCCAGTGCGGACAGGCCAAGACTACCAAGCGGACTATAGATTTGTTGCCAGGTTTGCATATGGGGTGGCCCCTAATTGTTGTTGGTCAGGCACTGGCATTGGATAATTGGTAAGACCAATTTACAATGGCTGGGCGCTAGGTTAAAAGCGTCTTCGTGGGTGTGTCAATTTGTCCCGTGCAAAACTTTGGTCGCGTGCCGATGAGCGGGCGCCTGGTGGGCAGGGAAAATCGTCGCCTGGTGGGTGTTTGCGCGATCTGGATCGGCGAGAATAGGCGCCCCCTGAAATCTGCCGGGGGTTTGTGGAGAGCATGTGATGGTTTTTGATCAGGTCCGCCAACGGCGCCTGTCCGACGACATTGTCGATCGGTTGGAAGGGATGATTCTGGAAGGCACGCTGACCTCGGGGCAGCGGCTGCCGGCCGAGCGCGTCCTTGCCGAGCAGTTCGGCGTGTCCCGCCCGTCACTGCGTGAGGCGATCCAGAAGCTGGTGGCCAAGGGGCTGCTGGTCAGCCGTCAGGGTGGGGGCAATTTTGTCGCCGAGTCCCTAGGGTCCACTTTCAGCGACCCGTTGTTGCAGCTGCTCGAGCACAGTGCCGAGGCGCAGCGTGACCTGCTCGAATTCCGCCATACCCTGGAGGCGTCCTGCGCCTACTACGCGGCCCAGCGCGCGACCCAGCCGGACCGGGCGCGGCTGAAGGCGGCGTTCGATGCGCTGCAGGACTGCTATGCCAGGGCCGACGAAGTGACTCGGGCGGAGGAGGGCGCGGCCGATGCGCGCTTCCACCTGGCGATTGCCGAGGCCAGCCATAATGCCGTGCTGCTGCACACCATTCGCGGCTTGTTCGACCTGCTCAAGCGCAACGTGGTGACCAACATCGGCGGCATGTACCAGCAACGGACCGAGACCCGGGACATGCTGATCAGCCAGCACCGGGAGCTGTACCTGGCGATAGTCGAGGGCAGGGCGGAGGATGCGCGGGAAGTGTCCAGCCGGCACATTCTGTATGTGCAGGAGGTGCTGGAAGAGGCGCATGAAGAAGCGCAGCGAGTGGCGCGGGCGGAGCGGCGGAGCGGGCGTTGAGATCGGTGTTGGAATCTTCGCGGGCTTGCCCGCTCCCACAGGATATGCGCCGGACCTGAAGGCGGCGCGATACCTGTGGGAGCGGGCGAGCCCGCGAAGAGGCCGGAACAGGCTGAAGAAGAGGTATTACTCTTCCTTGCCCTTGTTCCGCACAGCCCGCTGCAGCTCGCGGTTGGAATCGCGCTCGCGCATGGTGTCGCGCTTGTCGAATTCCTTCTTGCCCTTGCCCAGTGCGATTTCGCACTTGATCAGGTGCTTGCTCCAGTACAGCGCCAGGGCCACGCAGGTGTAGCCCTTTTGCGCCACGGCCGCTTCCAGGCGCTCGAGCTCGCGCTTGTTCAGCAGCAGCTTGCGAGTGCGGATGGGGTCGGCTATGACGTGGGTGCTGGCCGTGGTCAGCGGGGTGATGTGGCTGCCGAACAGCCAGGCCTCACCGTCCTTCAGCAGCACGTAGCTGTCAGTCAGGTGCGCCTTGCCGGCTCGCAGGCTTTTTACTTCCCAGCCGGACAGGACCAGCCCGGCCTCGAACTTGTGTTCGATGAAGTAATCGTGTCGCGCCTTCTTGTTCTGCGCGATGGTCCCGGTCGGATGTTTCTTTTGTTTAGCCATAGGGGCGGCATTATAGGCAGTCGCCGCGTCGTCGGCTATGGGATTTCGGTGTGCTTGAGCCACTGCAATGAATACCGGACAATACAGCCCCTGTCTTTGCGACAGAACCTGTTTTCGGCACGCTGCGAAGCGCCGCCACCCAGCCTTGGAAGTGATGCCTGGATGACTACCCATATTCAACGCTCCGCCCTGCTGCCATACCCCGCCCAGGCGCTTTACGATCTGGTCAACGATGTGGCCAGCTATCCGCAGTTCCTGCCTTGGTGCTCGGCCTCGACGGTGATCGAAGCCAGCGACACGCACATGCGCGCCAAGCTCGATGTTGCCAAGGGCGGCATGAGCCAGCACTTCGTCACGCGCAACGTACTGGTGCCGGGGCAGTCCATCGAGATGAACCTGGAAGAGGGGCCGTTCACTCAGCTGCATGGCCTGTGGGTGTTCAAGCCGTTGGGTGACAAGGCCTGCAAGATCAGCCTGGACCTGTCGTTCGATTATGCCGGCCCGCTGGTGCGCGCGACCCTGGGCCCGCTGTTCAACCAGGCGGCCAATACGCTGGTGGATGCGTTCTGCCAGCGTGCCAAGCAGCTGAATGCCTGACTGAAAAAGCGGCAACAAAAAGCCCGGACCAGGTCCGGGCTTTTTTGTATCTGCTCGCCGCTTATTGAGGCGAGGTTTCCAGCGGAGCCGGAGTCGGGACCGGGGTGGTCTCGATGGTGTCGATCTCGCGCTGGATGGATTCTTCCACCGAGCCTGGCTTGGCCGGTTTTTCTTCAGGCTGCACGGTTGGCTGTTCTGGCTGGTTGGCCGGGCTGACCGTGGTGTCGCTGCTGCCACCGAGGATTTCCTGGTCGCGGCTGACGCCTGGCATGAAGTCGCCAGAAAGGCTGACCAACTGGTCGCTTTCGTTGAAGAACACGCTCATGCGTTCTTGCTGGCGTTTGCCGCCGCCTGGCTGCAGGCTGTACAGGTAATCCCAACGGTTGGTGTTGAAGGTGTCCTGGATCAGCGGGTTACCCATGATAAACCTTACTTGCCGGCGGGTCATTCCGGGGCGCAATTGGTCTATCATGTCTTGCGTAACGACATTGCCCTGCTGGATGTCGATTTTGTAAACCCCGGGAAACGAGCAACCGGCGAGTGCGAGCAGTCCCACTAGGGTGAGGCTGGTTAGCAAGAGCTTGGTGTTTTGCATCGGTGGGCGACTTCCACTATCTTGGCTGGACAACGTAAACCCCGATCATACCCGTATTAAGAGAAGCTGCGAAGCAGCATCGGCGAGAAAGCTGACCATGGTTGAAAATAGCGAATTGCGCAAAGCCGGTCTCAAGGTGACCCTGCCTCGAGTCAAGATCCTTCAGATGCTCGACTCCACCGAGCAGCGTCACATGAGCGCCGAGGATGTCTACAAGGCGCTGATGGAGGCTGGCGAGGACGTGGGCCTGGCCACCGTCTACCGCGTACTGACCCAGTTCGAAGCGGCGGGTCTGGTGGTTCGCCACAACTTCGACGGCGGTCATGCGGTGTTCGAACTGGCCGATGGCGGTCACCACGACCATATGGTCAACGTGGACACCAGTGAAGTCATCGAGTTCATGGATGCCGAGATCGAGAAACGCCAGCGCGAAATCGTGGCCGAGCATGGCTACGAGCTGGTGGACCACAATCTGGTCCTGTATGTGCGTAAAAAGAAGTAACGATTTTTTATCGTTATGAATGGCAAAGGCGACCTTCGGGTCGCCTTTGTGCTTTCTGGGGCTGGAAGATGTGTTGTCGGTGCTGGCCTCTTCGCGGGCACGCCCGCTCCCACAGGATGATCACAGGACCTGAATTCTGTGGCGTACCTGTGGGAGCGGGCGTGCCCGCGAATGGGCCTGAAAAAGAAGGGTTCAGGCCTTGCCGCTTACCACCATCTTGCGCGCATGCGCCAGGGATTCCTTGGTCAGGTCTATGCCGCCCAGCATCCGCGCCACTTCCTCCACTCGCTCACGTTTGCCCAGGTTGGCCACGGCGGTGTGGGTGGTGTCGCTGTTGCGCACCTTGTGCACGAACAGGTGGTGATGCCCTTGTGCCGCCACCTGCGGCAGGTGGGTTACGGTCAGAACTTGGCCGCGTTCGCCCAGGCGGCGCAGCAGTTGGCCGACGATTTCGGCAGTAGGCCCGCCGATACCGACGTCGACTTCGTCGAACACCAGGGTTGGAATGCGTGAGGTCTGCGCGGTAATCACCTGGATCGCCAGGCTGATGCGGGACAGTTCGCCACCTGAAGCCACCTTGGCCAGGCCCTTGAGCGGTTGGCCAGGGTTGGCGCTGACCAGTAGCTCGATCTGCTCCAGGCCATGAGGCGAAAGGTCTGCTCCCTCATTGGGGGTAAGTGCGATGCAGAAGCGCCCGCCGGGCATGCCCAGGCGTTGGATCTCCTGCTCGACGGCCACTGCCAGCTGCTGGGCAGCTTGTTGGCGTAGTGCGCTGAGCTCGCGAGCCTTCTCTTTATAGTGCTGGGCGAAGGCGGCAAGCTCTTCACCCAACCGCTCGATCGACTCGTCACTGGCGTTCAGGCCCTCCAGCTCTTCCATCAGCTGCTGTTGCAGGTGGGGCAGTTCGGTGGGGTGCACGCGGTGTTTGCGCGCCAGCGTATAGATAGTGTCGAGGCGTTCTTCCAGTGCCTGCAGGCGCATGGGGTCGGCGTCGAAGTTGTCGAGAAAACGGTTGAGCTCGCCCACGGCTTCCTCGACCTGGATCTGCGCACTGGCGATCAGGTTGGCTGCTTCCCCCAGTGCCTTTGGCGAATTGGTGGCGGCACCCAGGCGGTTGAGGCTGGAGGTGAGGGCGCTGAGCACATTGCCCGAATCGCTCTCGCTGCACTGGTCGATGACCTGGCGGCAGATGCCGAACAGGGCTTCGGCGCTGGTCAGGTTCTTGTGTTCCTGCTCCAACTGCTCCAGCTCGTGTTCGCCCAGGCCGAGGTTGTCGAGTTCCTCCAGCTGATAGCTCAGCAGCTGATGGCGGGCGCGCTGCTCGTCGCCGGAGTTGGACAGGCGCTCCAGTTCCAGGCGGGTCTGGTTCCAGCGCTTGGCCGCCAGCTGTACCTGGCGGGCCAGGTCGACGGCGCCGGCGTACTCGTCGAGCAGGCGGCGGTGGGTGTCGGTCTTGAGTAGTGACTGGTGCTCGTGCTGGCTGTGGATATCGATCAGCAACTCGCCCAGCGCCTTGAGGTCGCCGAGCGGGCAGGGCGTGCCATTGATGTAGCCGCGGCTGCGGCCTTCGGCGGTGATCACCCGGCGCAGGATGCACAGGCCGTCGTTGTCCAGGTCGCGCTCGGCCAGCCAGGCATGCGCCTCGGGAATGTCCACCAGATCGAAGGTGGCGAGGATGTCTGCCTTGTCCGTGCCAGGGCGCACCACGCCGCTGTCGGCCCGGTCGCCCAGTGCCAGGCCGAGGGCGTCGAGCATGATCGACTTGCCGGCACCGGTCTCGCCGGTGATGACGGACATGCCGCGGGCGATTTCGAGGTCGAGGTGCTCGACGATGGCGTAGTTGTGAATGGACAGGTGCACCAGCATGGGGCGGCTCCCGGAAGTCAGGTCTGGTTATTTATACAGTACTTTTTTCAGGCCTGCCAATGCCCCTTGGCAGAATCTGTTGCAGCGGGGAAAACCACCTTGCCCCTTGAAGCTGGTTTTTCCGGCCCCATATAGCCGACATCCAAGGCGAGCCTGGCTCGCAGTCCACAAAATTGCGCAGGAGAGACCCCATGGCTGACGAACAGCTGAACGAGAAAGACCTTAACGTCGAAGAGACCGGTGCAGGTAATGCTGCCGACGCCCGCGTCCTGGAACTCGAGGAGCAGCTGGCCGCCGCCAAGGACCAGGCGCTGCGCGCCGTTGCCGACGTGCAGAACGCTCGCCGTCGTGCCGAACAGGACGTCGAGAAAGCCCACAAGTTTGCCCTCGAGAAGTTCTCGGGCGACCTGCTGCCTGTGATCGACAGCCTGGAACTGGCCCTGGCGCACTCCAGTGCCGACGATGAGCACGTCAAGCAGATCCGCGAAGGCGTCGAGCTGACCCTGAAGATGTTCCAGGACACCCTCAAGCGTTACAACCTCGAAGCAGTCGACCCGCACGGCCAGCCGTTCAATCCAGAGCATCATCAGGCCATGGCCATGCAGGAAAACGCCGAAGTCGAGCCGAACAGCGTGCTGAACGTCTTCCAGAAGGGCTATCTGCTCAATGGCCGCCTGCTGCGCCCTGCCATGGTGGTGGTCAGCAAGGCGCCGAGCGCGGCGCAGCCCTCGATTGATGAAAAGGCTTGAAATCCTTCCGGGCATCCCCATCTAGGTGTCAAGCCTTCAAGTATTACTGCAGTTGGCCAAAGTAGTCGCTGCTACCAAATTCAAGTTTCGGGAGAGTTAACATGGGTAAAATCATCGGTATCGACCTGGGGACCACCAACTCGTGCGTCTCTGTTCTGGAAAACGGTAACGTCAAGGTCATCGAAAACGCCGAAGGTGCGCGTACCACCCCTTCGATCGTGGCCTACGCCAATGATGGCGAAATCCTGGTTGGTCAGTCGGCCAAGCGTCAGGCGGTCACCAATCCGCACAACACTCTGTTCGCAGTGAAGCGCCTGATTGGCCGTCGCTTCGAAGAAGACGTGGTGCAGAAAGACATCAAGCTGGTGCCTTACAAGATCGTCAAGGCCAGCAACGGCGACGCCTGGGTACAAGCCAGCGGCAAGGACATGGCTCCGCCGCAGATCAGCGCCGAAGTCCTGAAGAAAATGAAGAAAACCGCCGAAGACTACCTCGGCGAGCCAGTTACCGAAGCGGTCATCACCGTTCCGGCCTACTTCAACGACAGCCAGCGTCAGGCCACCAAGGATGCCGGTCGCATCGCTGGCCTGGACGTAAAACGCATCATCAACGAGCCGACTGCCGCTGCGCTGGCTTACGGCATGGACAAGGCCAAGGGCGACCACACTGTCATCGTTTATGACCTGGGTGGCGGTACCTTCGACGTTTCGGTCATCGAAATCGCCGAAGTCGATGGTGAGCACCAGTTCGAAGTACTGGCTACCAACGGCGACACCTTCCTGGGTGGCGAAGACTTCGACATGCGCCTGATCGACTACCTCGTCGACGAGTTCAAGAAAGAGTCCGGCATGGACCTGAAGAACGATCCGCTCGCGCTGCAGCGTCTGAAAGAAGCCGCTGAAAAGGCCAAGATCGAACTGTCCTCCGCTCAGTCGACCGACGTGAACCTGCCGTACATCACTGCAGACGCTACCGGTCCGAAGCACCTGAACGTGAAGATTTCCCGTGCCAAGCTGGAATCTCTGGTCGAAGACCTGGTTGCCCGTACCATCGAGCCTTGCCGCATCGCTCTGAAAGACGCTGGCATCGATGCCAGCAAGATCGACGACGTGATCCTGGTCGGCGGTCAGACCCGCATGCCGCTGGTGCAGAAAGCCGTTGCCGACTTCTTCGGCAAGGAAGCGCGCAAGGACGTCAACCCGGACGAAGCCGTGGCCATGGGTGCTGCCATCCAGGGCGCCGTGCTGGCCGGTGACGTGAAAGACGTACTGCTGCTGGACGTCAGCCCGCTGACCCTGGGTATCGAAACCATGGGTGGCGTGATGACTTCGCTGATCGAGAAGAACACCACCATCCCGACCAAGAAGTCGCAGGTGTTCTCGACTGCCGACGACAACCAGGGTGCCGTGACCATTCACGTGCTGCAGGGTGAGCGCAAGCAGGCTGCCCAGAACAAGTCGCTGGGCAAGTTCGACCTGGCTGACATTCCGCCGGCACCGCGTGGCGTGCCGCAGATCGAAGTAACCTTCGACATCGACGCCAACGGCATCCTGCACGTCAGCGCCAAGGACAAGGCCACCGGCAAGTCGCAGTCGATCGTGATCAAGGCCAACTCCGGCCTGTCGGACGAAGAGATCGAGCGCATGGTGCGTGACGCCGAGGCCAACGCCGAGGAAGACCGCAAGTTCGAAGAGCTGGCCGCTGCCCGTAACCAGGGTGATGCGCTGGTTCACTCGACCCGCAAGATGGTCGCTGACGCTGGTGACAAGGTTACCGCCGAAGAGAAAACCGCCATCGAGGCTGCCGTTGTTGCCCTGGAAGCCGCTGTCAAAGGCGACGACAAGGCTGCCATCGACGCCAAGGTCGAAGAGCTGTCCAAGGTATCGGCACCGGTTGCCCAGAAGATGTACGCCGAGCAGTCGGCCGAACAGCCTCAGGACGGCGCACAGCAGGCCGAGCCGGAAGCCAAGCACGATGACGTGGTTGACGCTGAGTTCGAAGAAGTGAAAGACAACAACAAGCAGTAATCCCTGCATGTTGTCGGCCGGTTCACCGCCGTTTGGCGGTGAGCTGGTAGGATGTCGCCGCGCGGGGGCTTGCTCCCGCGTTGGCGTATCTGGAATTCGAGAATTTTTACAGCATCTGTCAGTGGCCCTGGTGGGCAAAAGGCAGGTGCTGATGGCGCGGCGCAGATGCCAGACGCCCAACAAGGTGCAAATGACCTATGTCCAAGCGTGATTATTATGAGGTACTGGGTGTCGAGCGCGGCGCCAGCGAAGCTGACCTCAAGAAGGCTTACCGCCGCCTGGCGATGAAGTACCACCCGGACCGAAACCCCGGCGACAAAGAGTCGGAAGACAAGTTCAAGGAGGCCAACGAGGCCTACGAAGTGCTGTCTGACGCCAGCAAGCGTGCGGCCTTCGACCAATACGGCCATGCGGGTGTAGACCCGAGCATGGGTGGCGGTGGCGCCGGTTTCGGCGGTGCCAACTTCTCCGACATCTTCGGCGATGTGTTCAGCGACTTCTTCGGTGGCGGCCGCGGCGGCTCGCGTGGCGGCGCCCAGCGCGGCAGCGACCTGCGCTACACCCTGGAACTGAACCTGGAAGAGGCGGTGCGTGGCACCACGGTCAGCATCCGCGTGCCCACCCTGGTCAACTGCCAGCCTTGCGATGGCTCCGGTGCCAAGAAGGGTTCGACCCCGTCCACCTGCCCGACTTGTGGCGGTATCGGCCAGGTGCGCATGCAGCAGGGCTTCTTCTCGGTACAGCAGACCTGCCCGCGCTGCCATGGCCAGGGCAAGATCATTACCGACCCCTGCACCTCGTGCCACGGCGAAGGTCGTGTCGAGGAATACAAGACGCTGTCGGTCAAGGTGCCGGCAGGTGTCGATACCGGCGACCGCATCCGCCTGTCGGGCGAGGGCGAGGCTGGTACCCATGGTGGCCCGACTGGCGACCTGTATGTGGTGATCAACGTGCGTGAGCACGAGATCTTCCAGCGTGATGGCAAGCACCTGTACTGCGAAGTACCGATCAGCTACACCGATGCCGCCCTGGGTGGCGAGCTGGAAGTGCCGACCCTCGATGGTCGGGTGAAGCTGAAGATCCCGGAAGGTACTCAGACCGGCAAGCAGTTCCGCCTGCGCGGCAAGGGTGTTGCCCCGGTGCGCGGTGGTGGTGCGGGTGACCTGCTGTGCCGCGTGGCGGTGGAAACACCGGTCAACCTCAGCCGCCGCCAGCGCGAGTTGCTCGAAGAGCTGCGTGATTCGCTGGAAGGCGATAGCTCCCACTCGCCCAAGGCCAGTGGCTGGTTCGATGGCGTGAAGCGCTTCTTCGGCGATCTCTGACAAGGAAATGGCTATGCGACGTATTGCAGTGATGGGCGCGGCAGGGCGGATGGGCAAGACCCTCGTCGAAGCCGTGCAGCAGCAGGCTCCCCAGGCGGGGCTGACGGCGGCGATCGACCGCCCGGACAGCTCGCTGGTAGGGGCTGATGCTGGTGAGCTGGCGGCCCTGGGCCGTATTGGTGTGCCGATTTCCGACGACCTGAGCAAGGTGGTCGATGAGTTCGACGTGCTGATCGACTTCACCCACCCTTCGGTAACCCTGAAGAACCTGGCGTTCTGCCGCAAGGCGGGCAAGGCCATGGTCATCGGCACCACTGGCTTCACTCCAGAAGAGAAGCAGCAGCTGGCCGAAGCCGGCAAGGAAATCCCGATCGTCTTCGCCGCCAACTTCAGCGTCGGCGTCAACCTGTGCCTGAAGCTGCTGGATACCGCGGCGCGCGTGCTGGGTGACGATGTGGATATCGAAATCCTCGAAGCGCACCACCGGCACAAGGTCGATGCGCCGTCGGGCACCGCGCTGCGCATGGGTGAAGTGGTTGCCCAGGCGCTGGGTCGCAACCTGCAGGAAGTGGCCGTGTATGGCCGTGAAGGGCAGACCGGTGCGCGTGAGCGTCAGACCATCGGCTTCGCCACCGTGCGTGCCGGTGATGTGGTGGGTGACCATACCGTGCTGTTCGCCGCCGAAGGCGAGCGCGTCGAGATTACCCACAAGGCTTCCAGCCGCATGACCTTCGCCAAGGGCGCCGTGCGTGCGGCGCTGTGGCTGGACGGGCGTGAGCCTGGCCTGTACGACATGCAGGATGTGCTCGAGCTGCGTTAAGCAGTTGGAGTTGTGTTGGCTTCTTCGCGGGCTTGCCCGCTCCCACAGGGATAGCGCAAGCCTTGAGGTTTGTGGAGCCTTGTGGGAGCGGGCAAGCCCGCGAAGAAGCCAGCACAGATGTCAGCCTGTCGCATTGATGTGTTTTAGAGGCACATCCGCGGTAGACCGAAAACGCACTTTTCTGTAAGCTACAGCTTTAGTGTGTCCACTAAAAGCGCGCAGCGAATTGAATTCAGCACATGAAAGCGGGGTGACGTGTCCATACGTCACTCCGCTTTTTTGCAACCTGCGATCGCCCTTTCATGCTTGATTTACGGGAGGTCTTCTTGACAAAGCCAGCCATACTCGCCCTTGCCGACGGCAGTATTTTCCGCGGTGAAGCTATCGGTGCCGACGGTCAGACCGTTGGTGAGGTGGTATTCAACACCGCTATGACCGGCTACCAGGAAATCCTTACAGACCCTTCCTACGCGCAGCAAATCGTTACCCTGACCTACCCGCACATCGGCAACACCGGTACTACCCCGGAAGACGCCGAGTCGAACCGCGTCTGGTCCGCTGGCCTGGTCATCCGTGACCTGCCGCTGCTGGCCAGCAACTGGCGTAACACCCAGTCGCTGCCTGAGTACCTCAAGGCCAACAACGTCGTCGCCATCGCTGGCATCGACACCCGTCGCCTGACCCGAATCCTGCGTGAAAAGGGCGCTCAGAACGGTTGCATCCTCGCCGGTGACAACATCAGCGAAGAAGCCGCCATCGCCGCTGCCCGCGCCTTCCCGGGCCTGAAGGGCATGGACCTGGCCAAGGTCGTTTCTACCAAGGAACGCTACGAGTGGCGCTCCAGCGTGTGGGAGCTGAAGACCGACAGCCACCCGACCATCGAAGCCGCTGACCTGCCTTACCATGTGGTCGCCTTCGACTACGGCGTCAAGCTGAACATCCTGCGCATGCTGGTTGCCCGTGGCTGCCGCGTGACCGTGGTGCCGGCCCAGACCCCGGCCAGCGAAGTGCTGGCACTCAACCCGGACGGCGTGTTCCTGTCCAACGGCCCTGGCGACCCCGAGCCGTGCGACTACGCCATCCAGGCGATCAAGGACATCCTCGAGACCGAGATCCCGGTATTCGGCATCTGCCTGGGCCACCAGCTGCTGGCCCTGGCTTCTGGTGCCAAGACCGTGAAAATGGGCCACGGCCACCACGGTGCCAACCACCCGGTCCAGGACCTGGACACCGGTGTGGTCATGATCACCAGCCAGAACCACGGCTTTGCCGTTGACGAGGCCACCCTGCCGGGCAACGTCCGCGCCATCCACAAGTCGCTGTTCGACGGCACCCTGCAGGGTATCGAGCGTACCGACAAGAGCGCGTTCAGCTTCCAGGGCCACCCTGAAGCGAGCCCAGGCCCGACCGACGTCGCGCCACTGTTCGATCGTTTCATCGATGCCATGGCCAAGCGCCGCTGAGCATCCTGCTTCAAGGCCCCGGGCCGGCTTGCGCCGCGCCCGGAAGCGCCTGACCCAGATTGTTCAAAGCGGCTTGCCGACTGACCCCGGATTTGAGTGACAACCATGCCAAAACGTACAGACATCAAAAGCATCCTGATTCTCGGCGCTGGCCCGATCGTGATCGGCCAGGCCTGCGAATTCGACTACTCCGGCGCCCAGGCTTGTAAGGCCCTGCGCGAGGAAGGTTTCCGCGTCATCCTGGTGAACTCCAACCCGGCCACCATCATGACCGACCCGGCCATGGCCGACGCCACCTACATCGAGCCGATCAAGTGGCAGTCGGTGGCCAAGATCATCGAGAAAGAGCGCCCGGACGCACTGCTGCCGACCATGGGTGGCCAGACTGCACTGAACTGCGCCCTGGACCTGGAGCGCCACGGCGTTCTGGAAAAGTTCGGCGTGGAAATGATCGGTGCCAACGCCGACACCATCGACAAGGCCGAAGACCGCTCGCGCTTCGACAAGGCGATGAAGGACATCGGCCTGGAGTGCCCGCGCTCCGGTATCGCCCACAGCATGGAAGAAGCCAACGCCGTCCTCGAGCGCCTGGGCTTCCCGTGCATCATCCGTCCGTCGTTCACCATGGGCGGCACCGGTGGTGGTATCGCCTACAACCGTGAAGAATTCGAAGAAATCTGCGCCCGTGGCCTGGACCTGTCGCCGACCAAGGAACTGCTGATCGACGAATCGCTGATCGGTTGGAAGGAATACGAGATGGAGGTGGTCCGCGACAAGAAGGACAACTGCATCATCGTCTGCTCGATCGAGAACTTCGACCCGATGGGCGTGCACACCGGTGACTCGATCACCGTTGCCCCGGCACAGACCCTGACCGACAAGGAATACCAGATCATGCGCAACGCCTCGCTGGCGGTGCTGCGTGAAATCGGTGTGGAAACCGGCGGTTCCAACGTGCAGTTCGGTATCTGCCCGAACACTGGCCGCATGGTCGTGATCGAGATGAACCCGCGCGTTTCGCGTTCCTCGGCGCTGGCTTCCAAGGCCACCGGCTTCCCGATCGCCAAGATCGCTGCCAAGCTGGCTGTCGGCTATACCCTCGACGAACTGCAGAACGACATCACCGGCGGCCGCACCCCGGCGTCCTTCGAGCCGTCGATCGACTACGTCGTCACCAAGCTGCCGCGTTTCGCCTTCGAGAAATTCCCGAAAGCCGACGCCCGCCTGACCACCCAGATGAAGTCCGTGGGTGAAGTCATGGCCATCGGCCGTACCTTCCAGGAGTCCCTGCAGAAAGCCCTGCGCGGCCTGGAAGTCGGCGCCTGCGGCCTCGACCCGAAAGTCGACCTGGCCAACCCTGAAGCCAGCAGCATCCTCAAGCGCGAGCTGACCGTACCGGGCGCCGAGCGAATCTGGTACGTGGCCGACGCCATGCGTGCCGGCATGACCTGCGAGCAGATCTTCGACCTGACCGGCATCGATATGTGGTTCCTGGTGCAGATGGAAGACCTGATCAAGGAAGAAGAAAAGGTCAAGACCCTGGCCCTGTCGTCGATCGACAAGGACTACATGCTGCGCCTCAAGCGCAAGGGCTTCTCCGACCAGCGCCTGGCCAAGCTGCTGGGTATCACCGACAAGAACCTGCGCCGTCACCGCCACAAGCTGGAAGTGTTCCCGGTGTACAAGCGCGTCGACACCTGCGCTGCCGAGTTCGCCACCGACACCGCCTACCTGTACTCCACCTACGAGGAAGAGTGCGAGGCCAACCCGTCGACCCGCGACAAGATCATGATCCTGGGTGGCGGCCCTAACCGTATCGGCCAGGGTATCGAGTTCGACTACTGCTGCGTACACGCCGCACTGGCGCTGCGTGAAGACGGTTACGAGACCATCATGGTCAACTGCAACCCGGAAACCGTCTCCACCGACTACGACACCTCCGACCGCCTGTACTTCGAGCCGCTGACCCTGGAAGACGTGCTGGAAGTGTGCCGCGTCGAGAAGCCGAAAGGCGTGATCGTCCACTACGGCGGCCAGACCCCGCTGAAACTGGCCCGCGCCCTGGAAGAAGCCGGCGTACCGATCATCGGTACCAGCCCTGACGCCATCGACCGCGCCGAAGACCGCGAGCGCTTCCAGCAGATGGTTCAGCGTCTGAACCTGCTGCAGCCGCCAAACGCCACCGTGCGCAGCGAAGAAGAAGCCATCAGCGCCGCTGGCGGCATCGGCTACCCGCTGGTAGTGCGCCCGTCGTACGTGCTGGGCGGCCGTGCCATGGAAATCGTCTACGAACTGGACGAGCTCAAGCGCTACCTGCGTGAAGCCGTACAGGTGTCCAACGACAGCCCGGTACTGCTCGACCACTTCCTCAACTGCGCCATCGAGATGGATGTGGATGCGGTGTGCGACGGCACCGACGTGGTGATCGGCGCGATCATGCAGCACATCGAACAGGCCGGCGTTCACTCCGGTGACTCGGCGTGCTCGCTGCCACCTTACTCGCTGAGCAAGGAAGTGCAGGACGAAGTCCGCGTACAGGTCAAGAAAATGGCCCTGGAGCTGGGCGTGGTCGGCCTGATGAACGTGCAGCTTGCCCTGCAGGGCGACAAGATCTACGTGATCGAAGTCAACCCGCGTGCTTCGCGTACCGTGCCGTTCGTCTCCAAGTGCATCGGCACCTCCCTGGCGATGATCGCAGCCCGCGTCATGGCCGGCAAAACCCTCAAAGAGCTGGGCTTCACCCAGGAAATCATCCCGAACTTCTACAGCGTCAAGGAAGCCGTCTTCCCGTTCGCCAAGTTCCCGGGGGTTGACCCGATCCTCGGCCCTGAGATGAAATCGACCGGTGAAGTCATGGGTGTCGGTGACAGCTTCGGTGAAGCCTTCGCCAAGGCCCAGATGGGTGCCAGCGAAGTGCTGCCGACCGGCGGTACCGCCTTCATCAGCGTGCGTGACGACGACAAGCCGCAAGTGGCTGGCGTTGCCCGCGACCTGATCGCCCTGGGCTTCGAAGTGGTTGCAACTGCCGGCACTGCCAAGGTTATCGAAGCGGCTGGCCTGAAAGTGCGCCGTGTGAACAAGGTGACCGAAGGTCGCCCGCACGTGGTCGACATGATCAAGAACGACGAAGTGTCGTTGATCATCAACACCACCGAAGGCCGCCAGTCGATCGCCGATTCCTACTCGATTCGTCGCAATGCGCTGCAGCACAAGATTTACTGCACCACTACCATTGCGGCCGGTGAAGCCATCTGCGAGGCGCTGAAATTCGGTCCGGAAAAGACCGTTCGTCGCCTGCAGGATCTGCATGCAGGACTGAAAGCATGAGCATTACCAAGTACCCGATGACCGTCCAGGGCGCTCGCGCCCTGGAAGAGGAGCACCTGTTCCTGAGCAAGACCGAGCGCCCGCGCCTGAGCCAGGCCATCGGCGAAGCGCGCGAACTGGGCGACCTCAAGGAAAACGCCGAATACCATGCCGCCCGTGAAGAGCAGGGCATGGTCGAGGCGCGTATCCGCGATATCGAAGGCCGCCTGCAGAACTCGGTGGTGATCGATGTGACCACCATCCCTCACACCGGCAAGGTGATTTTCGGTACCACCGTGGTGCTGGCCAACACCGAAACCGATGAAGAGGTGTCCTACCAGATCGTCGGCGAGGATGAAGCTGACGTGAAGCAGGGCAAGCTCTCGAGCGGTGCGCCGATTGCCCGTGCCATCATCGGCAAGGAAGAAGGTGATACTGTCGTCGTCAAGACGCCTAGCGGGACGGTCGAGTACGAGATTGTCGAAGTCAAGCACATCTGACCGGCGCCTGCGGGCGCCATCCCTCGAGGGGATCCTCTGGCAGCTGGCCCAGGTTTTCTGGGTCGGTGGCTTGTGGGTGTTTCACGTGGGGCTGGTGCCCGCGCTCAAGGTCAGTGGCCTGGCGCCGCTGCTGGTGCAGGATATCGCCGGGCAGATCGACCGCTGGTTGATCGGTGTGGCGCTGCTTGGCTTGTTGACCCAGCTGGCGGTGCTGGCAAGGGTGGACGGCCTGTCAGCCTGGTGGCAGCAGTTCCGTGGCCAGATGCTGTTGCTCGGCTTCGGTGCATGCGTGGGGTATTACACCTTGCGCTACGGTATTTCCGTTGGCGAGCGCTGGCAGCTGCTCTGTTTCCTGGTGCTGGGCTTTTCCGGCATCGTGCTGGTGGCCCAGCCGGTTCCGGTCAAGGTGCGCCGCTAAACGGCTCGAGATCGCTGGGGCCGCTTTGCGGCCCATCGCCGGCAAGCCGGCTCCCACACCGACCGCATCGAATTCAGGCCATGCGCCGTACCTGTGGGAGCTGGCTTGCCGGCGATGGGCTGCGCAGCAGCCCCCGTGCCGTTACTTGTAACGGTGGATATTGGACAGCTGCTTGTTCGGCTGTGGGTTCTTGCGGTAGATCAGGGCTTTCTTGCCAATGGTCTGCACCAGTTCGGCACGGCCGGCCTTGCACAGTTCGGCAATGGTCTCGGCCCGCTCTTCGCGGTCTTCCGAGCGAATTTCGACCTTGATCAGCTCATGGTCGACCAGGGCGCGCTCCAGTTCGGCGATGACGCCTTCATTCAAACCGTTGCCAGCAACGATCAGGACCGGCTTCAGGTCATGACCAATGGACTTGTATTGCTTCTTCTGCTCGTTATTGAGCGGCATAATCTGACCCTTTCCGTCTGATTCTGTAAAATTGACCGGCATTTTACCCGAGGGCCACCGGCTCCGCCCAGTCAATCACGACGCATATCATCGAGGTGCCCCGTGGTACAACGTTCCAAAAGCAGCGCAAACTGGCTGCGAGAGCATTTCAACGATCCTTTTGTGAAACAGGCACAAAAGGATGGCTACCGTTCGCGTGCGAGCTACAAATTGCTGGAGATCCAGGAAAAGGACCGGCTGATCCGCCCAGGCATGAGCGTGATCGACCTCGGCGCGGCTCCTGGTGGCTGGTCGCAGGTGACCAGTCGTCTGATTGGTGGCCAGGGCCGCCTGATCGCTTCCGACATCCTGGAGATGGACTCGATCCCCGATGTGACCTTCATCCAGGGCGATTTCACCCATGATGAAGTGCTGCAGCGCATTCTCGAGGCCGTCGGCGATTCGCACGTGGACCTTGTGATTTCCGACATGGCCCCCAATATGAGTGGTACGCCTGCGGTGGACATGCCGCGTGCCATGTTCCTCTGCGAGCTGGCCCTCGATCTGGCAACCCGCGTGCTAAAGCCCGGCGGCGATTTCCTGATCAAGATTTTCCAGGGCGAAGGTTTTGACGTGTACCTCAAGGACGTGCGCAGCAAGTTCGACAAGGTACAGATGCGCAAGCCGTCGTCGTCGCGTGACCGTTCCCGCGAGCAGTACCTGCTGGGCAGGGGTTTCAAAGGGGCATGAAAGGCGTGAAGCGTGGTGGCCGATAGTTATTTCCAATCGGCCGCTGCGTCAGGATCGTCCGAACTTCGTGTAGTCTAGCTTTCACAAAGGGTTACAGACGGTGCCTGCGGCTGCGTAGGTAATGTAGTAAGTTAGGGCGATGAATATCATGCGAGGAACGGCTGCGTCGTGCGCCGACCTCAGAGGGTAGCGAATTGAACGACATGGCAAAGAATCTGATCCTGTGGTTGATCATCGCAGCTGTCCTGGTGACAGTGATGAACAACTTCTCCAGCCCTAACGAGCCGCAGACCCTCAACTATTCCGACTTCATCCAGCAGGTCAAGGATGGCAAGGTCGAGCGTGTGACCGTCGACGGCTACATCATTACCGGCAAGCGCGCCGACGGCGACAATTTCAAGACCGTTCGCCCGGCCATTACCGACAACGGCCTGATCGGCGACCTGGTCGACAACCACGTCATCGTCGAAGGCAAGCAGCCTGAGCAGCAGAGCATCTGGACCCAGCTGCTGGTGGCGAGCTTCCCGATCCTGGTGATCATCGCCGTGTTCATGTTCTTCATGCGCCAGATGCAGGGCGGCGCGGGCGGCAAGGGCGGGCCGATGAGCTTCGGCAAGAGCAAGGCGCGCCTGCTGTCCGAAGACCAGGTCAAGACCACCCTGGCCGACGTTGCAGGTTGCGACGAAGCCAAGGAAGAGGTTGGCGAGCTGGTCGAGTTCCTGCGCGACCCGGGCAAGTTCCAGCGCCTGGGCGGCCGTATCCCGCGTGGCGTGCTGATGGTCGGCCCGCCCGGTACCGGTAAGACCTTGCTTGCCAAGGCCATCGCCGGCGAGGCGAAGGTGCCGTTCTTCACCATCTCCGGTTCGGACTTCGTGGAAATGTTCGTCGGTGTCGGTGCCAGCCGTGTGCGCGACATGTTCGAGCAGGCCAAGAAGCACGCCCCGTGCATCATCTTCATCGACGAGATCGACGCCGTTGGTCGCCACCGTGGCGCCGGCATGGGTGGCGGTCACGACGAGCGTGAGCAAACCCTCAACCAGTTGCTGGTGGAGATGGACGGCTTCGAAATGAACGATGGCATCATCGTCATCGCCGCTACCAACCGTCCGGACGTGCTCGACCCGGCTCTGCTGCGCCCCGGCCGCTTCGACCGCCAGGTGGTGGTTGGCCTGCCGGACATTCGTGGTCGCGAGCAGATCCTCAAGGTGCACATGCGCAAGGTGCCGGTCGGCGAGAACGTCAACCCGGCGGTCATTGCCCGTGGTACCCCTGGCTTCTCCGGTGCAGACCTGGCCAACCTGGTCAACGAGGCCTCGCTGTTTGCCGCGCGCGCCAACAAGCGCCTGGTCGAAATGAAAGAGTTCGAGCTGGCCAAGGACAAGATCATGATGGGCGCCGAGCGCAAGACCATGGTCATGTCCGAGAAAGAGAAGCAGAACACTGCCTATCACGAGGCTGGCCACGCCATTGTCGGTCGCCTGGTGCCTGAGCACGATCCGGTCTACAAGGTTTCGATCATTCCGCGCGGTCGTGCCCTGGGCGTGACCATGTTCCTGCCGGAAGAAGACCGCTACAGCCTGTCCAAGCGCGCACTGATCAGCCAGATCTGTTCGCTGTACGGCGGCCGTATTGCCGAAGAAATGACCCTGGGCTTCGACGGTGTCACTACCGGCGCGTCCAACGACATCATGCGTGCCAGCCAGATCGCCCGAAACATGGTGACCAAGTGGGGCCTTTCCGAAAAACTCGGCCCGCTGATGTACGCCGAGGAAGAAGGCGAGGTGTTCCTGGGCCGCAGTGCTGCCAGCCAGCACGCCAGCGTTTCCGGCGAAACCGCCAAGCTGATCGACTCGGAAGTGCGCAGCATCATCGACCAGTGCTACGCCACGGCCAAGCAGTTGCTCACCGACAACCGTGACAAGCTCGATGCCATGGCCGAAGCGCTGATGAAGTACGAGACCATCGACGCCGAGCAGATTGACGATATCATGGCCGGCCGTACCCCCCGCGAACCGCGCGACTGGGATGATGACTCGGCTTCGGGCAAGCCTGCAGCCCAGGGTGATCGCCCGGAATCGCCGATCGGCGGTCCAGCGGCTCAACACTAAGGGCATCTATGAGCTCAGCGCAGTACCCGACCCGGTTGCCTTGCGGCAACCGGGTTCTTGATTTGTCGCGTACCCATGTCATGGGTATTCTCAATATCACCCCTGATTCCTTCTCCGATGGCGGGCGCTTCAACCAGCGCGACGAGGCGTTGCGTCATGCCGAAGCGATGGTTACCGCAGGCGCCACGCTGATCGACATCGGCGGCGAGTCCACGCGTCCGGGCGCGCGCGCGGTATCGGTGACCGAGGAGCTGGAGCGGGTAGCCCCCATGGTCGAGGCGATCAACAGCCGCCTCGATGTGGTCATCTCGGTCGATACCTCCACCCCGGCGGTCATGCGTGAATCGGCGCGCCTCGGTGCCGGGCTGATCAACGACGTGCGAGCCCTGGAGCGCGATGGCGCCCTGGACGCTGCCGCGGATACCGGCCTGCCGGTATGCCTCATGCACATGCGCGGCGAGCCGGGTAACATGCAGGACGACCCACATTACGAAGATGTGACCGCCGACGTTACGCGTTACCTTGAGCAGCGAATGGCCGCCTGCGCTGCGGCGGGCATCGACGCAAACAGAATCATCCTTGATCCGGGCTTCGGTTTCGCCAAGACACTGGCGCACAACCTGAGCCTGTTCAAGCATATGGAAGCGCTCTATCGCCTTGGGCGCCCGCTGCTGGTGGGTGTTTCACGCAAGAGCATGATCGGCCTGACGCTGGAACGTCCGGTCGGCGAGCGGTTGTACGGCAGCCTCGCGCTAGCGGCGTTGGCCATGACCAAGGGGGCGAGCATCCTTCGTGTCCATGACGTGGCCGAAACCGTTGATGTGGTGCGCATGATCGCTGCGGTGCAAAACGCCGAATAAGAACATTGGAGTCCCTATGAGCAGAAAATACTTTGGTACCGACGGCATTCGTGGCCGTGTCGGCGAATACCCGATCACGCCTGACTTCATGCTGAAGCTTGGTTGGGCGGCCGGCATGGCCTTCCGCAAGCAAGGCCACTGCCGGGTGCTGGTTGGCAAGGACACGCGTATTTCCGGCTACATGTTCGAGTCCGCACTCGAAGCCGGCCTGTCCGCGGCAGGTGCCGACGTGATGCTGCTCGGGCCGATGCCTACGCCGGCCATCGCCTACCTGACGCGTACCTTCCACGCCGAAGCCGGCATCGTCATCAGCGCCTCGCACAACCCGCACGATGACAACGGCATCAAGTTCTTCTCGGGCCAGGGGACCAAGCTGCCGGACGAAGTCGAGCTGATGATCGAGGAATTGCTCGACCAGCCGATGACCGTTGTCGAGTCGGGCAAGCTGGGCAAGGTTTCGCGCATCAACGATGCCGCCGGCCGCTACATCGAGTTCTGCAAGAGCAGCGTGCCGAGCAGCACCAGCTTCGACGGCCTCAAGCTGGTGGTCGATTGCGCCCATGGCGCCACCTACAAGGTCGCGCCAAGCGTGTTCCGCGAGCTGGGTGCCGACGTGACCGTGCTGCATGCCCAGCCCGACGGCCTGAACATCAACGAAGGCTGTGGTTCGACTCACATCGAATCGCTGCAGGCTGCCGTGCTGGTCGGTCATGCCGACCTGGGCATCGCCTTCGACGGTGATGGCGACCGCGTGCTGATGGTCGACCACACCGGCGCCATCGTCGATGGTGACGAACTGCTGTTCATTATCGCCCGCGATATGCAGGAGCGGGGCAAGCTGCAGGGCGGGGTAGTGGGCACGCTGATGAGTAACCTGGGCCTGGAGCTTGCGCTGAAGGAGCTGGATATCCCGTTCGTGCGGGCCAAGGTCGGTGACCGTTATGTCATGGCCGAGCTGCTGGAGCGTGAGTGGCTGGTCGGTGGTGAAAACTCTGGGCACGTCGTGTGCTGCAATCACACCACCACTGGTGACGCGATCATCGCTGCGCTGCAGGTGCTGATGGCACTCAAACGTCGTGGCGAAACCCTGGCCCAGGCTCGTCAGGCCCTGCGCAAGTGCCCGCAGGTGCTGATCAATGTGCGCTATGGCGCCAGCAAGGTCGACCCGCTGGAGCACCCGGAGGTCAAGGAAGCCAGTGCCAAGGTGACCGAGGCCTTGGCCGGCCGCGGCCGCGTGCTGCTGCGCAAATCCGGTACCGAGCCGTTGGTGCGGGTGATGGTCGAGGGCGAGGACGAAAGCCAGGTGCGTGCGCACGCAGAAGCGTTGGCCAAACTGGTCGGCGAAGTTTGTGTCTGAAGGCGCTTGCCAGCGCAGATAGGGTTGGGTACTATCTGCGCCCACTTTGACCGACGAGGTAAAGCATGCGTCGCCCTATGGTAGCTGGTAACTGGAAGATGCACGGTACCCGCGCTAGCGTCGCTGAGCTGACCGAAGGCTTGAGAAATCTGGCCTTGCCGAGCGGAGTGGAAGTCGCGGTGTTTCCACCGGCCTTGTTCATCAATCAAGTGATCGATGGCCTGGCAGGCAAGGAAATTACTGTCGGCGCACAGAATTCTGCAGTACAACCCGAACAGGGTGCGCTGACCGGAGAAGTTGCTCCGGAACAGCTGGTTGAAGCAGGCTGCAAGTTGGTGTTGATTGGCCATTCGGAGCGTCGCCAGATCATTGGTGAAACCGACGAAGTGCTCAATCGCAAGTTTGCAGCGGCCCAAGCCAAAGGTTTGAAGCCAGTGCTTTGCATCGGGGAAACCCTTGAAGAGCGCGAGGCCGGCAAAACGCTCGAAGTTGTCGGGCGTCAACTAAGCAGTATCATCGAGGCATTCGGTGTTAAGGCTTTTGCCAATGCAGTAATTGCCTATGAGCCTGTATGGGCCATTGGCACTGGCCTTACGGCCACGCCACAGCAGGCCCAGGATGTGCATGCAGCCATCCGCGGCCAGCTGGCGGCAGAAGATGCTGAAGTGGCTGCGAAGGTGCAGTTGCTCTACGGCGGCAGCGTGAAGGCGGCCAATGCGGCCGAACTGTTCGGCATGCCGGATATCGATGGGGGGCTCATTGGTGGAGCTTCCCTGAACGCAGACGAATTCGGTGCAATTTGTCGCGCCGCAGGAAACTGAACAAATGCTGGAAACAGTCATCGTTGTTTTTCATCTGTTGGCAGCGCTGTCGCTTGTAGTGCTGGTTCTGTTGCAACAGGGTAAAGGTGCGGAAGCAGGTGCATCTTTCGGCGCGGGTGCTTCAAATACCGTGTTCGGGAGCCAGGGCTCTGCAACGTTCCTGAGTAAATTAACTGCTATACTCGCTGCCACTTTCTTTTTGACAGCACTTGGGTTAGGATACTTCGCGAAGCAACAAGCTCACCAGCTTAGCCAAGCAGGTCTTCCAGATCCAGCAGTGCTAGAAGTGAAAGAGCCGCAGAAACCGGCAGTTAATGATGATGTACCGGTGCTCCAGCAGCAGAAGAGCGAAACCACTCCTAATACGGGTGATGTACCTCCTCCAGCACAAGAGCAGAAGTAACGGGTTTCAAGTAGTAGTATTGCCGAGGTGGTGGAATTGGTAGACACGCAACCTTGAGGTGGTTGTGCCCATAGGGTGTAGGGGTTCGAGTCCCCTTCTCGGTACCAATTAAAGCTTGAGAGCCCGCTTTAGCGGGCTTTCTTGCAGGTGAAGGTTCGGATTTGACCCTCAGGAGGGTTCGGTCTTATACTTTTGCCCCAGCTTTGTCGCGGGGTGGAGCAGCTTGGTAGCTCGTCGGGCTCATAACCCGAAGGTCGTTGGTTCAAATCCAGCCCCCGCAACCAGCTTCAGCGGAGCCCCTTTTCAGGGGCTTTTTGCTAACCGAACAGTTTTCGGCGTCGTTGTCCAACGGCGCTTTCAGGGATGGGCGCTTCGCCCATTTTTTATTTGCACAGCATGCACGAGGGGGTTCAGGTGTCGAGCAAGCTAGAACAGTTGCAGGCCTTGTTGGCCCCGGTTGTCGAGGGTCTGGGCTATCAATGCTGGGGGATCGAATACGTTTCCCAGGGTAAGCATTCGGTACTGCGCATCTACATCGACAAGGAAGGCGGCATCCTGGTGGACGACTGCGAAGCGGTCAGCCGTCAGGCCAGCGCAATTCTCGATGTGGAAGATCCAATCAGCAGTGAATACACCCTCGAGGTGTCTTCTCCAGGCATGGATCGCCCACTGTTCACTCTGGAACAGTTTGCCTCGCATGCCGGCGAACAAGTGAAGATCAAGCTGCGCTCACCCTTCGAGGGTCGTCGTAACTTCCAGGGCCTTCTCCGCGGTGTGGAGGAGCAGGATGTGGTGGTCCAGGTGGACAATCAAGAGTTCCTGTTGCCGATCGACTCGATCGACAAGGCCAATATTATTCCCAGTTTTGACTGAGACGTGCCGGGCCCGGCGGACTATCCGGGCCCAATGGCTTGCGCAAGGCGAGGCGTACGATGAGCAAAGAAGTACTGCTGGTTGTTGAATCGGTATCCAACGAAAAAGGTGTACCGCCCGGCGTCATTTTCGAAGCGCTGGAAGTGGCACTGGCCACTGCAACCAAAAAACGTTTTGAGGACGAAGTCGACCTGCGTGTGGAAATCAACCGCCACACCGGTAGCTACGAGACCTTCCGTCGCTGGACCGTGGTCGACGAAGCCGATCTTGATGATCCGGCGATCGAGACCTGGTTGAGCAAGATTCACGAAACCCACCCTGAAGCCAAGGTCGGTGACGTGATCGAAGAGAAGATCGAGTCCATCGAGTTCGGTCGTATCGCCGCCCAGACCGCCAAGCAGGTCATCGTG
This sequence comes from Pseudomonas sp. B13(2017), assembly GCF_002113245.1. NCBI lineage: Bacteria > Pseudomonadati > Pseudomonadota > Gammaproteobacteria > Pseudomonadales > Pseudomonadaceae > Pseudomonas > Pseudomonas sp. B13(2017). The sequence goes on from NZ_NEJX01000016.1 coordinate 103,558, forward strand.
CAGAAGGTCCGTGAGGCCGAGCGTGCCCAGGTGGTCGATGCCTACCGCGAGCGCGTTGGCGAGATCATCTCCGGTACCGTCAAAAAGGTTACCCGCGACAACGTCATCGTTGACCTGGGCAACAACGCAGAGGCCCTGCTGGCCCGCGAAGACATCATTCCGCGTGAGACCTTCCGTGTTGGCGTGCGCCTGCGTGCGCTGCTCAAGGAAATTCGCACCGAGAACCGTGGCCCTCAGCTGATCCTGTCGCGCACCGCGCCACAGATGCTGATCGAGCTTTTCCGCATCGAAGTGCCGGAAATTGCCGAAGGCCTCATCGAAGTCATGGCTGCCTCCCGTGATCCGGGTTCGCGAGCCAAGATCGCCGTCCGCTCCAAGGACAAGCGCATCGACCCGCAAGGCGCCTGCATCGGCATGCGTGGTTCGCGCGTCCAGGCCGTATCCGGGGAGCTGGGTGGTGAGCGTGTGGATATCGTCCTGTGGGACGATAACCCGGCGCAGTTTGTCATCAACGCCATGTCGCCGGCTGAAGTCGCGGCGATCATCGTTGATGAAGATGCCCATGCCATGGACATCGCCGTTGCCGAGGACAACCTGGCCCAGGCCATTGGTCGTGGCGGTCAGAACGTTCGCCTGGCCAGTCAGCTGACCGGCTGGACCCTGAACGTGATGACCGAGAAGGACATCCAGGCCAAGCAGCAGGCCGAAACCGGTGACATCCTGCGCAATTTCATCGATGAACTGGAAGTCGACGAGGAGCTGGCCCAAGTGCTGGTCGACGAAGGCTTCACCAGCCTCGAAGAAATTGCCTACGTACCGTTGGAAGAAATGCTCAACATCGATGGCTTTGACGAAGATATCGTCAACGAGCTCCGCGCTCGAGCCAAGGACCGTTTGTTGACCAAGGCCATCGCTACCGAAGAAAAACTGGCAGACGCCCATCCGGCTGACGACCTGCTCTCCCTCGAGGGCATGGACAAGGACCTGGCGGCGGAACTGGCGGTGCGCGGCGTGGTTAACCGCGAAGACCTGGCCGAGCAGTCGATCGACGATCTGCTCGACATCGACGGCATCGACGAAGAGCGTGCCGGCAAGTTGATCATGGCCGCCCGAGCCCACTGGTTCGAGTAATTAGGCGCGGCCTGAGGAGAGAAGTGCATGACGCAAGTCACGGTGAAAGAACTGGCCCAAGAGGTCGAGGCACCGGTAGAGCGCCTGCTGCAGCAGATGCGTGAGGCAGGTCTGCCGCACACCGACGCCGGTCAGGTAGTGACCGACAATGAGAAGCAGACCTTGCTGACTCATTTGAAGAGCAGCCACAAGAGCAAGGCGGAAGAACCGCGCAAGATTACCTTGCAGCGCAAAACCACCAGCACCCTGCGTGTCGCCGGTAGCAAGAGCATCAGCGTAGAAGTACGCAAGAAGAAAGTATTCGTGCAGCGCAGCCCGGAAGAAATCCAGGCTGAGCAGAAGCGTGAACTGGATGAGCGCCGCGCGGCTGAAAATGCCGCTCGCGAGAAGGTCGAGGCCGAAGTTCGCCAGCGCAACGAAGAGCAGGCTCGCCGTCAGGCCGCCGATACCGCTGCTGCAGCCCCTGCGCCTGCCGCCAAGCCAGAGGCGGCGCCTGCCGCTGCCCCGGCCCCGGTAGTTGCCGACGCCCCGGCGTCCGAAGACGCCGCAGCCCGTGCTGCCGAGCGCAAGAAGGACGAAGCCCGTCGCAACGAAGGCCGCACCCGTGACGAAGACCGTCGTGGTGGCGAGCGTCGTGGCGAGGCCCCGCGCGTGTCGATCAAGGTCAAGGTCAAGGAGAAGGAAAAGGCTCCGACTCCTCGTGCCGCACCGCGCACCACCGATGAAGAGAGCGATGGCGTACGCCGTGGCCGCGGTGGCAAGAGCAAGCTGAAGAAGCGCAACCAGCACGGCTTCCAGAACCCGACCGGTCCAGTCATCCGTGACGTGACCATCGGCGAGACCATCACCGTCTCGGAACTGGCCCAACAGATGTCGGTCAAGGCCGCTGAAGTGGTCAAGTTCATGTTCAAGCTGGGTACCCCGGTCACCATCAACCAGGTGCTCGACCAGGAAACCGCTCAGCTGGTCGCCGAAGAACTGGGCCACAAAGTGACCCTGGTCAGCGATACCGCCCTGGAAGACTCCCTGGCCGAATCGCTGAAGTTCGAAGGTGAAGTCGAATCGCGTGCGCCGGTCGTTACCGTCATGGGTCACGTTGACCACGGCAAGACCTCGCTGCTCGACTACATCCGTCGTGCCAAGGTTGCCGCTGGCGAAGCCGGTGGTATTACCCAGCACATCGGTGCCTACCACGTGGAAACCGACCGCGGCATGGTCACCTTCCTCGATACCCCAGGCCACGCTGCGTTCACCGCAATGCGTGCCCGTGGTGCCAAGGCTACCGACATCGTCATCCTGGTGGTGGCGGCGGACGACGGCGTGATGCCGCAAACCCGCGAAGCCGTTCAGCATGCCAAGGCAGCTGGCGTTCCGCTGGTGGTTGCGGTGAACAAGATCGACAAGCCGGGTGCCGATATCGATCGCATCCGCAACGAGCTGGCCGTCGAAGGCGTGACCTCCGAGGACTGGGGTGGTGACACTCCGTTCGTCAAGGTTTCGGCGAAGATGGGTACCGGCGTCGACGAACTGCTCGAAGCTGTCCTGCTACAGGCCGAGATCCTCGAGCTGACCGCTACCCCGACCGCTCCAGGTCGTGGCGTGGTTGTCGAATCGCGCCTGGACAAGGGCCGTGGCCCGGTGGCGACCATCCTGGTTCAGGACGGTACCCTGCGTCAGGGCGACATGGTCCTGTGCGGTTCCAACTATGGCCGCGTGCGCGCCATGCTCGACGAGAACGGCAAGCCTGTGAAGGAAGCCGGCCCGTCGATCCCGGTCGAGATCCTCGGCCTGGACGGTACCCCGGAAGCCGGTGACGAGCTGTCCGTGGTTGCCGACGAGAAGAAGGCCCGTGAGGTTGCCCTGTTCCGTCAAGGCAAGTACCGCGAGGTCAAGCTGGCCCGTGCTCACGCCGGCAAGCTGGAAAACATCTTCGAGACCATGGGTCAGGAAGAGAAGAAGACCCTCAACATCGTCCTCAAGACCGACGTGCGTGGTTCCCTGGAAGCACTGCAGGGTTCGCTGTCGGGCCTGGGCAACGACGAAGTTCAGGTACGCGTGATCGGTGGCGGCGTCGGTGGTATCACCGAGAGCGACGCCAACCTGGCGCTGGCTTCGAATGCAGTACTGTTCGGCTTCAACGTGCGTGCCGATGCCGGCGCGCGCAAGATCGTCGAGCAGGAAGGTCTGGATATGCGTTACTACAACGTGATCTACGACATCATCGAAGACGTCAAGAAGGCCCTGACCGGCATGCTCGGCAGCGATGTTCGCGAGAACATCCTGGGTGTCGCCGAAGTACGTGACGTGTTCCGTTCGCCGAAGTTCGGCGCCATCGCTGGCTGTATGGTCATCGAGGGTACCGTGTACCGCAACCGTCCGATCCGCGTACTGCGCGAAGACGTTGTGATCTTCGAAGGTGAACTGGAGTCGCTGCGTCGCTTCAAGGACGACGCCTCCGAAGTGCGTAACGGCATGGAGTGCGGTATTGGCGTGAAGAGCTACAACGACGTCAAGGTCGGCGACAAGATCGAAGTCTTCGAGAAAGTCCAGGTTGCTCGTACCCTTTAAGGGTGAGCAGGGCGCCAGCCCCCGCCGCAGGGCGGTGGGCAGTGCCTCAGTAGGTAGCGCCCGGTCAGGCATCAGCCTGACCGGGCGTTTGCCGCTTTAAGTTACAGGTAGCAAGAATGGCCAAAGAATACAGCCGTACCCAACGTATCGGTGATCAGATGCAGCGCGAGCTGGCCGAGCTGATCCGCCGTGAAGTCAAGGACCCCCGCGTCGGTCTGGTCACCATCACCGCTGTGGATGTCAGCCGCGACCTAGGCCATGCCAAGGTCTTCATCACCGTCATGGGCGAAGAAACGCCAGACGCAGTGCAGCAGTCGCTCAAGGCCCTGAACAGCGCCGCCAGCTTCCTGCGCCTGCACCTGGGCCGCTCGATGCAGCTGCGCAGCGTGCCGCAACTGCATTTCCACTTCGACGAAAGCGTCAGCCGCGGTGTCCACCTGTCGGCACTGATCGAGCGCGCGGTCGCCGAAGACCGTCTGCACAAGGATGCCGACAAGCCGGACGCCGAGGAGTAAGCGGTGGCCCAGGTCAAACGTATCCGCCGCAACGTCAGCGGCATCATCCTGCTCGACAAGCCGCTGGGCTTCACCTCCAACGCCGCCCTGCAAAAGGTGCGCTGGCTGCTCAATGCGGAAAAAGCCGGCCATACCGGCAGCCTCGACCCGCTGGCAACCGGCGTGTTGCCGCTGTGCTTCGGCGAAGCGACCAAGTTTTCGCAGTACCTGCTCGATTCCGACAAGGGCTACGAAACGGTCATGCAGATGGGGCAGACTACCAACACCGGTGATGCCGAAGGTGAGGTGCTGCAGACCCGCGAGGTGACCGTTGGTCGCGCCGACATCGAGGCCCTGCTGCCGCGTTTTCGTGGCCAGATCAGCCAGATACCGCCGATGTACTCGGCGCTCAAGCGTGACGGCCAGCCGCTGTACAAGCTGGCACGTGCAGGAGAGGTAGTGGAGCGCGAGGCGCGTTCTGTTACTATTGGCCGCTTGGAGTTGCTCGAGTGCGAAGGCACCCGTGCACGGTTGAGCGTAGGATGCAGCAAAGGCACCTATATCCGTACCCTGGTGGAGGATATCGGCGAGGCCCTTGGCTGCGGCGCCTATGTCGCCGAGCTGCGCAGGACCCAGGCCGGGCCTTTCGCGCTGGCACAGACGGTCACCCTCGAGGAACTCGAACAGGCCCACGCCGAAGGCGGCAACGAAGCGCTCGACCGCTTCCTCATGCCCTCGGACAGCGGCCTGCAGGACTGGCCGCTGGTGTGCCTGTCCGAACACAGTGCGTTCTACTGGCTGCATGGGCAGGCGGTACGCGCGCCGGACGCGCCACAATTTGGCATGGTCCGGGTACAGGATCACAATGCACGCTTCATCGGTATCGGTGAAGTGAGCGAAGACGGGCGCATTGCGCCGCGTCGGCTGATTCGGTCGGAATGACCGAAACCGCGGGGCCAGGCAGTTGCCGGGCCCCACGGCACCAAGGGTGGCTGTCAGTAGGCACGGTCACACCTTTTTTATTAATACAGGGATTTGTCCCTGGCCTATTGGACCCCGCATGCGGGATCCGTTATCAGGAGAAGCCAAATGGCCCTCAGCGTTGAAGAAAAAGCTCAGATCGTTGCCGAATACCAGCAAGCCGCCGGCGATACCGGTAGCCCGGAAGTGCAGGTTGCTCTGCTGACCGCCAACATCAACAAGCTGCAAGGCCACTTCAAGGCCAACGACAAAGACCACCACTCCCGTCGTGGTCTGATTCGTATGGTCAACCAGCGTCGTAAGCTGCTGGACTACCTGAAGGGCAAAGACACCACTCGTTACAGCGCCCTGATCGGTCGCCTGGGTCTGCGTCGCTAATAGCGGCCTGGCCAGTGGTGTGCATGGCGTGTCGCAGGCTTCGGCAGGGCTGTTTTGCAGTGCTGCCGTTGGACACGCCACGCGTATCTCCGAGGTTGGCAGCCTGGCAATGCTGAGCGGATTTTCCGCTTGGTGCCAGGCTCCCAGCCTCGTGTTGTATCTGGACGGTCAATGGGGCCGATTCCCCGTTCTGCCCAAGAATTCGCAAGAAACCAGTTCCCCCAAGAGCCACTGAAAAAGGTAGGAAACCGTGAACCCGGTAATCAAGACTTTCCAGTTCGGTCAATCGACCGTTACTCTCGAAACGGGCCGTATTGCCCGTCAGGCAACCGGCGCCGTGCTGGTGACCGTCGACAACGACGTCACCGTGCTGGTGACTGTGGTAGGCGCCAAACAGGCCGATCCAGGCAAGGGTTTCTTCCCGTTGTCGGTCCACTACCAGGAAAAGACCTACGCCGCCGGCAAGATCCCGGGTGGCTTCTTCAAGCGTGAAGGCCGTCCTTCCGAGAAAGAGACCCTGACCTCGCGCCTGATCGACCGTCCGATCCGTCCGCTGTTCCCGGAAGGCTTCATGAACGAAGTGCAGGTCGTCTGCACCGTGGTTTCCACCAGCAAGAAGACCGACCCGGACATCGCTGCGATGATCGGTACCTCGGCTGCCCTGGCCATTTCCGGCATTCCGTTCGAAGGCCCGATCGGCGCCGCTCGCGTTGCCTTCCACGAAAGCACCGGCTACCTGCTGAACCCGACCTACGAGCAACTGGCTGCCTCGAGCCTGGACATGGTCGTTGCCGGTACCTCCGACGCTGTACTGATGGTTGAATCGGAAGCCAAAGAGCTGACCGAAGACCAGATGCTGGGCGCCGTACTGTTCGCCCACGACGAATTCCAGGCCGTGATCCAGGCCGTCAAGGAACTGGCCGCCGAAGCCGGCAAGCCGACCTGGGACTGGCAGCCAGCCCCAGCCAACGTCGAGCTGATGAACCTGGTGCGTGGCGAGTTCGGCGAAGCCGTTTCGCAGGCCTACACCATCACCCAGAAGGCTGACCGTTACAACCGCCTGGGCCAGCTGCGCGACGAGGCTGTTGCCCGTCTGAGCAACGAAGAGACCGGCCCGTCCGCCAGCGCCATCAAGGACATCTTCGGCGAGCTGGAATACCGCACCGTCCGCGAGAACATCGTCAACGGCAAACCGCGTATCGACGGCCGTGACACCCGCACTGTCCGCCCGCTGAACATCGAAGTCGGCGTATTGCCGAAGACCCACGGTTCGGCGCTGTTCACCCGTGGCGAAACCCAGGCCCTGGTCGTCGCGACCCTGGGTACTGCCCGTGACGCCCAGCTGCTGGACACCCTGGAAGGCGAGAAGAAAGACCCGTTCATGCTGCACTACAACTTCCCGCCATTCTCGGTGGGTGAGTGCGGCCGCATGGGCGGCGCCGGCCGTCGTGAAATCGGCCACGGCCGCCTGGCCCGTCGTGGCGTGCAGGCCATGCTGCCGAGCGACAGCGACTTCCCGTACACCATCCGCGTGGTATCGGAAATCACCGAATCCAACGGTTCCAGCTCCATGGCTTCGGTCTGTGGTGCTTCCCTGGCCCTGATGGACGCCGGTGTACCGATGAAGGCACCGGTTGCCGGTATCGCCATGGGCCTGGTCAAGGAAGGTGACAAGTTCGCCGTCCTGACCGACATCCTGGGTGACGAAGACCATCTGGGCGACATGGACTTCAAGGTAGCCGGTACCGCCAAGGGTGTTACTGCGCTGCAGATGGACATCAAGATCAACGGCATCACCGAAGAGATCATGGAAATCGCCCTGGGCCAGGCCCTGGAAGCGCGCCTGAACATCCTCGGCCAGATGAACCAGATCATCGCCCAGTCGCGTAGCGAGCTGTCGGCCAACGCCCCGACCATGATCGCGATGAAGATCGACACCGACAAGATCCGTGACGTCATCGGTAAAGGTGGTGCCACCATTCGCGCCATCTGCGAAGAGACCAAGGCTTCGATCGACATCGAAGACGACGGCTCGATCAAGATCTTCGGCGAAACCAAGGAAGCGGCAGAGGCTGCCAAGCAGCGCATCCTGGGCATCACCGCCGAGGCCGAGATCGGCAAGATCTACGTCGGCAAGGTCGAGCGCATCGTCGACTTCGGTGCCTTCGTCAACATCCTGCCTGGCAAGGACGGCCTGGTGCACATCTCCATGCTGAGCGATGCTCGCGTCGAGAAAGTCACCGACATCCTGAAAGAAGGCCAGGAAGTCGAAGTGCTGGTACTGGACGTGGACAACCGCGGCCGTATCAAGCTGTCGATCAAGGACGTTGCCGCGGCCAAGGCCTCGGGCGTCTAAGCGACTGCCACGCAACAGGAAAAGGGCCCTTCGGGGCCCTTTTTTCATGGGCGAAAGGGAACCTTTTGCGGACTTGCATCTTGCATGCAGGTTTACCGTGCAGATTGCAAAATGCACGACGACGGGAATGCTGGTTTTTCGCTAACTTATTGATTTTAAAGGAAACAGGCGAAGCGGAAAAGCTGGCACAGCGCGTGCAACTACCTTCATATCTGACGCCAGGACATACGGCGCAGACCTTTCGAAAAACAGGAGTGACTCACATGAAGAAGTTCGCCATTGCTGCCGCTACTGCTACCGCCCTGACCCTGACCATGGCTAACGGCGCATTCGCTGCAGAGCCAACCCAGGCTCCAGTCATGTTGGCCGCCAATACCGTGGACAACGCCAAGCAGGAAGGTTCTGACACCTGGATCACCACCAAAGTGAAAGCGGACCTGCTGACTGAAAAAGGTATTCCAGGCAGCGACATCAAAGTCGAGACCAGCCAAGGTGTCGTCTCGCTGTCGTCTGACGTGGCGGTGACTCAGTCCCAGAAAGAAGAAGCTGTACGTATTACCAAGAACATCAAAGGCGTCAAGAGTGTGATGTCGGACGGCCTGAAAGCCGAATAAGGAATGTCCCGTCGGCCAAAAGGATTTGGCCACCTTCGCTCCGAGCCCCGGCTATTTGCCGGGGCTTTTCATTGACGGCTAGTACACCGGATTACGCGCAATCACATCACTCTCGAAGCATTCCTGCTCGACGATCAGCGGCTCGACCAACGGCCGGCTATCGCGAAAGTGCGCAGTCTGCGTATGCGCGTCATACGCCGCATCATCGCGGTAGATCTCGTACAGGTAGATCACCTCCGGGTCGGCCCGGTCCTGCGACACATCGAACACCAGGCAGCCAGGTTCGTTGGCAACGGAAGCCGCGGCATTGACCTTGATCGCAGTCAGAAATTCATCGGCGTAACCGGGCTTCACTCGGGTCTTGATGAACAGGCTATACACAAGGCTCTCCTTTTGTTTTAAATTCTATTATGAATTGTATACAAAAATGGAGCCTCGCCAATGTCCGAATTGCCTGCACGCCCTGGCCGCCTGAACGGCCTGCGTCATATTGCCTTGTTGGTACCCAACCTGGAGGAGTGTGAACGCTTCTACGTCGATGTGCTGGGCATGGAAGTGCTGAACCGCGCCAACGAAGACCTGGTGTACCTCACTTGTGGTAACGACAACCTGTCGCTGGGGCGCGGGGCAGGGGCGGCCAATGGGTTGCAGACCCTGGACCACTATGGGTTCATCGTCGATAGCGTGGAGGAGCTGGAAGCCTGGTACCAGTACTTCAAGGCGCACGGCGTGACCTTGCTGGACCGGCCGTTCAACCATGGTGACGGGGCGCGCAGCTTCCACCTGTTGGACCCGGCAGGGAACAAGGTGCAGCCGTTGTACCATCCGGCGGTGTCGGGGCAGCGTTTGGTGTGAAGCCTGTACCGGCCTCTTCGCGGGCTTGGCCGCTCCCACAGGTACTGCACAGGCCTTGAACTGTGTGCGGTCCCTGTGGGAGCGGGCAAGCCCGCGAAGAGGCCAGACCTGCTAGTAGAAGTTACTCGGCATCCAGATGCATCGGCGTCACCACCCGCCCATCGCTCTCGGCCTGGCCCAGGTTGGTATCGATGAAGTACACCCGGTCATCTTCCAGCTGGCCTTTGTCCACCAGGTAATCCTTGATGCTGCTGGCCCGCTCCTGGCCCAGCGTGCGCAGTAGCGCAGTACTCTCGGCCCAGGACTTGATCACCGCCTCGCGCAGCTTGGCGGTGCGCTCGTCGCGGCCCAGTTGCTCCCATTCGGCAGGCGGCTGCTGCTTCAGGCGGTTACGGTAGATGCCTTCGAGCATCGCCGGTTTGTCACTGTCGTCGACCACCAGCATCGAGGCATTGGCCGGCACCTTGTCACCGCGACGCTGCAGGATCTTGTACCAGGTGGCCTGGTACTCGCGCTCCAGGCGCTGCTGGGCGATCAGCGGGCCATCACTGGCCTGGGCGCTGGTGCCTTCGATTTCCAGGCGCAGTTCCGGGCGTTCCTTCAGGGCCGACGCCAGCTTGTCCAGCGATGCCTGGGCGTCGCTACCGAGCTCGCTGGAGCCCGGGGCGAAGGCCACGTTGCCCAGGTCTTCCGAGCCACCGCCGGCAACCAGCCCGCCAATGAACTTGAACGGTGCCTGCGCCGCACGCAACACCAGGTTGCGCAGGGTTTGCCAGACGATCGGCATCACGCTGAACTGCGGGTTGTTGAGGTCGCCGGACACCGGCAGCTCGATCGAGATCTTGCCTTCGGTGTCCTTCAGCAGCGCCACCGCCAGGCGGATCGGCAGGTCCACTGCGTCCGGGCTGTCGACCTTCTCGCCCAACTGCAGCTGCTCTACCACCACCTTGTTTTCAGCCTTCAGCTGGCCATTGGTGATCAGGTAGTGCAGGTCGAGGTTGAGCCGGCCCTTGCGGATGCGGAAGCCGGCGAACTTGCCGGAGTAGGGGGTGAGTGTGGTCAGCTCGACCCGCTTGAAGCTGGTGGCGATGTCCAGGCTGGCTAGCGGGTTGAACGGGTTGAGGGCGCCTTTGATGGTGACCGGCGCGTAGCGGTCGACCTTGCCCTTGACGTCGACCTTGGCCGGCACCGGCTTGCGGTTGTCGATGGTGCCGATCCGGCCGTTGAGCTGCTGGATGGCCGTGGCGAAGTTGGGGGTGAGGGACAGGTCGGCGAAGTTGGCCGAGCCGTCGTTGATGTCGATCTGGCCGATGTGGATGCCCAGCGGCTTGTCGTTGCTGGCAGCGGCCGGCTTGGCCTGGCTGGTCGCCGGGGCGCCGGCCGGCTGCGGGATCAGCAGGTCGTTGATGTTGGTGGTGCGGTCCTCGTTGATGATGAAGCGCGCATAGGGTTGCAGCAGAGTCACCTTGTCGATCGACAGCGCATCGCCGTGCACGTAGGACAGGCCGTCGACGTTCACCTGCTGCCATTTGACGAAGTCACGGCTTTTGATGGTGTCGAGGGTGTGCAGCTGGCTGACCTGTGCCTTGCCGGTAACGCTGAAGGCCAGCGGTGCGGTGTTCTTCAGGTCGACCTTGAGGTCGCTGGCGAGCATGCCGCTGCGTAGCTCCAGCAGGATGAACGGGCTGATATAGGCCTGGGCCACTCGCAGGTCGATGTCGCGGGTGCTCACGTCCAGCTTGGCCCAGATGGGCGCCAGGTTGACCTGGCCGGCCGCCTGCAGTTTGCCTTGCTTGCCCACGCCGGTATCGAGCTTGAGGGTGAAGGGCGACTTGTTGAGGCTGTCGAAACCTTGCAGGTCGGCGTTGAGCGGGCCGACGTCAAGGGCTACCGGTTCCTTCTGGGTACGGTCTGCCAAGTGCACCAGGTAATTACGCACTTGCACATCCTTGAGCAGCACCTGCCAGGGTTTGCTCGGCTCCTTGGCGGCTTGCTGTTCGGGCGTGGGTTCGGCGGCTGCCGGCTCGGCCTTTTCCTTCGGCGTGGCCTTGGCCGGCTGGCTGGCGAACAGCTTCTGCCAGTCGAGTTGGCCGTCCTTTTCCAGCGCAGCCCAGGTTTCCAGTTTTTCGCTGCGGATCTTGCCCACGGTGACCAGCTGCTTGACCAGGTCGACCGAGGTTTCGCTTACCTCCAGGCTGGCCAGGCGTGCCAGCGGCCGGCCATCCGGGGCCTTGATGGCAAACGGGGCGATGCGCACCGACGCGTTGTCCAGCAACAGTTCGGTCTGTTTGGCGAGGTTGAGCTTGTAGTGGGTGTCGAGGCTGACCACGCCCTCTTCCAGCACCAGTGGCACGGCATCGCGCACATAGGGCCAGAATGCCTTCATCTTGCCTTCGGTGATCTTCAGTGTGCCTTCAGAGGCGATCGGGGCCAGGCTCAGGGTACCTTTCCAGTCGATACGCCCGCCGTTGGGGCCGATGGCCACCAGGGTCATGTCGGCATTGTCGTTGGGCAGGGTGCTGAGGTTTTTCAGCTCCAGGTTCATGTTGTCGTAGAGGAACTCGATCGGCTCGCTCGGGCGCAGGTCCTCGAAGTGCAGGTAGCCGTCGCTGAGCTTGATGCTGCCGATGCGTAGCGGGAACGGGTCGCTGGGCGGCTCGTCAGGCTTGGCTTCGCTGGCTGGCAGTTTGAACAGGCGGGTCAGGTTGAGGGTACCGTCCTTGGCGAATAGCACTTCGTTGCGTGGCTTGACCAGTTCCACTGCGTCCAGGTGCAGGGCACCGCTCCACAGGCTGTCGAGCGAGAGGTTGGCGTACAGCCGCTCGAAGCCGACCTGCTCCTTGCCCGGCTCGCCGATCTGCAGGCCCCACAGCGTCAGCTCGAGGCTGAAGGGGTTGAGCTCAATCCGTTCGAGGTGGGCAGGCACGGTCGCGTACTGGGCCAACTGCTGGTTGGCGATGCGCAGCGCGACACCGGGGAGAATGAGAAAGCCGAGAAGGCTGTAGAGGGCTACGAGGGCCAGCAGTGCGCCAGCGGCGCGAGTCAATCCTTTGTACATGTGTCGCTTCGTCTGTCTAAGCAGGAGAGCTTGGAGTATGGCACGTTAAATCAGTTCCGCTGAGGCGACCATTTGACCTCATTCGATACCCATGCGCCGTTTGGCCCGATGCGCCGAGCCGTCGCGCATCGCCCAGCGCAGTATCGGCGCGGTGCGTTGCAGCCCCAGGCGGATCATGCGCCGCTGCAACGGGCCGTGCTGCAGGCCGAGCATGGCCTGGGCCCAGGCCGGCAGCAGGTCGATGCCGGCGTGCAGCATCAGCTTGCCCACTGGCTGTGCCAGGCGGCTGGGGGCGGGGGCATCGAGCAGGATGCCGACCACCTCATGGCTGCGGGCGTCGCAGTGCAACTGTGGGCGCATGCGCTGCAGGTAGTCCTCGACTTGCTGGCACGAGCGCGGCACGTCGCGGGCGCCAAGACGCTCGGCAATCAGCGCGATCTCTGCGTAGTAGGCATCCTGCTCGGTGCGCGCAAGGTGCGGGTTGCGGTAACGCAGGTGGGCGGCGAGGAAGCTGCTGACTTCCGCCACATGCACCCAGGTCAGCAGGTCCGGGTCGCTGGCCGCATATGGGCGGCCATCCGGCGCGGTGCCGGTCACCTGTAGGTGGATGGTGCGCACCTTGTCGATCAGCCACTCGGCATCGCGGGTGGCGCCGAAGGTGGTGCCGGAGATGAATTGGCTGGTGCGGCGCAGGCGGCCGAGCAGGTCTTCACGGAAGTTGGAATGGTCCCACACCCCGGCCAGGGCCAGCGGGTGCAGCAATTGCAGCATGAGGGCGCTGATGCCACCGACCAGCATGCTCGGGAAGTCGCCATGTACCCGCCAGCTGATACTGTGCGGGCCGAACAGGCCGGGGTCGCCCTTGGGCGATTCCAGGTCGAGCTGGCCGAGGGCCAGCCCGGTAAGGCTCATGACCTGGGTTTCGATGCGGCGGCGAAGGGCTTCCATGGCGACCTGTGGTTCAGGGCGGCCATGAACAGCGGCCGCCGGTTACTGGTTGAGGCGTTTGTCGATCAGGCCCTGCACCACGCTTGGGTCGGCCAGGGTCGAGGTATCGCCCAGGTTGTCGAGTTCGTTGCAGGCGATCTTGCGCAGTATACGCCGCATGATCTTGCCTGAGCGTGTCTTGGGCAGCGCCGGGGCCCACTGGATCAGCTCGGGCTTGGCGAAACTGCCGATTTCCTTGCTGACCAGGGCCAGCAACTCGGCCTTGAGCGCGTCGTCCGGCGTTACGCCATTCATGGGCGTGACGAAGGCGTACACGCCCTGGCCCTTCAGGTCGTGGGGGTAACCGACCACCGCCGCTTCGGCGACGCTGTCATGCAGCACCAGCGCGCTTTCCACTTCGGCGGTACCGATACGGTGGCCGGAAACGTTGATCACGTCATCGATACGCCCGGTGATCCAGTAGTCACCATCGGCATCGCGGCGGGCACCGTCGCCGGTGAAGTAATAGCCGGGCATCGGCTTGAAGTAGGTGTCGACCATGCGCTGATGGTCGCCATAGACGCTACGGATCTGCCCGGGCCAGCTGGCCTTGATCACCAGCAGGCCGGCACCGGGGCCTTCGATGAGCTTGCCCTTTTCGTCCAGCAGCACTGGTTGTACGCCGAACATGGGCTGGGTGGCACAACCGGGCTTGAGCGACTGCGAGCCGGGCAACGGGGTGAGCATGATGCCGCCGGTTTCGGTCTGCCACCAGGTATCGACGATGGGGCAGCGCTTTTGCCCGACTTCCTCGAAATACCACTCCCAGGCTTCGGGGTTGATCGGCTCGCCGACGCTGCCCAGCAGGCGCAGGCTCTGGCGTGAAGTGTTTTGCAGCGGTGCGGAGCCTTCGCGCATCAGCGCGCGCAGGGCAGTCGGGGCGGTGTAGAAGATGTTCACCTGGTGCTTGTCCACCACTTGCCAGAAGCGCGAGGTGTCCGGGTAGTTGGGCACGCCTTCGAACATCAGCGAGATCGCGCCATTGGCCAGAGGGCCATAGACGATGTAGCTGTGGCCGGTGACCCAGCCGACATCGGCGGTGCACCAGAACACCTCGCCGTCTCGGTAGTCGAACACCACCTTGAAGGTGAGGGTGGCCTGCAGCAGGTAGCCGCCGGTAGTGTGCAGCACGCCTTTGGGTTTGCCGGTGCTGCCGGAGGTGTAGAGGATGAACAGCGGGTCTTCGGCGCCCATCGGTTCGGGAGCGCAGTCGTCGCCGGCCTTTTCCGTTGCCTCGTGGTACCAGAGGTCACGGCCTTCGGCCCAGGCGACATCGCCGCCGGTGCGGCGCACCACGAATACGCTACTGACCGCGGGGCAGCTGGCCAGGGCCTTGTCGACGTTCTGTTTCAGCGGGATGCGTTTGCCGCCGCGCACGCCTCCATCGGCGGTGATCACCGTACGGCAGTCGGCATCGAGAATACGGTCGCGCAGGGCATCGGGCGAGAAGCCGCCGAACACCACCGAGTGGATGGCACCGATGCGGGTGCAGGCAAGCATGGCGAAGGCGGCCTCGGGGATCATCGGCATGTAGATGCACACCCGGTCGCCTTTCTTCACCCCGCGTGCTTTCAGCGCATTGGCCAGGCGGCAGACCTGGCGGTGCAGTTCGCGGTAGGTGATGGCCTTGGAATCCTTGGGATCGTCGCCTTCCCACAGCAGGGCGGTCTGTTCGCCGCGTCGGGCCAGGTGGCGGTCGATGCAGTTGTAGCTGACGTTGAGCTGGGCGCCGTCGAACCAGCGGGCGCTGCCGGTCTTCAGGTCGCATTGCTGCACGCTCGACCAGGGTTTTATCCAGTCCAGGCGCTTGGCCTGTTCGGCCCAGAAGGTGTCGGGGTCATCCACCGACTGGCGGTAGAGGCGGCGGTACTCGTCGGGGGTGAGGGCGGCGGACTGGCTGACGGCCAGGGCCTGGGGGTAGTTGCGGATATCGAACATGGCGGGTGGTCCTGCTCTTGTAAGGGGCGATGGACTGCAACGGCTATTCGATAGGACAGTGTAGCTGGGAGAGGTGTTCAACCTGTGCCGGCCTCTTCGCGGGCTCGCCCGCTCCCACAGGTACTGAACAGTTCTTGAGACCTGTACGGTACCTGTGGGAGCGGGCGAGCCCGCGAAGAAGCTGGCGAAGGTTTCAGATCAACCGCGGTGACGGCCGCGGAAGTAGTTGATCAGGCCTTGGGTAGAGCCATCTTCGGCGCTGTCTTCCAGGCTGCCGACCAGGCGTTGGTAAACGCCCTTGCCCAGCTCCTTGCCCAGCTCCACGCCCCACTGGTCGAAGGCGTTGATGCCCCAGATCACGCTCTGTACGAAGACCTTGTGCTCGTACATCGCCACCAGCGCGCCCAGGCGGCGCGGGCTGATGCGCTCCACCACCAGGGTATTGCTCGGGCGGTTGCCCGGGATGACTTTGTGCGGGGCCAGCTTTTCGATGTCCGCTTCGTTCAGGCCTTTGCCACGCAGCTCGGCTTCGGCTTCCTCGCGGGTCTTGCCCAGCATCAGCGCCTGGCTCTGCGACAGGCAGTTGGCGTACAGCCACTGGTGATGGTCGGCCACGGGGTTGAAGCTCACCACCGGCACGATGAAGTCGGCCGGAATCAGCTGGGTGCCCTGGTGCAGCAACTGGTGGTAGGCATGCTGGCCGTTGCAGCCGACGCCGCCCCAGATTACCGGGCCGGTGTCGGTTTTCACCGGGGTGCCGTCCTGCAGCACGCTCTTGCCGTTGGACTCCATGTCCAGCTGTTGCAGGTGCTTGGTGATGTTGCGCAGGTAGTGGTCGTACGGCAGGATCGCGTGGCTCTGGGCGCCCCAGAAGTTGCCGTACCACACGCCCAGCAGAGCCAGCAGTACCGGCATGTTCTTTTCGAACGGCGCGGTCTGGAAGTGCTGGTCCATGGTGTAGGCACCGGACAGCAGTTCCTTGAAGTTGGCGGTACCGATGGCCAGGGCGATCGGCAGGCCGATGGCCGACCACAGCGAGTAGCGCCCGCCCACCCAGTCCCACATCGGGAAAATGTTTTCTTCGCGGATGCCGAAGGCCACGGCGGCGGCCTTGTTGCTGGAAACGGCGATGAAGTGGCGGTACAGCTCGGCTTCCGAGCCGCCCTGGGCCAGGTACCAGGTACGCGCGGCCATGGCGTTCTTCAGGGTCTCGAGGGTGTTGAACGACTTCGACGAGACGATGAACAGGGTGGTTTCGGCGCGCAGGTTGGCCGACAGCTCGTGGAACTCACTGCCATCGATGTTCGCCAGGTAGTGGCAGCGCACACCGCGCTGGGCGTAGGGCAGCAGCGCCTCGGAGACCAGCTCGGGGCCGAGGAACGAGCCACCGATGCCGATGTTGACCACGTCGGTGATCGGTTTTTCGCTGTAGCCGCGCCACAGGCCGTCGTGGATGCGGCCGACCAGTTCGGTGATCTGGTTGAGCACCTTGTGCACTTCCGGCATGACGTTCACGCCGTTGACGCTGAGCTTGTCGCCCACCGGCCGGCGCAGGGCGGTGTGCAGCACCGGGCGGCCTTCGGAGGCGTTGATGATTTCGCCACTGAACATCGACTTGATGGCGTCCTGCAGGCCCACTTCGTTGGCCAGGTTCACCAGCAGGTCGCGGCTTTGTTCGGTGATCAGGTTTTTCGAGTAGTCGAGGAACAGGCCGCAGGAGCTCAGGGAGAACTGGTCGAAGCGCTTGGCATCGGCGGCGAAGGCTTCGCGCATGCTGAAACCTTGCATGGCGTCGCGGTGTTGCTGGAGCGCCTGCCAGGCGGGCAGGGCCGTGACATCGTGGGGTGTACGGTAATACGCCATTGCGCGGGGTTCCCTTGGTGCGTGGTGAGACCTTGGACACGGCACTCATTGCCGGGTTCAGGCTGGCACCATTATAGGCAAAGGCCACTTGCAGGGAATGGGTATGGCGGGGGAATTTGGGGGAGGCAACTGTCTTGTATTGCCTGTACTGGCCTCATCGCCGGCAAGCCAGCTCCCACAGGAATAGCGCATGGCTCGAGGCCGATGCGGTCGGGGTGTGATTTGGGGCGCAGCGGTCTTTGTGTTACCGGTACTGGCCTCATCGCCGGCAAGCCAGCTCCCACAGAAATAGCGCATGGCTAGAGGCCGATGCGGTCGGGGTGTGATTTGGGGGCGCAGCGGTCTTTGTGTTACCGGTACTGGCCTCATCGCTGGCAAGCTCCCACAGGGATAGCGCATGGCTCGAGGCCGATGCGGTCGGGGTGTGATTTGGGGGCGCTACCGGTACTGGCCTCACCGCTGGCAAGCCAGCTCCCGCAGGGATAGCGCATGGCTCGAGGCCGATGCGGTCGAGGTGGGAGCTGGCTTGCCGGCGAATGGGCTGCAAGGCAGCCCAAGGCCGTTACGCGGTCTTCTCTTCCAGATGCAGATACAGGTTGTCGATCAACCGTGTGTTACCCAGGTAAGCCGCCGCAATTACCACCAGGTCTCGATCATCGATCACTGCCGGGCGCAGGCTCACGGCATGACGCACTTCCAGGTAATCCGGCCGGAAACCAGCGGCGGTCAACTGCGCCTGGCCTTCGGCAACCAGCGCGGCAAAGTCCCGTTGGCCACGGCCGATGCCAGCAGCGATGTGCTGCAGCGTGCGGTACAACGCTGGCGCCGCAGCACGCTGCTCAGGCGTGAGGTAACCGTTGCGCGACGACAGCGCCAGGCCGTCCTCGGCCCGCACGGTGGGCTCGCCGATGATCTGGATCGGCATGTTCAGGTCGCGCACCATGGCACGGATCACCGCCAGCTGCTGGAAGTCCTTTTCACCGAACACGGCAAGGTCGGGCTGGACCATGTTGAACAGCTTGCTGACCACGGTGGCCACGCCTTCGAAATGCCCGGGCCGGCTGGCGCCGCACAGGCCTTCGGAAAGGTGGGGCACGCTGACGCGGGTTTGCACGCTCATGCCGTCGGGGTACATCTCTTCGACACTGGGCGCGAACAGCAGATTGCAGCCAGCCTGGAGCAGGCGCTCCTGGTCGGCGGCCAGGGTGCGAGGGTACTTGTCGAGGTCTTCGTTGGCGCCGAACTGCAGCGGGTTGACGAAGATGCTGGCGACCACGAAATCGGCGCGCTGCGCAGCCTTGGTCACCAGGGCGGCATGGCCGCTGTGCAGGTTGCCCATGGTCGGCACGAAGCCGATGCGCTTGCCTTCACCGCGGGCGCGGGCGACTGCGGCGCGCAGTTCGCGGACGGTCTTGACTGTATTCATGCACTGAACCCGTGTTCGCTGCCTGGGAAGCTGACTTGCTTGACCGCCTCGACGTAAGCGACGAGGGCGCTGTGGATATCCGGCTGGCCTTGCATGAAGTTCTTCACGAACTTCGGTACCCGGCCGCTCAGCGACAGCCCGAGCATGTCGTGCAGGACCAGTACCTGGCCATCGGTGCCGCTGCCGGCGCCAATGCCGATCACCGGGATGGATACGGCACTGGTGATTTCCGCCGCCAGTTCGCTGGGCACGCATTCGAGCAGCAGCATGGCTGCACCGGCCTGTTCCAGGGCGATGGCGTCGGCGCGCATCTGCCGGGCCTGGGCTTCATGGCGGCCCTGCACCTTGTAGCCGCCCAGCACGTTGACAGTCTGCGGGGTCAGGCCCATGTGCGCGCACACCGGCACGCCACGCTCGGCCAGCAGGCGGATGGTCTCGGCCAGCCAGGCAGCGCCTTCGATCTTGATCATGTGGGCGCCGGCCTGCATCAGCGTGGCGCTGTTGGCGAAGGCCTGCTCCGGGGTGGCGTGCGCCATGAACGGCAGGTCGGCGAGGATCAGCGCGCCGTCGTTGCCACGTTTGACGCTGGCGGTATGGTAGGCCATGTCCGCGGTGGTCACCGGCAGTGTGCTGTCGTGGCCTTGCAGGACCATGCCCAGCGAGTCGCCCACCAGCAACACTTCGACACCGGCCTGGCTGGCGGCCTTGGCGAAGGTCGCGTCGTAGCAGGTCAGCATGGTGATTTTTTCACCCTTGGCCTTGAGGCCATTGAGGGTGGTCAGGGTTACTTCAGGCATGTAGGAAATTCCTCGTTCAGGCGCTGTAAGAAACGACTGCATTCAACGCGTGTAGTCATCTTCCGGAGCGGCACATCATCGCGCGTGATGTTCGGGCACAGGTCCGTCCGGGCCTAAATACGGGTATGCGGCACTTTGGTGCCACACGGGACGCCTATAGTCGTGAGCGAGGTTGGGGAAGTCAATCACCCTGTTACCGCATTGTTACGATCAGGGTGTTACTGGCGTTACCGCGCCAGTGTGCAAGGCTGGAACGCCCGGTTTACAGGCGTTCCAGGCCGACGAACGGGCAGTCGTCGAGCAGTTGCGCGAGGGCGCGGCCGTCGGCCAGGCGGAAATCGCCCGGTACCAGTTCCGCCAGCGGGTACAGCACGAAAGGCCGAGCATGCATGTGGTAATGCGGCACTTTCAGGCGCGGCTCATCGAGTACCTGGTCGCCGAACAGCAGGATGTCCAGGTCCAGTGTGCGCGGGCCCCAGCGTTCCTTGCGCACGCGGCCCTGATCGTTCTCGATGGCCTGCAGTGCATCGAGCAGGGCCAGCGGTGGCAGGGCAGTGTCCAGGGCGGCGACGGCGTTGGTATAGCGCGGCTGGCCGGGCAGCAGCGAATCGCTGGTGTACAGGGCCGAGGCCGCCACCAGGCGCGTGGCTTCGACCTGGTCGAGGGCCTGCAAGGCGCTGCGCAGCTGCTCGGCAGGTGCGTCCAGGTTGCTGCCCAGGCCGATATAGGCGCGGGTACTCACTCGAACGCCTCGTCGCCACTGCGCTTGCGCTTGCCACCGCTACGCTTGCGTTTGCGCGGGCCGGCGCCGGTGCCTTCGTCACGGCTGCCCAGCTCGCGGATCATCTCGCGGCGCTCGCTGTCGTTGGCATCCTGGTAGTCGGTCCACCACTGGCCGAGGTCGTCGGTTTCTTCCCCGGCGCTTTCGCGCAGCAGCAGGAAGTCGTAGCCGGCACGGAAGCGCGGGTTGTCCAGCAGCATGTCGGCGCGCTTGCCGCTGCGGCGTGGCAGGCGCTCCTGCATGTCCCAGATCTCGCGGATCGGCAGGGTGAAGCGCTTGGGGATGGCGATGCGTGCGCATTGCTCGGCGATCAGGTCGTGGGCCGCACCGTTCATGGCCGGGATCGGTGGCACGCCCTGGTTCTGCAGGTGCAGCACGCGGGCCGGCAGGGCTGGCCACAGCAGCGCGGCGAAGAGGAAGGCCGGGGTTACCGGTTTGCCTTGCTTCACGCGCAGGTCGGTGTTGTTCAGCGCCTGGCTGATCAGCGTGTGGGTGTAGGTCGGGCGCTCGTCCAGGGCATGCGAACTGGCCGGGAACAGCGGCTCGAACAACTGCAGGTCGACCAGCATCTCGAAGACGATGGCGCCCTGGCCGGAGAGGAACAGCTTGAGGCTCTCTTCGAACAGGCGCGCTGGCGGAATCTCGCGCAGCAGTGGGGCCAGCTCGCGGATCGGCTGGACCGTGTGCTTTTCGATGCCGAAGTCGAGCTTGGCGGCGAAACGCACCGCGCGCAGCATGCGCACCGGGTCTTCCTGGTAGCGGTGGGTAGGGTCACCGATCAGGCGCAGCAGGCGGTTGCGAATATCGTGCACGCCGTTGGCGTAGTCGAGGATGCGCTCGCTGACCGGGTCGTAGTACAGGGCGTTGATGGTGAAGTCGCGACGTTGCGCGTCCTCTTCCAGGGTGCCGTACACGTTGTCACGCAGGATGCGGCCACTGGCATTGTGCGACGAACGGTGGCTGTCGCCCTGGTCGTCTTCCGAGTGGTGGGCGCGGAAGGTGGCGACTTCGATGATCTCACGGCCGAAATGCACGTGGACCAGCTTGAAGCGGCGGCCAATGATGCGCGCGTTGCGGAACTCGGCACGGACCTGTTCGGGGGTGGCACTGGTGGCGACGTCGAAGTCTTTCGGCGTGATGCCCAGCATCAGGTCGCGGACACAGCCACCGACCAGGTAAGCCTGGTAACCGGCGCTCTGCAGGCGTTCCACGATGTTCACCGCATGGCGGCTGAACTGGTGGCGTTGCAGCGAGTGCTGGCTCTTGTTGATCACCTCAGGCGTGGTGCGCCTGTGGTGCGGGCCCGGTACGGGCGGGCGGAACGACTGGAACAGCTTCTTCAGCATGGGATGCACTGTTTGAAGGAATGTTCGGCCAAGAATAGGAGAATGGCCGCATGATGGGCGGGGATTCTAGCATTTACTCAAGGAATGGTGTAGGCGGGTAGCAGGATGCATGCCGGAAGGGTAGAAACGACAAGGGGAGCCTAAGCTCCCCAAGAAGTCGTTGCGTGCTCTTATTGTTTTTTTGCTGGGCTTCTTGTTTTTGTTGAGTGCCCTGTCCACAAATCTCGAAGCTTATGGACGACCCCCAATCCAGGGGTTAAGAGCAAACGGATTGCTTTGGTCGCTGATGTCACGTTGATCTGTCGATCCAACCAGTTCAGGCGCTGCTTTTTAGTGCAGTTTTTATTGTTCTCTGCCTGGTTGTGGGGCAAGCCCCAAACACGCATCCTCTCCAAAAGAATCAGTTAGCTGCGCCTCCGCCGTCTTGTTTTTATTGTGCGTGAGCCGTTTCGTCTTGTTCTTATTCTGAGTTGCAGTGCTTGTTATTGTTCTTGTACCAGACATATAGCAGGTGCCGTGCCAACTTTTGCAAACCCAGTAAAATCAAGGGGTTGGAGGTGGCGAGCAGTTTTTCAGCGGTCGAAAATGTCGAAATTTCGTTACCGTACGCCTCGGGAACTGTTACGGCGGAAAGCTTGGGTAACAGATTTTTGCGGGGGCTGTTGTGTTACCTGGGGTGTGTGCGCTGGCTTTGCCGGCCCTTTCGCGGGCTCGCCCGCTCCCACAGGGGTTGCACCACCCTTTAGGGCAGTGAAATTCCTGTGGGAGCGGGCGTGCCTGCGAAGAGGACGGAGAGGTTGTAGATAGGGGCAGGAGGAGCCTCCCGCCCAGGCAGCGCGCTTACTCGCTGGTAGCGTTGCTCTTGCGCCGCGGGATACCCAGGCGCTGGCGGCGCTCCCACAGGCACTTGCGGCTGACCCCGAGCTTGCGGGCCAGTTCGGTCTCGGTCATGTGGTCCTGGTGCTCGAGCACGAAGTGCTGGAAGTAGTCTTCCAGCGACAGGTCCTCGGTCGGCTCATGGCTGGCATTCGCCGAACTGGCCACGACCAGGGCGTTGTCGAGGATTTCGTCCTCCTCCAGGTCACCCAGCTCGATGTCGATGCCCAGCAGGTCGGCGGAAATTTCTGCGCTCTCGCTGAGGATCACCGCACGCTCAACGGCGTTTTCCAGCTCTCGCACGTTACCCGGCCAGCTGTAGTGACGAATGGCCTGCTCGGCTTCGGCCGAGAAGTGCAGGTCGTCGCGGCCGATGCGCGCGCTCTGGCGGGCGAGGAAGGCGCTGGCGATCTCGTTGACGTCGCTGCCGCGCTCGCGCAGGGCAGGCAGTTTCAGGGCGATCACGTGCAGGCGGTAATACAGGTCTTCACGGAACTGGCCGGCCTTGGCCAGGTTCTTCAGGTCGCGGTGGGTCGCGGCGATCAGGCGTACATCGACCTTTTGCGACTGTACCGAACCCACCCGGCGAATCTCGCCTTCCTGCAGCACGCGCAGCAGGCGGGCCTGGGCTTCCAGCGGCAGTTCGCCGATTTCGTCGAGGAACAGGGTACCCCCATCGGCAGCTTCCACCAGGCCAGCGCGCCCGGCGCTGGCGCCGGTGAACGCGCCTTTCTCGTGGCCGAACAGCTCGGACTCGATCAGTGTCTCGGGGATGGCTGCGCAGTTCACCGAAATCATTGGTGCCTTGGCCCGACGCGACAGATTGTGCAGGGCGCGTGCGACCAGCTCTTTACCGGTGCCCGACTCGCCCTGGATCAGCACGTTGGAGTCGGTGGGCGCGACCTTGCGGATCTTGCTGTACATGTCCTGCATTGGCGGGCACGAGCCGATGATGCCGATTTCGCCATTGGCGGCTGCCGCGCTGCCTTTGTCGGCCGGGGCGGCCTTGCCATTGGTGGCGCGTGGCTCGGCCGCCGGTGCGGCAGCCGGGGCGTTCTGCCGGTCGCGCAGGATACGCGCCACCGCTTGCAGCATCTCGTCGTGGTCGAAGGGCTTGGCGATGTAGTCCACCGCGCCCATTTTCATCGAGTCTACCGCCGAGCGCAGGCTGGCGTAGCTGGTCATGATCAGCACCGGGGTGCCCTGGCCGAGCTTGATCAGTTCGGTGCCGGGCGCGCCTGGCAGGCGCAGGTCGCTGACGATCAGGTCGAAGGTGGCAATGCTGAAGCGTTCCTGGGCTTCCTGCACCGAGCCGGCTTCGCTGACCTGGTACTGGTTCCGTTCGAGCAGGCGACGCAAGGCCGAGCGGATGATGGTTTCGTCTTCGACGATCAGAATGTGCGGCATTGATTCAATTCTCTCGACGGTCTCGAATTTCAGGGGACGTCGCTACGACATGCCGGGGCAGGGTCACGCGGATCCGGGTGCCACGTTGCCGTTCGATATCGGCCGGGCTGTCGATGGTGATTTGCCCATAATGCTCTTCCACGATGGAATAGACCAGAGCGAGCCCCAGTCCGGTGCCTTCGCCCGGGTCCTTGGTGGTGAAGAAGGGTTCGAACAGGCGGTCCATGATGTTCTTCGGGATCCCGCTGCCCTCATCCTCGACGATCAGGTCGACGGTGTGCTCGCTGACTTCGCTGCGCACGCGCACGGCGCTGCCGGGAGGCGAGGCGTCGCGGGCGTTGGAGAGCAGGTTGATCAGCACCTGGGCCAGGCGCTGCGGGTCCCCTTCGGCCCAGTGCTCCGGGTCGCAGAGGTTGAAGAACTGTACTTCGAAATTGCGCCGGTTCAACGCCAGCAGACCGATGGCGTCCTGCGCCACTTCGGCCAGGCATACCGGCTCTTCGCTGTTCTGGTGGCTGCCGCCGGCATGGGCGAAGCTCATCAGCGACTGGACGATGCGCGATACCCGCTTGGTCTGTTCGAGAATCTGGCTGGACAGCTCGATGATTTCGCCATCGCCCTCACGCTCCTCGCGCAGGTTCTGCGCCAGGCAGGCGATGCCGGTGATCGGGTTGCCGATCTCGTGCGCCACGCCGGCGGCCAGGCGGCCGATGCTGGCCAGGCGTTCGGAGTGCACCAGCTTGTCTTCCAGCGCCTGGGTTTCGGTAAGGTCCTCTACCAGCAGCACCAGTCCGCTGTTGCCCGGGGCCAGCGGCTCGTCGATGGCCGCCTTGTGCAGGTTCAGCCAGCGCGGCTGGCCGTCCAGCGCCAGGCGCTGCTTGTGCAAGTGCTCGTCGGGCACGTTGATGAAGCCTTGCAGCAGGCCGCGCCAGGGTTCGCTGATGGTGACCAGGCGCGAGCCGACCACGTGCTTGGCAGCGATGCCGGTGAGCTCTTCCATGGCCTTGTTCCACATCAGGATTTCCTGGTCCTTGGCCAGCGAGCAGACGCCCATGGGCAGTTCCTGCAGGGTCTGGCGGTGGTAGCGGCGCAGGGCGTCGAGCTCGGCGGCCAGGCCGGTCAGGCGCGAGTGGTAGTCTTCCAGGCGGCTTTCGATGAAGTGGATGTCCTCGGTCACGTAGTTCTCGTTACCGGACTTGTACGGCAGGAAGGTCTCGACCATGTCCTGGGCCACGCTCGGCCCCATCAGGCCGGACAGGTTGGCCTCGATACGGTCGCGCAGGCGGCGCAAGGCATAGGGGCGGCGCTCGTCGAATGGCAGGTAAAGGTCGCGCAGGGCCTGTTCCACTTCCTTCTGTGCGGCCTTGGCGCCCAGCGGCTTGGCCAGTTGGGTGGCGAACTCCTGTGGCGAGGCGGCGTGCAGTTCGCGGCGTTGCGGGCGGCGCACGTTGTCCACCGCGCAGGCTTCAGCGGCGCTGACCTCTTCGTTGCTGGCGTTGGTGAACAGCGAGATCAGGGTGAACAACAGCACGTTGGCCGCCAGCGAGGCGATGGCCGCCATGTGCCAGCTGGTGTCGTCCAGCACGTAGATCATGTCCAGCAGCGGGATGTAGAAGCCCTGCAGGTTGCCCAGCAGTGGCAGCAGCATGGTCACCATCCACACCAGGGTGCCGGCCAGCAGGCCGGCGATGAAGCCACGGCGGTTGGCAGTCGGCCAGTACAGTACCGACAGCACGCCCGGCAGGAACTGCAACGTGGCCACGAAGGCGACGATGCCCAGGTTGGCCAGGCTCTGATGGTTGTTCTGGGTCAGGTAGAACATGAACCCGGCGGTGATGATGGCGACGATCAGCGCGCGGCGGGTCCATTTCAGCCAGCGGTAGATGTTGCCTTCGGCCGGCGGCTGGTACAGCGGCAGCACCAGGTGGTTGAGGGCCATGCCCGACAGCGCCAGGGTGGTGACGATGATCAACCCGCTGGCGGCCGACAAGCCGCCGACGTAGGCCAGCAGCGCCAGTGCCTGGTTGTTGGCGGCAAGCCCCAGGCCCAGGGTGAAGTACTCGGGGTTGGTGGTGGCGCCCAGGCGCAGGCCGGCCCACAGCACCAGCGGCACGGCCAGGCTCATCAGCAGCAGGAACAGCGGCAGGCCCCAGCTGGCGCTGACCAGCGAGCGCGGGTTGAGGTTTTCGGTGAAGGCCATGTGGTACATGTGCGGCATGACGATGGCCGAGGCGAAGAACACCAGCAGCAGGGTGCGCCATGGGCCTTCCTGCAGCGGCGTATGCAGAGCCGCCAGGGCGGTCTGGTTCTGCAGCAGCCACACTTCCAGTTCGTGCGGGCCGCCGAACACGCCATACAGGGCGTACAGGCCGATACCGCCCAGGGCCAGCAGCTTGATCACCGACTCGAAGGCGATGGCGAACACCAGCCCTTCGTGCTTTTCGCGTGTGGCGATGTGCCGCGAGCCGAAGAAGATGGTGAACAGGATGATCAGCGCACAGAAGGCGAAGGCCACCCGTGCCTTGACCGGTTCACCGGTGAGGATGCTGATCGAGTCGGCCACCGCCTGGATCTGCAGGGCCAGCAAGGGCAGCACGCCGATCAGCATGATGATGGTGGTCAGCGCCCCGGCCCAGGTGCTGCGGAAACGGAACGCCAGCAGGTCGGCCAGCGAGGACAGCTGGTAGGTACGGGTGATCTTGAGGATCGGGTAGAGCAGCACCGGCGCCAGCAGGAACGCACCGGACACCCCCAGGTAACAGGCAAGGAAGCCGTAGCCGTACTGGTAGGCCAGGCCCACCGAGCCATAGAAAGCCCAGGCACTGGCGTACACGCCCAGCGACAGGGTGTAGGTCAGCGGGTGGCGAATGATCGAGCGCGGGATCAACCCCCGCTCGCTGATCCAGGCCACGCCGAACAGCACCATGAGGTACGCGACGCTGATCAGGATCATCTGGGTCAGGCTAAAGCTCATCGGCATCTCGTTGGCTCTGCAGGATGAAGGTGACGACGATCAGGATCAGCCAGAGCAGGTAAGGGCGATACCAGGCTCCGGTCGGTTCGATCCACCAGTCCATGATGGCCGGGGAGAACAGGTAGATCCCCACGACCAGAAGCAGGACCAAACGATAGATGTACATGCTGGCCTCGATGGTTGGGCGCTGCGGGCTTGGACTTATTATTGGCGCAAATGGCTGGGCGGATGCTAGCGGGAATCCATAGTGTTCGCCAAGAGGTTGAATTTATTGGGCTTTTGTTTTTGAGGGGTGGGTTGCCTGTTCTCGCCCTATCGCCGGCAAGCCAGCTCCCACAGGATCACCACAGGATCTGAGTGCTGCGCTGTACCTGTGGGAGCTGGCTTGCCGGCGATAGGGCCGGTAATGTCTCAGCGCAAATCAGCCTCTGGCACCGTGGTCCGCTGTGCAATCGCCTCGGGCCGCCACTGCTTGCGAGCTACCGCCAATACCTCCGCCGGCGTTGCCAGCAACAACTCGGGGTCTGCTTCCTGCCCCAGCGCCCGCAACGCCCGCAGCAATAGCGGTGTCGCCTGGTCCGCCTGCAGCGGCGGCGAGCGGTACGACTTGCCCAGCTTGTGCCCGTCCGGCTGCACGATCAGCGGAATATGCAGGTAACGCGGCTGCGAAAAGCCCAGCAACTCTTGCAGGTACAGCTGGCGCGGGGTGTTGTCGAGCAGGTCGGCGCCACGCACGATGTCGGTAACACCTTGCCAGGCATCGTCCAGTACCACCGCCAGCTGGTAGGCATACAGCCCGTCGCGGCGCTGGATGACGAAATCGCCCACTTCACGCCCCAGGTGCTGCTGGAACTCGCCCTGCACGCGGTCGGTAAAGCGGTAGATCAGCTCTGGCACGCGCAGGCGGATCGCCGCGCCTTCCCGAGCATGCCCGGCGTTGCGGCAAAGGCCCGGGTAGATGCCGTTGTAACCCTCAAGCTGCTTGCGCGAGCAGGTGCAGGCGTAGGCCAGGCCCATGTTGAACAGGCGGTCGACCACCGCGGCATAGGCATCGTGCCGCTGGCTCTGGAACACCACTTCGCCGTCCCACTCCAGGCCGTAGCGCTCCAGGGTCTGCAGGATGGCATCGCGAGCACCGGGCATTTCCCGAGGCGGGTCGGTGTCTTCCATGCGCAGCAGCCAGCGGCCGTTCACGGCGCGGGCATCGAGCCAGGAGGCGAGGGCTGCGACCAGCGAGCCGAAGTGCAGGAAGCCGCTGGGGGTGGGGGCGAAACGCCCGATGTAGCTTGATTCGGTCATGGTCAGGCTGGGCATATAAATGAAACGGGGCGCATGATGCGCCCCGTTCAGGTGGAAAGAAAGATCAGCCTTTGCCGACCGTCTTTTCCTTTTTCTCGGCGATTTCCTTGCAGTCGAAGCACAGGTCGGCAGTAGGGCGGGCCTCCAGGCGACGCAGGCCGATCTCGATGCCGCACGATTCGCACCAGCCGTACTCGTCGGCCTTGATCTTGTCGAGGGTCTTGTCGATTTTCTTGATCAGCTTGCGCTCGCGATCGCGGTTGCGCAGCTCCAGGGCGAATTCTTCTTCCTGGCTGGCACGGTCGGCCGGGTCGGGGAAGTTGGCTGCCTCGTCCTTCATGTGGTCCACAGTGCGGTCGACACTGTTCATCAGCTCTTGCTTCCAGGCGCCGAGAAGCTTGGTGAAGTGCTTTTTCATGGGCTCGCCCATGTACTCTTCACCCTTGGTTTCTACGTAGGGCTCGACACCGTACATGGTCTGGGCTTTTTGCTTTTCTACGGTGGACATGAATAGACCGCCTCTCACTCATCTGATCCAATGCGCAGGCTGCTCCATCTCCGGCACCCGCCGGCCCTGCGACTGCGAGCCGCCGAACTTACCAGATAGATCGGGGGTGCGCTACCCCGCCCGATCCTGGTAATTGACAGCGGCGCGAGCCGCACGTTCGGTGGCGTGCAGAGGTAGAATCTCCAGTTTAGACCCAATTGAGAGAAGGTCATGGCCCACCCCTACAGTGCGCGCAGCCGCGCCATCGAACCCTTCCACGTCATGGCGCTGCTGGCCCGGGCCAACGAGCTGCAGGCGGCCGGGCACGACGTGATCCACCTGGAAATCGGCGAGCCGGACTTCACCACGGCCGCGCCCATCGTTGCCGCCGGCCAGGCAGCATTGGCCGCCGGGCACACCCGCTACACCGCCGCACGCGGCCTGCCGGCACTGCGCGAAGCCATTGCCGGGTTCTATGGCCAGCGTTACGGCCTGAGTGTCGACCCTGAACGCATCCTCATCACCCCGGGTGGCTCCGGTGCGTTGCTGCTGGCCAGCAGCTTGCTGGTAGACCCAGGCAAGCACTGGCTGCTGGCCGACCCAGGCTACCCGTGCAACCGCCACTTCCTGCGCCTGGTCGAGGGCGGGGCGCAGCTGGTGCCGGTGGGCCCGGACGTGAATTACCAGCTGACCGCCGACCTTGTCGACCGCTACTGGGACAAGGACACGGTTGGAGCCCTGGTCGCCTCGCCGGCCAACCCGACCGGCACCGTGCTGGGGCGTGACGAGCTGGCCGGCCTGTCTCGCGCCACCCGCGAACGGCATGGCCACCTGGTGGTGGACGAGATCTACCACGGGCTGACCTATGGCATGGACGCACCCAGCGTGCTGGAAGTGGACGACTCGGCATTCGTCCTGAATAGTTTTTCCAAGTATTTCGGCATGACCGGTTGGCGCCTCGGCTGGCTGGTGGCGCCTCCTGGCGCGGTGGCCGACCTGGAGAAGCTGGCACAAAACCTGTACATCAGTGCGCCAAGCATGGCCCAGCATGCCGCGCTGGCGTGTTTCCAGCCCGAGACCCTGGCCATTTTCGAGGAGCGCCGCGCCGAGTTCGCCCGCCGCCGCGACTACCTGTTGCCTGCCCTGCGCGAACTGGGCTTCCGCATTGCCGTCGAGCCGCAGGGGGCGTTCTACCTGTATGCCGACATCAGTGCCTTTGGCGGTGACGCGTTCGCCTTCTGCCGGCACTTCCTGGAGACCGAGCACCTGGCCTTCACCCCGGGCCTGGACTTCGGCCGTCACCTGGCCGGCCACCATGTGCGCTTTGCCTACACCCAAAGCCTGCCGCGCCTGGAAGAGGCGGTACAACGGATTGCCCGCGGCCTGCGGAGTTGGCAAGGCTGATGCAATTCCATCCCCCACTCGAACAGGGCCGCCTGCTGCGCCGCTACAAACGCTTTCTGGCGGATATCGAACTGCCCGGCGGCGAACAACTGACCATCCACTGCCCCAACACCGGCTCCATGCTCAACTGCATGCGAGAAGGCGGGCAGGTGTGGTTCAGCCGCTCCAACGACCCCAAGCGCAAGCTCCCGGGCACCTGGGAAATCAGCGAAACCCCGCAGGGGCGGCTGGCCTGTGTGAATACCGGGCGGGCCAATACGCTGGTCGAAGAGGCCCTGCGTGCCGGCATCATCGCCGAACTGGCCGGCTTCAGTGCTCTAAGGCGTGAAGTGGCCTACGGCGAGGAAGGCAGCCGCATCGACTTTCGCCTGGAATTCGACGGTGCCCCGGCCTATGTCGAGGTCAAGAGCGTGACCCTGGGCTACCCAGACAGCACGGTCGCGGCCTTCCCTGATGCGGTGACCCAGCGCGGTGCCAAACACCTGCGCGAGCTGGCGAAGCTGGCCAGGCAGGGCGTGCGGGCGGTGCAGCTGTATTGCGTGAACCTGACCGGTATCGATGCGGTGCGCCCGGCCGAGGAAATCGATGCGGCCTATGCCCAGGCCCTGCGCGCGGCGGTGGCGAACGGGGTGGAGGTGCTGGCCTACGGCACGCGCCTGGACGCCGAAGGCATCGTCATCGACCGCCGCCTGCCGGTGCTGCTTACCCCTTGAACCAGATGCCCTGGCTGTCCTCGTGGCAGCCCAGGGCCTGCAGTTGCTCGCCCTCGCACGGCCCGGCCACGCATTCGCCGCTTTCGATCAGGAACAGCGCGCCATGATGGGCGCAGTGAATCAGGCTGGCGCTGTCATCGAGAAACGCATCTTCCGCCCAGTTCAGCGGGATGCTGCGGTGCGGGCAACGGTTGCGGTAGAGGTACACCTGGCCCTGGCGGCGTACGCCGAACAGTTCGATGCCGTCTACGCTGAAGGCGCGGCTTTGGCCTTCGGCCAGGCCGTGGGAGGTACAAAGGAAGTGCATGGCAAGGACGACTCGTGAAACAGGTGGTGGCTTGACGCATCAATGCGAATAATTATCAAATTGCCCGCATTCGCTGCGCCCGGCTGCTTATGGTGCGCAGTTCTGTCGCCCGCCACAAGGCGCGCGGCCCGCCTGCAGAAGGAACCCGATGATGCGCCGTCCCGTCGCCTTGCTCGCCCTGTGCGCGAGCCTTGTGCTCTCCACCCAGGCCCCGGCGGCCGAGCTGCCGCAGCGTTGGGTCAGCGCTGGTGGGGCACTGAGCGAATGGATCAGCGCGCTGGGTGGTGAAGCGCGGTTGGTGGGTGTGGACACCACCAGCCAGCATCCGCCATCGCTGAAGTCACTGCCCAGTGTCGGCTACCAGCGGCAGCTGTCTGCGGAAGGCATTCTCAGCCTGCGCCCGGATGTGCTGGTGGGCACCGAGGAAATGGGGCCGCCACCGGTACTGGCGCAAATCCGCAAGGCTGGCGTGCGGGTCGAACTGTTCTCCAGCAAGGCCGAACTGGCGGCGGTGGATGAAAACCTCAAGCACCTGGGGCAGTTGCTGGGCGCAGAACAGCAGGCCGCGGTCTTGGCGTCGGGCTACCACCAGCAGCTCGATGCCTTGCAGGCCAAGGTCAGGCAGGCCCGGGCGGAGCAGAAGGCGCCAGGGGTGTTGCTGCTGGTCGGGCATGCCGGGGCCAAGCCGCTGATCGCCGGGCAGGGTACTGCCGGTGACTGGCTGCTGAGCCAGGCAGGCGGGCGCAACCTGGCAGAACATCAGGGCTACAAGAATTTCTCCAGCGAAGCACTGGCGGCGCTGGACCCGGATGTGATCGTGTTTTCCGACCGGGCGCTGGCCGATGAGCAGGCCTTGCAGGCGTTGCTGAAAGAAAACCCCGCGCTGGCGGCCTCGCGCGCCGTGCGCGAGAAACGCCTGGTATCGCTTGACCCGACGCTGTTGGTCGGCGGGCTCGGGCCACGCCTGCCGGCAACACTGCAGTTGCTTGCGGCCACCTTCTATCCGGCTGCCAAGGCCAGCCTCGCCCTATGAAGCAACGTGTCCAGCCACGCACGCTGTTCGTTTGCCTGAGTCTGTTGTGCCTGCTGGCGGTGTGGTTGTCTTTGGCCCTGGGGCCGGTCAGCCTGCCGCTGTTCGATACCCTGCGTGCCGGCCTGCGCCTGCTGGGGCTGCCCATTGCCGCTGATGGCCTGCAGCAGGCCGAGATGATCCTCGGCCAGATCCGCCTGCCACGCACCTTGCTGGGGTTGGCGGTGGGCGCGGTGCTGGCGTTGTCCGGTGTGGCCATGCAGGGGCTGTTCCGTAACCCACTGGCCGACCCCGGGCTGGTAGGGGTTGCCGCCGGTGCGGCGGTGGGCGCGGCGGTGGCCATCGTTGGCGGCAGTTGGCTGGGCGGCATGCCGGATGTGCTTGCCCCTTACCTGTTGTCGCTGTGTGCTTTCATCGGTGGGCTGGGCGTGACTGCGCTGGTCTATCGTCTGGGGCGGCGCGACGGCCAGACCAACGTCGCCACGATGCTGCTGGCCGGTGTGGCCATGACCGCGCTGGGTGGTGCTGCCGTGGGGCTGTTCTCCTACCTGGCCGACGACGCCACGCTGCGCACGCTGACGTTCTGGAACCTGGGCAGCCTCAATGGTGCCAGTTACCAGCGGCTGTGGCCGTTGCTGCTGGTGGCTGCGGGCGTGGCTGTGTGGCTGCCACGCCGGGCCAAGGCGTTGAATGCCATGCTGCTGGGTGAGTCGGAGGCGCGCCACCTGGGCATCGATGTGGAGCGGCTCAAGCGCGAGCTGGTGTTCTGCACGGCGCTGGGCGTGGGTGCGGCGGTGGCGGCTGCCGGGTTGATCGGTTTCATCGGCCTGGTGGTACCGCACCTGGTGCGCTTGCTGGCCGGGCCTGATCACCGTGTGGTGCTGCCAGCTTCCTTGTTGGCGGGCGGTGTGCTGATGCTGTTCGCCGATTTGGCGGCGCGGCTGCTGCTGGCGCCTGCCGAGCTGCCGATCGGCATCGTCACGGCCTTTATCGGTGCACCGTTTTTCCTGTTCCTGCTGATACGAGGGCGCAGCTGATGTTGCAAGCCGAGGGCCTGTACTTGCGGCGGGGCAGCAACGAAGTGCTGCATGACATTCATTTGCAGCTGAGCCCGGGGCAGGTGGTGGGCGTGCTCGGCCCCAACGGTGCCGGCAAGAGCAGCCTGCTGGGTGTACTGTGTGGTGAGCTGGCGCCCGATCGCGGATGGGTGACGCTACAGGGCAGGCCGCTGGCCAACTGGGCCGGGCAGGAACGGGCCAGGCGCCTGGCGGTGTTGCCGCAGGTGTCCAGCCTGGGGTTCTCGTTCCGGGTCGAGGAAGTGGTGGGCATGGGGCGCATGCCCCATGGCACCGGGCAGCGGCGCGATGCGGAAATCGTCGAAGCGGCCTTGCAGGCGGCGGATGCCTGGCACCTGGTGGAGCGCAGTTACCTGGCGTTGTCTGGCGGCGAGCGGCAACGGGTGCATCTGGCTCGGGTGCTGGCGCAGCTGTGGCCGGGCGAGGCGGGTACCACGCTGCTGCTCGACGAGCCAACCTCGATGCTCGACCCGCTGCACCAGCACACCACCCTGGAAGCCGTGCGCCGCTTTGCCGACCGTGGCGCCGCGGTGCTGGTGATCCTGCATGACCTGAACCTGGCGGCGCGCTACTGTGACCGTATCCTGCTGCTGGAGCAGGGGCGCTGCCATGCCTTTGCCGCACCCGAAGCAGTGCTGACGCCGGCGGCGTTGAAGGCGGTATACGGGATCGATGTACTGGTACAGGCGCACCCGGAGCGTGGGCATCCGCTGATCATCACCCGTTGATGTGGGGATTCAAGACGCCGAGGCGTGCGCGATTTTTGTGGGAGCGGCCTTGTGTCGCGAAAGGGCCGCAAAGCGGTCCCGGATTTTCAGCAGTGATGCACAAATTGCTGGGGCTGCTCCGCAGCCCTTTCGCGACACAAGGCCGCTCCCACAAGAGCCGGTGCAGGCCTATACATTGTTGAATGACATGGAGGTACTGCCCATGCGACATCCGCTGCTGTCCGCTTTCTCGCTGTGCCTGGTGCTGGTATTGGGTGGCTGCCAGGCCAGCCTGCCGCCGCTGCCCGCCTGGCAGAGCAGTGAGGGGCGCAGCCATGCCGAGCTGGGGCATATCGTCGATCTTGCCAATGGCCAGCTGATCAGCCCTGAGCAACTGGTGCAGCGCCTGTCTGCCGCCCCCCGGGTGCTGGTCGGCGAGAAGCACGACAACCCCGACCATCACGCACTGCAGCTGTGGCTGCTGCGCGCCCTGCAAGGCCAACGTGCGCAGGGCAGCCTGCTGCTGGAAATGCTGCAACCCGAGCAGCAACCGCTGCTGGACAAGCTCGCGGGGCAACCTTTGCCGGCAGACCTGCCCAAGGCCCTGGCTTGGCAGGAAGGCTGGGATTGGCAGCTGTACGGGCCGATCGTGACTGAGGCTTTGCAGCAGCGGGTGCCTGTGCTGGCCGCCAACCTCTCGCCCGGCGAGATGCGCCAGGCCTATCGGCAGCCAGCTCCGTTGCCGGGCGATAGGTCCAATGCGCCGACGGTCAAGGCCGCCTTGCTGGAGCATGTGCGTGCCGGGCATTGCGGGATGCTGCCAGAAAGCCAGTTGCCGGCGATGCTGGCCGTGCAGCAGCAGCGCGACCGGCGCATGGCCGAGCGCTTGCTGGCGGCGCCGCAGCCGGCACTGCTGCTGGCCGGGGCTTATCACGTGCGCAAGGACCTGGGTGTGCCGTTGCACCTGGCTGACCTGCAAGCGCAGGGGGAGAGCAAGGTACTGCTGTTGGCAGAGGTCGGTGAGCAGGTCGAGGCAGGCGAGGCTGATTTTGTGTGGTACACGGCAGCGATGCCGGAGCAGGACTATTGCGCGCAGCTGCGGTGACAGGGCTGCAAAGAGGCAAAAAAAGACCCGGCAAATTGCCGGGTCAATAACCGTGATTAGCCTGATGAGGAGATAATCTGAGAGTCCGAACCAGGGGCTCTTAGCTTATCCAACCAGTCTCGCGACCAGTTGTGATAATCATAACGATTCTCATTTCGTCGTCAATCCCCTTCCCGAAATTATTTCTGATTTTTTTGCGCAGGGCTTTTCGCATCCAGTTGTTGGTTGAGCGCTTCTTTACGCTCCAGCGGCAAATCGTTCCAGTGCATGTCCAGCAGGGCGCCTTCAATGGCATACAACAGCACCTTCGATGCGCGGAACCCTCGTGTCTTCACGGCCTGGTACGCACCCACCGCGCCCAGGCGGCGCAGATCCGATGCACTGTGGATGCCGGCTGCATGCAGCCACTGCGCAGAGGTCTTGCCAAGGTTCTTCAGATGCTGCAATTCATCGTTCATCGAGCCTCCTTGCGATGGCTGAACGGGGATTGGGGGATAAATCGCGAGCAGGTCAGAGAGGAGTGTAGCGGGGGATGGGAAATGCGCGGCCTTTTGCCATAGGGGGCGACGAGATGTCCTGCACTGGCCTCTTCGCGGGCTTGCCTGCTCCCACAAGGTTATCTGCAAGCCTCACGACTGACGCAGTACCTGTGGGAGCGGGCAAGCCCGCGAAGAGGCCGGCCCAGGAAAACGCTGACCTTACAGCCCAGGCAAGCGCTGGCGAATCTGCTCGATCACTTGGTCCATGCTCCCGGCACTCTGGGTATCGACGCGGGTGCTCTGCACCAGCTCTTGTGCACTCAGCGGCTCACGGCTGGCCTGCTGGGCCTTGACCACTTCCAGGGTGGCATCTGACGGGTCGGTGTTTTCTGCCCGGCGCTGCTCCAGCCAGCTGGCGATGACCGCATCTGGCGCATGGCAGTCGAGGATCAGGAATGGCACGCCGGTCTGGCTGGCGATGTCCGCCGCGGCCTGGCGCTGATCACGCTTGAGGTAGGTGGCATCCAGCACCACCGGGAAGCCGGCTCGCAGCACGGTCGCCGCCACCTCGTGCAGGCGCTGGTAGGTCGCGACACTGGCGTCCTGGTCATAGATGCCGGTACTCAGCTGGCCAGCGTCAGCCTGCTGCTGTTCGCCGAACAGGCGTTTGCGTTCCACATCCGAACGCACGCGGACGGCACCCAGGGCCTCGACCATGCGCATGGCCACGTGGCTTTTGCCCACTGCCGAAACACCGTGGGTAATGGCCAGCAGGCGCGACGGGATGGCGCTGTAGCTTTCTGCCAGGTTGGCATAGTTGCGGTAGGTGCGCAGGGTGGTGGCGCGCTGCACGCCATCGGCATCGGCTGGCATGCTGAACAGTGCAACCTTGGCCCGCACCAGCGCGCGGTAGGCTTTGTAGAAGTTGAGCAGTTCCAGGCCTTCGTAGTCGCCGGTCAGTTCCAGGTACTGGCTGATGAAGCGTCGGGCCAGGCATTTCAGGCCGCGGTCTTCCAGGTCCATGGCCAGGAAGCCGGTGTCGGCATACACGTCGGTCAGGCGGAACGGTTCGTTGAACTCGATGCAGTCGAAGATCACCACCTTGCCGTCGATCAGGGTGGCGTTGCCCAGGTGGATGTCACCGTGGCATTCACGGATGAAACCATTGGCCTTGCGCTTTTCCAGCAGGCCATGCAGGCGCTCGAAGCTGCTGCGTGCCCAGGCCTGCAGGGCGTCGAGTTGCTGCAGGTCGGCCTTGTCGCTGAGGAACGGGCGAATCTGCTCGAAGTTCTGTTCCACCGGCGCCATCACGCTGTCCGGCGTGCCGAGCGGGTGCTCCACCGGAACGCGTGGGGCCTGCAGGTGGAACTCGGCGATCTGCCGGGCCATCTGGTCGATGTGCGCGGCGTTCAGTTCGCCATTGGCCTGCAGGGTGTTGAGCATCTGCCCCTGGGGGAACTGGCGCATCTTCAGCACGTACTCGATGGCTTCGCCTTCACCACCGATCTGCGGCGCGTCGACGCTACCGGTGATCGGCAACACTTCCAGGTACAGGCCGTCGGTCAGGCGCTGGTTCAGGCGCAATTCTTCGTTACAGAAATGCTGGCGCTGGTCCAGGCCGGTGAAGTCGAGGAAGCCGAAGTTCATCGGCTTCTTGATCTTGTAGGCATACTCGCCAGTGAGCAGGACCCAGGAGATATGCGTCTCGATGAGCTGGAACCCATCCACGGGGTGAGGGTACAGGGCGGGGTTCTGCAACGCAGTGATAAGGGCTTGGCTCACGGGAAATCCTTCCGGGGGCAGGGAATTCGAATGCGCCATTAT
Source organism: Pseudomonas sp. B13(2017) (assembly GCF_002113245.1). Classification (NCBI taxonomy): domain Bacteria; kingdom Pseudomonadati; phylum Pseudomonadota; class Gammaproteobacteria; order Pseudomonadales; family Pseudomonadaceae; genus Pseudomonas; species Pseudomonas sp. B13(2017). The sequence continues at coordinate 140,819 of NZ_NEJX01000016.1, forward strand.
GGTCAATGGTGCCGTCCCTGCCTACCGCCGGGGGCGTCTGCCCAGCCTTTATAAAGTGCGTATAATCCGCCGCCATGACCCGAACCCGAAATCCCCGTACCCCTCAGAAACGCCCGACCGGCCGCTCCCGCGCCTGGCTGGGCTGGGCTTTGAAGCTCAGCCTGGTCGGCCTGGTGATCGTTGCCGGCTTCGCGGTTTACCTCGATGCCGTCGTCCAGGAAAAGTTTTCCGGCAAGCGCTGGACCATCCCGGCCAAGGTGTATGCCCGGCCGCTGGAGCTGTTCTCCGGCCAGAAGCTGAGCAAGAACGACTTCCTCACCGAGCTGGACGCGCTCGGCTACCGGCGTGAAAGCGCGGCCAACGGCCCGGGCGCGGCGGCAGTCAACGGCAACACCGTCGAGCTCAATACCCGTGGCTTCCAGTTCTACGAGGGCATGGAGCCGGCGCAGTTCGTGCGTGTGCGCTTCTCCGGCGATTACGTGGCGGGCCTTTCCGGCGCCAACGGCAAGACGCTCGACGTAGTGCGCCTGGAGCCGCTGATGATCGGCGGCATCTACCCGAAAAACCTCGAAGACCGCATCCTGATCAAGATCGACCAGGTACCGCCGTACCTGCTCGAAACCCTGGTGGCGACGGAAGACCGCGATTTCTACAGCCACTTCGGGGTGTCGCCCAAGTCCATCGCCCGGGCCATGTGGGTCAACACCTCGGCAGGTTCCATGCGCCAGGGTGGCAGTACCCTGACCCAGCAGCTGGTGAAGAATTTCTACCTCACCAGCGAGCGCAGCCTCAGCCGCAAGCTGACCGAGGCGATGATGGCCGTACTGCTGGAGCTGCACTACGACAAGCGCGAGATCCTCGAGGCCTACCTCAACGAGGTGTTCGTCGGCCAGGATGGCCAGCGTGCGGTGCACGGCTTCGGCCTCGCCAGCCAGTTCTTCTTCAGCCAACCGCTGTCGGAGCTGAAACTGCACCAGATCGCCTTGCTGGTGGGCATGGTCAAGGGGCCGTCCTACTACAACCCGCGTCGCTATCCGGACCGCGCCCTGGCCCGCCGCAACCTGGTGCTCGACCTGGTGGCCGAGCAGGGCGTGGCCAGCCAGGCAGAAGTCGATGCAGCGAAGAAGATGCCGCTGGGCGTGACCAAGCGCGGCAGCCTGGCCGACAGCTCGTTCCCGGCGTTCCTCGACCTGGTCAAGCGCCAGTTGCGCCAGGACTACCGCGATGAAGACTTGACCGAAGAAGGTCTGCGCATCTTCACCAGCTTCGACCCGATCCTGCAGATGAAGGCCGAAACCTCGATGAGCGAGACCTTCAAGCGCCTGGCGGGCCGCAAGGGGGCGGACGAGGTGGAGTCGGCGATGGTCGTGACCAACCCGGAAACCGGTGAAGTGCAGGCGCTGATCGGCAGCCGCCAGGCCGGTTTCGCCGGTTTCAACCGCGCCATCGATGCCGTGCGGCCGATCGGCTCGCTGGTCAAGCCGGCGGTTTACCTGACCGCGCTGGAGCAACCGACCAGGTACACCCTGACCAGCCTGGTTCAGGACGAGCCGTTCTCGGTCAAAGGTGCCGACGGCCAGGTCTGGCGCCCGCAAAACTACGACCGCCGCCCGCATGGCACCATCTACCTGTACCAGGGGCTGGCCAACTCCTACAACCTGTCGACTGCCAAGATCGGCCTGGATGTGGGCGTGCCCAACGTGATCAAGACCATTGGCAGGCTGGGTGTGAATGTCGACTGGCCAGCCTTCCCGGCCATGCTGCTGGGTGCCGGCGGCATGTCGCCGATGCAGGTCGCGACTATGTACCAGACCATCGCCAACGGCGGCTTCAATACCCCGATGCGCGGTATTCGCAGCGTGCTCACCGCCGAGGGCGAGCCGCTCAAACGCTACCCGTTCCAGATCCAGCAAACCTTCGACCCGGGGGCCATCTACCTGGTGCAGAACGCCATGCAGCGGGTGATGCGCGAAGGCACCGGCCGCTCGGTGTACAACACTTTGCCGCGCAATCTCACCCTGGCGGGCAAGACCGGTACCAGTAACGATTCGCGCGACAGCTGGTTCTCCGGTTTCAGCCAGGACCTGCTGGCCGTGGTATGGATGGGCCGTGACGATAACGGCAAAACGCCATTTACCGGTGCCACAGGTGCCCTGCAGGTGTGGACCAGCTTCATGAAGAAGGCCGACCCGCTGCCGCTGGACATGCCGCAACCGGACAACGTGGTGCAGGCCTGGATCGACCCGTACAGTGGCCATGGGTCTGATGGCAGCTGTCCGGGAGCGGTGCAGATGCCGTATATTCGCGGCAGTGAACCGCCCGCCGGCGCGACCTGTGGCGGCGAGCAGGATCCAGTTGAATCGGTCATGGACTGGGTCAAGGGCTGGATGAATTAAGCACAGGCTGCATTGATGAGGTGTGACGTGAACAAGTGGCTGTTTCCTGCCGTGACGGCGCTGGCTGTGCTCCAGGGGTGCGCCAGCGTCCCGCGCGGCAATATTCCGGTGGTCGACTCGAGCACCCGCGTGTCCAACAGCGAACGCGTGACGGCCAACCGCTCTGCGGGTGGCTACAACGCGGGCACCGCGCAGGCGCAAACGCTGCCTGAAGACTCCGGCGTCACCGTGATGATCCCGCAGGGCGCTGGCGCTTCGGGCATCCAGACGTTCCCGGCGGCCAATGGCGCGGCGCCGATCAGCACCTCGCCGATTACCCCGGGGCCGATCACCCCGGGCCCGATTACCACAGGGCCGGTCACTTCGGCACCGATGACCACCAACCCCAACCCGATCGCCGACGAACCCTTCGACATCGCGGCGATGAACAGTGCCCCGCAAACCACCAGCGCGCCAACCGGTATCCCGCGTAGCAGTGCCGCTGCAGGTGGCCTGTCGGCCGACGAGCAGCTGGACGGCCCGGTGCTGGCGCTGCTGACCACCGCGAAGACCCAGCAGGGCAGTGGCGACTTCAACGGTGCCGCCTCGAGCCTGGAGCGTGCCCAGCGCATTGCGCCGCGCGAGCCGCAGGTGCTGTACCGCCTGGCCCAGGTGCGCCTGTCGCAAGGTGATGCGCCGCAGGCCGAGCAACTGGCGCGTCGTGCCCTGACTTACGCCAATGGCCGCCCGAGCCTGCAGGCCGAGCTGTGGAACACCATCGCCCAGGCCCGCGAGAAGCAGGGTGATAGCGCCGGCGCCGCGCTGGCCCGGCAAAAGGCACAGGTCAATTCGTGATGATCGAGCAGCGCATTCTGGATATTGCCGACCACCTGCTGCTGATCGAGCGTGAGCTGCAGGTGCAAGGCTGGTGGGATGACGAGCCGCCAAGCGACGAGGCACTGGCCAGTACGGTGCCTTTCGCTGTCGATACCCTCAGTTTCGAGCAGTGGCTGCAATGGATCTTCCTGCCGCGAATGAAGATCATCATCGAGCTGGGCCACCCGTTGCCCAACGCCTCCGGCATCCTGGTCATGGCCGAAACCGTGTTTACCGACCGGCCAGAGCAAAGTCGTGAGCTACGCCGCCTGTTGGCAGCATTTGACCAATTGATTGCTCCTTCCGCCTGATTTCTTCAGTTTTTCCTTCAAGGGCCGCAGATTGTGGCCCTTTTTTGTGGAAATCTTATTTATTCTGCTGCTGAAGCGATTTTTAGTGGTGGCAGGAATTCATCTTGGGGAAAAATTGGCAATAATTTTTCTTGACTTGTTGGCGCCGAATCAGAAGAATCCAATCTCCGCTGTAGAGGGACTGCCAGAAGCAGACCCGCTAAGCAGATCATGAGGCGCACACCCGCGCCGACCTGTTACACCCCGCAACGCGTTACCTCGCGCTGGGTGGGAAAACCCCGCAACACTCTGGGGCGCTCCCAATACTTGCTCAGTCAGTGCTGACGTTCGCTCATGCTCTGCTTGGCAGTAAACCTATTAAGACCCGTCCAGTGAGGGCGGTATTCTGGCGTTTTAGAGGTGAACAACGTGGAGCTTTTATCTGGCGCTGAGATGGTCGTCCGCTTCTTGCGTGACGAAGGCGTTAAGCACATCTACGGGTACCCTGGTGGTGCTCTCCTGCATGTTTACGACGCGCTGTTCAAGGAACCGGAAGTCGAGCACATCCTGGTTCGTCATGAGCAGGCAGCTACCCATATGGCGGACGGTTATGCCCGCGCCACCGGCAAGGCCGGCGTGGTGCTGGTAACCTCCGGCCCGGGCGCGACCAATGCCATTACCGGTATTGCCACCGCCTACATGGACTCGATTCCGATGGTCATCCTGTCCGGCCAGGTGCCTAGCACCATGGTGGGTACCGATGCCTTCCAGGAAACCGACATGATCGGTATTTCGCGGCCGATCGTGAAGCACAGCTTCATGATCAAACATGCCAGCGAAATCCCCGAAGTTCTGAAAAAAGCATTCTACCTGGCGCAATCCGGTCGCCCAGGTCCGGTCGTGGTCGACATTCCAAAAGATATGACCAACCCGGCCGAGAAGTTCGAATACGTCTACCCGAAAAAGGTCAAGCTGCGCTCCTACAGCCCGGCGGTACGCGGCCACTCCGGCCAGATCCGCAAGGCTGCCGAGATGCTGCTGGCGGCCAAGCGCCCGATCGTCTACTCCGGTGGCGGCGTGATCCTCGGTGGTGGCTCCGAAGCCCTGACCGAAATCGCCAAGTCGCTGAACCTGCCGGTCACCAATACCCTGATGGGTCTGGGTGGCTTCCCGGGTACCGACCGCCAGTTCCTCGGCATGCTCGGCATGCACGGCAGCTTCACTGCCAACATGGCCATGCACCATGCCGACGTCATCTTCGCCGTCGGTGCCCGTTTTGACGACCGCGTGGTCAACGGCCCGGCCAAGTTCTGCCCGAACGCCAAGATCATCCATATCGACATCGACCCGGCGTCGATCTCCAAGATGATCAAGGCCGACGTGCCGATCGTCGGCCCGGTCGACAGCGTGCTCAGCGAAATGCTCGGCATCCTCAAGGAAATCGGCGAGCAGCCTGACAAGGCGGCGCTGGATGCCTGGTGGAAGCAGATCGACGAATGGCGTGGCAATGGCGAGCTGTTCCCTTACGACAAGGGTGACGGCAATGTCATCAAGCCGCAGAAAGTCATCGAGACCCTGTGCGAAGTGACCAATGGCGATGCCTTCGTCACCTCCGACGTGGGCCAGCACCAGATGTTCGCGGCGCAGTACTACCGCTTCAACAAGCCGAACCGCTGGATCAACTCCGGTGGCCTGGGCACCATGGGCTTCGGCTTCCCGGCGGCGATGGGCGTCAAGCTCAACTTCCCGGACCAGGACGTGGCCTGCGTGACCGGCGAAGGCAGCATCCAGATGAACATCCAGGAGCTGTCCACCTGCATGCAGTACGGCCTGCCGGTGAAGATCGTCAACCTGAACAACGGTGTGTTGGGCATGGTCCGCCAGTGGCAGGACATGGCCTACAACGGTCGTCACTCGCACTCGTACGTCGAGTCGCTGCCTGACTTCATCAAGCTGGCCGAGGCCTATGGCCATGTGGGTATCCGCATCACCAGCCTGAAGGACCTCAAGCCGAAGCTGGAAGAAGCGTTTGCGATGAAGGACCGCCTGGTGTTCATCGACATCGCGGTTGACCGCAGTGAGCACGTCTATCCGATGCAGATCAAGGATGGCTCGATGCGTGACATGTGGCTGAGCAAGACGGAGCGTACCTGATATGCGGCACATCATCTCCCTGCTGCTGGAAAACGAACCAGGTGCGTTGTCCCGCGTGGTCGGCCTGTTCTCCCAGCGTAACTACAACATTGAAAGCCTGACCGTGGCGCCGACCGAAGACCCGACCCTGTCGCGTCTGACGCTGACCACCGTTGGCCATGACGAAGTGATCGAACAGATCACCAAGAACCTGAACAAGCTGGTCGAAGTGGTCAAGCTCGTCGACCTGTCGGAAAGCGCTCACATCGAGCGTGAACTGATGCTGGTCAAGGTCAAGGCCACCGGTGCCCAGCGCGCCGAGATCAAGCGCACCACGGATATCTTCCGTGGCCAGATCGTCGATGTGACCGCCAGCGTGTACACCGTGCAGCTGAGCGGTACCAGCGACAAACTGGACAGCTTCATCCAGGCGATCGGCACTGCATCGATTCTCGAAACCGTGCGCAGCGGCGTTACCGGCATTGCCCGTGGCGACAAAGTGCTCAGCATCTAAATTCAAAAATTAGCGATGGCTCCGCAGGGGCCGAGATATAACCAGGGGTATTTTCATGAAAGTTTTCTACGATAAAGACTGCGACCTTTCCATCATCCAGGGTAAGAAAGTCGCCATCATCGGTTACGGTTCCCAGGGCCACGCTCAGGCGTGCAACCTGAAGGACTCCGGTGTAGATGTCACCATCGGTCTGCGTAAAGGTTCGGCCACCGTTGCCAAGGCAGAAGCCCATGGCCTGAAAGTGACCGACGTTGCCTCTGCCGTCGCTGCTGCCGACCTGGTCATGATCCTGACCCCGGACGAGTTCCAGGGCCAACTGTACAAGCAGGAAATCGAGCCGAACATCAGGAAGGGCGCTACCCTGGCCTTCTCCCATGGCTTCTCGATCCACTACAACCAGGTTGTTCCACGTGCCGACCTCGACGTGATCATGATCGCGCCGAAGGCCCCGGGCCACACCGTTCGCTCCGAGTTCGTCAAGGGCGGCGGTATCCCTGACCTGATCGCCATCTACCAGGACGCCTCCGGCAACGCCAAGAATGTTGCCCTGTCGTACGCTTCGGGCGTAGGCGGCGGCCGTACCGGCATCATCGAAACCACCTTCAAGGACGAGACCGAAACCGACCTGTTCGGTGAGCAGGCTGTTCTGTGCGGCGGTACCGTAGAGCTGGTCAAGGCCGGTTTCGAAACCCTGGTCGAAGCTGGCTACGCGCCGGAAATGGCCTACTTCGAGTGCCTGCACGAACTGAAGCTGATCGTTGACCTCATGTACGAAGGCGGCATCGCCAACATGAACTACTCGATCTCCAACAACGCCGAGTACGGTGAGTACGTAACCGGTCCGGAAGTCATCAACGAAGAATCCCGCAAGGCCATGCGCAACGCCCTGAAGCGCATCCAGGACGGCGAGTACGCGAAGATGTTCATCTCCGAAGGTGCTACCAACTACCCATCGATGACCGCCAAGCGCCGCAACAACGCCGCTCACGGCATCGAAATCATCGGCGAGCAACTGCGCTCGATGATGCCGTGGATCTCGGCTAACAAAATCGTCGACAAGACCAAGAACTAAGTCTTATCGAAAGATGAAAAACGCGGCTTCGGCCGCGTTTTTTCGTTCTGACAGTCAGCTTCTGGTATAAAGCAGACCAGTGGCCTGCCGTCAGAACCTGTTTTGCAGGCCCGTGTCGAACATTTTCCATCCTGTTGCAAGGTACCCTCCATGAGCGAACGTCCCGAAGAGCCGAACAAGCCCTCCGACGCCGAAAGCCTGCTACCTGTCGATGAGCACGTTGAAGAAGGGCATGACGCCGAAGGGCGCAAGGTGCGCCATCGTGGCATCTACCTGCTGCCCAACCTGTTTACCACCGCCAACCTGTTTGCCGGTTTCTATTCCATCATCAGCTCGATGAGCGCGCAGAGCGCCCTGAGCGCCGGTGACCCGCGCGAGGCGAGCAAGTACTTTGCCTTCGCTGCCATCGCCATCTTCGTGGCCATGGTGCTCGACGGCCTCGATGGCCGTGTCGCGCGCATGACCAACACCCAGAGCGCCTTTGGTGCCGAGTACGACTCGCTGTCGGACATGGTCGCCTTCGGTGTGGCTCCGGCCTTGCTGGCCTTTGGCTGGGCGCTGGGCGACATGGGCAAGGTCGGCTGGATGGTCGCCTTCATCTATGTGGCCGGTGCAGCACTGCGCCTGGCACGCTTCAATACCCAGGTCGGCACCGCCGACAAGCGCTACTTCATCGGCCTGGCCAGCCCGGCTGCCGCGGGCGTGGTCGCGGGTACCGTGTGGGCGTTCAGCGACTACGGCATCCAGGGCTCCAAGCTGTCGTTCCTGGTGGCGCTGCTGGTGGCTGCTGCCGGCATGCTGATGGTCAGCAACATCAAGTACAACAGCTTCAAGGAGCTGGACCTCAAGGGCCGTGTGCCGTTCGTGGCTATCCTGGCCGTGGTGCTGGTGTTTGCCGTGGTGTTCAGCGACCCGCCGCGTATCCTGCTGCTGATCTTCCTCGCCTATGCGGCTTCGGGGCCGATCCAGTTCCTGCTCAAGGCACGCCGTCGTAAAGCGTGACAATCATTTAATGCAGGAATAACCCGCCGGCTCCATAGTCTTACTGGTACATCCGTTATCCAGTGCTGTGGAGCCGCTCATGCTCATCAAGCTTCCCAGGTCTTCCGAGTGCAAGGCGTCGGAGATCACCCCCGAAGGCATCTACCTCTCCCGTCGTACCCTGCTGGGTGGCTCGTTGGCCGGCTTGGCCCTGGGTGCCTTGCCGAGCATGGCGCGCGCGGCTGAAGCCAGCCGTTACGCCGATGTCGAGGCGGGCAGGGCGCCTGGCTGGTTCAGTGAAAAGCTCGCGGCCACTCGATGGCAGGCAGTAACGGTCAAGGGTGAGTCAATCACGCCGTTCAAGGATGCCACCCACTACAACAACTTCTACGAGTTCGGGCCCGACAAGGGCGACCCGGCGGCCAATGGCGACAGCCTGAAAACCGAACCATGGAGCGTTGTGGTCGATGGCGAAGTGGGTAAGCCCGGGCGCTATGCACTGGAAGACTTCGTCAAACCGTACCAGCTTGAGGAGCGCATCTACCGGCTGCGTTGCGTGGAGGCGTGGTCGATGGTCATTCCGTGGCTGGGCTTCCCGTTGGCGCAGGTGCTCAAGCAGGTCGAGCCGACGTCCAAGGCGCGCTATGTGCGCTTCGAAACCCTGAAAGACCCGGAGCACATGCCGGGGCAGCGTTCGGGGTTCGCCTTGATCGACTGGCCTTATAGAGAAGGCTTGCGTCTGGATGAGGCGATGCATCCTTTGGCGATCCTGGCGGTCGGCATGTATGGCCGGGAGCTGCCCAACCAGAATGGCGCGCCGTTGCGGCTGGTGGTGCCGTGGAAGTATGGCTTCAAGAGCATCAAGTCGATCGTGCGTATCAGCCTGGTGGCCGAGCAACCGGGCACCACTTGGGAAGGGCTGGCGCCGGATGAATATGGGTTCTATGCCAATGTGAACCCGACGGTCGACCACCCTCGTTGGAGCCAGGCGCGTGAACGGCGGCTGCCCAGCGGGCTGTTCAGTCCCAATGTGCGGGAAACCCAGATGTTCAATGGCTATGCCGATGAAGTGGCGTCGCTGTATACCGGGCTTGATCTGCGGAAGAACTATTGATGCGTTACCCCTGGTTTCGTCTGGCCATCTTCATCGTGGGGTGCCTGTTCCCGGTCTGGTGGTTGTATGAGGCGGCGATGAATCTGCTAGGGCCTGACCCTGGAAAGATCATGATGGACCGGCTTGGGCTCGGGGCGCTGACCTTCCTGCTGGTTACCTTGGGCATGACGCCGCTGCAGAAGCTGACGGGATGGTCGGGCTGGATCGTGGTGCGCCGGCAACTGGGGTTATGGGTGTTCGCCTATATCGTGCTGCACATCCTGGCTTACCTGTTCTTTATCCTTGGGCTGGACTGGGGGCAGCTGGCGGTTGAGTTGCGCAAGCGGCCTTACATTATTGTGGGTGCGCTTGGGTTTCTTGGGCTGCTGGCCCTGGCGGTTACCTCGAATCGGTATAGCCAGCGGCGGTTGGGTGCGCGTTGGAAGAAGCTGCACCGGTTGGTGTACGTGATACTTGGGTTGGGGTTGCTGCATTTCTTGTGGATCGTGCGCTCGGATCTGCGGGAGTGGGCGATCTATGCGGTTATTGGGGCTGTGTTGATGGTGTTGCGGGTTCCTGCTGTTGCGCGGGTGCTGCCCAGGATTGGCCGGAGATAGGGTAGGGGGCAAGGGCCTGTCTTGAGATGGCATTGCCTTTGAAATGTGCCTGCCTTGAGTTTTCTGGCGCCTGTGAGATCGAGCGCCGCGCGGGCGGCGCTCGATCTCATAGGCGCAGAAGGTGTTGTGGCGAGCACCTGGTAGCCTTGATAAGGTCTTCGCCTGGAACATTTCAAATAAATGAAATTAAAGGTTGACGCCCTCTCGAATCCCCTTATAATGCGCCCCACTTCCAGCGACGCCGGAACGACAAACTCCTTGAGATTCAATGAGTTAGATAGTTGAGGCGAAGTTGAAAGGGCTACGATCGAATGATCGACAGCGGTTGAGATGATGGTTGACAGCGCTTCCAAACGCTGTATGATTCGCCTCCCGCTACGAGAGATCGCAGCGAGTCAAGTGTTTGAAGCTAAACGAGTTTCTCGCCAAAAACTTCAAAATAAACGCTTGACAGCAAATGAGGAAAGCGTAGAATGCGCGCCTCGGTTGAGACGAAAAGCTCTTAACCAAACGCTCTTTAACAAATCGAATCAAGCAATTCGTGTGGGTGCTTGTGAGT
>NZ_NEJX01000017.1:0-138893 GCF_002113245.1 Pseudomonas sp. B13(2017)
CGCTCCGGGGTCCCCTCGCTACGGGCCTGCTCCCGGGAGTACGCGCTGCAGGCCCCATCCATGGGGCCTCAGCGCTTGACGGGCATCCATGCCCGTCACCTCCCTCCGCAGTCCCTTCGCTCGGCCTCCTGAAGTCGCAATCGGCGGTGCCTGAACTATCGCGCGCTTAAAAGCAAAAGCAAAAGCAAGAGCAAGAGCAAGAGCAAGAGCAAGAGCAAGAGCAGCCAGGTTATGGCTGGGAGGCAATGGCCTTTTCGATGGCTGCCCGGAACGCTGGATCATCCGGCTTGGTCAGGCTGGAAAAGTTACCAATCACTTTGCCCTTGCGGTCTACCACGTACTTGTAGAAATTCCACTTCGGCGCACTGCTCTGGCTGGCCAGTTCCGCGAACAGCGGTATCGCATCCGCGCCCCGAACCGCCTGTGTCTTGGTCATGGTAAAGGTGACGCCATAGTTGGCATAACAAACCTTGGCAGTCTTTTCGCTATCGGCGTCCTCCTGCTTGAAGTCATTGGACGGCACGCCAAGCATTTCCAGGCCTTGCTCGTGATATTCCTTGTATGCCGCCTCAAGCCCCTCGAACTGCGGCGCAAAACCGCAGTAACTGGCCGTGTTGACCACCACCAGCGGCTTGCCGGCAAAGCGCTGGCACAGGTCCACCTGCCCCTTGCCCCGCAACTCTGGCAGGCTACCCTGCAACAACGCCGGGCAATCGGCAGCCCAGCTCGATGCGCCGGCAAGCAGGGCCAGCACCGGCACCATCAACCAATGTGCACGCATGACTCGTTTCTCCCGCAAGACAATCCCTGAACTTGCAGGGTAGCGCCTAACAAACACTCATGCCCAGCTGCATCAGCGCCATCCCGCCCTTGTGCCAGCCCCACCACACCAGCGCCAGCAGCAACAGGGCGGCGACGGCCAGTAGCCCTCGAGCCAGGTAGCGGTTCATGCGGCCTGGGCCTGCAGGCGGGCGACCGGGCGTTCGCGCACGGGCCAGTTGAGGGCGGCAGCCAGCAGGCTGAGCAGGATGGAAATCTGCCAGACCAGGTCGTAGCTGCCGGTGCGGTCATACACCACCCCGCCCAACCAGCCGCCCAGGAAGGCGCCCAGCTGGTGGAACAGGAAGACGATACCGCCAAGCATGGACAGGTTGCGCACGCCGAACACAGTGGCCACCGTGCCGTTGGTCAACGGCACCGTGGACAACCACAGCAGGCCCATGGCGATGCCGAACAGGTAAGCGCTGACTTCAGTCACCGGCGCCCAGAGGAATAGCACGATCACTACCGCACGCAGCAGGTACAGCCCGGTCAGCAGGCGCGGCTTGGACATGCGCCCGCCCAGCCAGCCCGCGGTGAAGGTACCAACGATATTGAACAGGCCTACCAGCGCCAGCACCGTTGTGCCGGTGGTCGCGGCCAGGTGCTGGTCAACCAGGTAGGCCGGCAGGTGCACGCCAATGAACACCACCTGGAAACCACAAACGAAAAAGCCCAGCGCCAGCAACCAGAAGCCGGAGTGCGAGCACGCCTCGCGCAAGGCCTGACCCAGGGTCTGTTCGGCACCATGAGTGGGCAGCGGCCGGTCGCGCAGCAGGCCGACGAAGGGCACGATCAGCGCCACCATCAGGCCCAACACCAGCAACGCTGCGGACCAGCCCAGCCACTGGATCAGGCCGAGGGTGCCAGGCAGCATGGCGAACTGGCCGAAAGAACCGGCAGCGCTGGCAATGCCCATGGCCATGCTGCGCTTCTCCGCCGGCACGGCACGCCCGACCACGCCGAGGATAACCGAGAACGAGGTGCCGGACAGGCCGATGCCGATCAGCAAGCCGGCACTCAGCGACAACGACCAGGCCGAGTCGGCCATGCCCATCAGCACCAACCCGGCAGCGTAGAGAATACCGCCAATGATCACCACCCGCGCCGCACCCATGCGGTCGGCCAGGGCGCCGGCGAACGGTTGCGCCAGCCCCCAGATCAGGTTCTGCAAGGCAATGGCGAAGGCGAACACCTCACGCCCCCAGCCAAAGTCCGCGCTCATCGGCGCCAGGAACAGGCCGAAGCCGTGCCGCACACCCAGGGATAGCGCCAGGATCAGCGCTGCCCCCACCAATACCCACCCGCTGGTTCGCCACACCGAAGTCATTGTCGTTATCTCCAGCACATCGCAAGGTTTACGGGTATATACCCGCTTATAGTCGTATCAAATCAAGCCAGTTGGTTCAGCAAACGCACCAGTTCATCCCGCTGCCCTGCCCCCAGCCGCTCCACCAGTTCGGCCTGTGCCTGTTCCCAGGCCGGATGGGCAGCGCGCAGCAGTTGGGTACCGGCCTCGGTCAGCAGCACCACGCGGTTGCGCTGGTCGTCACCATCAGCCAAGGCCACCAGCCCTTCAGCCTCCAGCACCCGCAGGTTGCGGCCCAGGGTACTACGCTCCAGGCCCATGGCCTCTGCCAGGGTGGTGATACTGGGGCGATCGAGGCGCTGCAGATGACGCAACAGGGAAAACTGGGCGACATTGACCCCGAAGCCGGCAAGGGCCTCGTCGTAATGCCGGCTCACCCCACGGGCGGCACGACGCAGATGGGTGCAGATGCATTCACTGGTCAACATGGATACGTGTATATACCCGCGTCATGTGTGTTGCAAGAGATTTAACGATTACCGACGCCCCTCAGCCCTGATGCCTGTCAGATGGCGTTAATGGGGCTGCTACGCAGCCCATCGCCGGCAAGCCAGCTCCCACAGGTACAGCGACAACCTCGAGAGCAACGCTGTACCTGTGGGAGCTGGCTTGCCGGCGATGGGCCGCAAAGCGGCCCCCAATTACTTAACCAGGTTCAAGCGCCGGCGAATCGGCTCGAACTCTACTGTAGCCTTGCGCGCCAGCGGGTCTGGAGCGCCCTGCTCGATTGCCTGCCAATAGCGCCACGGTACCTTGGCCGAGCCCAGTTCGTAGTCCATGCCGTCCCAGTTATCTTCACGGAAGCTGTAGAAGGCCCAGTGCAACCGGTGGCGATCCAGCACGCTGAGCACGTCTTCCAGGTATTGCCGGCAGCCCGGCAGCCTGCGCATACAGCCGAACTCGCCCACCACCAACCGAGAGCGGGGCACGTTCATGGCCGCGGCCCAGTCCAGCGGCTGGCGCAGGTATTGCGCCACACGCTGGCCATCCCACTGCTGCGTCTGCCCCGCGAACGGTGCCGGGCCGGGATAGGCGATGGGTTGCTTGCGCGTCATGTTCGGTGCACTGGTCACCAGATAGGGCTCGTACATGTGCACGCTGTACAGCACTCGCGGGTCTTCCAGAGGTGCCGGCCAGTAACCGAAGGCGTCGGCGGCGGCGAACCAGCCGGCATCGAGCATGACCGGCGTGTCCGCGTCCTCCTCGCGAATGGCCGCTATCAACTGCCGATACAGGGCCGGCAGATCACGCGCACTGCCCTGCTGCCGTGCATACCACTGCTGCATTTGCCCAGGGTCGGCATGCTCGGCCAGGCCACCTTGCTTCTCCGGGGCGGGCTCGTTGACCAGGTTGTAGGCGGCGATGGCCGGGTGACCTTTCAGCTCACGGGCCAGATCCCGCCAGAAGGCCGCAGCCTGCAACCAGTAGCGTTTGTCCTGCCAGAGGCGGTCGTCGAACTGGCCCTGGTTGTTCTGCGACCAGCGCATGCCGGGTAGCGAAAGCGGTGCGATGACCACCTTGAGGCCGGCCTTATGGGCGCGGTCGAGGGTGGCTCGCAGCGTGGCCAGGTCGGCCGCAGGCAGGCCTTGGTAGGCATCGGCATCGCCGAGGAGGAAGTCGCGTTCCGCCGGCTGCCATTTGTCGTAGGACAGCCGCACCCAGGTCGCGCCATAACCGCTCAAGGCGTCGAAGTAGGCTTGATCAGGCGGCAGCCGGTTGAAGCTGTTGCCACCGTGGCGGGGGGCGTTCCAGAAAGCCATGAGATCGGCTGCCATGGCAGCAGGCCCCATGGCCAACAAAAACGCAGCGAGAATGACATGACGCATGGTGCCGACACTCCTCGACAGTTTGCGGGAGGGGCAAGCATACGCCAGTGAAAAAATGCCGGTTCTTGCTGAGTTTTTTCAGGAATTTACCAACACGTTAGGCTCAGAAACGCCCTACAGAAACACCCTGCTTGCGCGGTCACTTGTAGGAGCGGCCTTGTGTCGCGAAAGGGCTGCAAAGCAGCCCCGGCAATTTATGCACTAACGCTGAAATCGTGGGGCTGCTTTGCAGCCCTTTCGCGACACAAGGCCGCTCCTACAGGGTCCAGAGCAAGGCTCAGAGGCCCAACGCCAACCCCAGCACCACGGCCAGTTCGAGCAACTCCAGCATTGCACCAGCGGTATCGCCGGTAGTCCCGCCCAGGCGCCGGCACATCAGTTGTCGCAACCAGGCAAACACCGCCAACGCCAGCACCACGACCCACCCGCCCAGGACCAGGCAAAAAAGCACACAGCCCAGCAGCACCCAGCCGGCCGCATGCCGGGGCAGGTGCTCGGCCAGCGCTTGCCCCAAACCACCCTGCCGTACATAAGGCGTACTCAGGAACAACCCAAGCATCGCCGCCCGCCCGATCAATGGTGCCAGTAGCAACTGCGCGCCAATGCCCTGCTCGACCAGCACCCACAAGGCGCAGAACTTCAAGAACAGCACCAGCACCAGCGTAACCACGGCAATCGGCCCGCTACGCGGGTCTTTCATGATCAGCAGGGTGCGTTCGCGGTCACCGAAGCCGCCCAGCCAAGCGTCGGCGCTGTCCGCCAGGCCATCCAGATGCAAGGCGCCACTGAGCAACACCCACAACGTCAGCAGCAGGGCCGCGTGCAGCGGTGTCGGCGTGCCCTCCAGCAGGTGGCTGGCCAGCCACAGCAACAGGCCGAACAGCAACCCGACCAGCGGGTAGCAGAGCAGCGAGCGCCCCACCTCGCGCGGCGCCGGCATGCCCGGCAGACTCACCGGCAGGCTGCTGAGAAACTGCAAGGCAATCCACAACGGCAACATTTCAGCGTCCCTCGACCAACTGGCCGTCGTCACCCGGCACCAATCGCATCAGCGCAGCGTGGCCGACTTCGACCTGCAGCAACTGCGCCCTCGGCAAACCACGGGCACGGGCCAGCAGCAACCGCATCACGCCGCCATGGGTGACCAGCAGCACACGCTTGCCAGCATGCTGATGGCTCAGGCGCTCGACAGCCGCCAGCACACGCTCGGCGAACGCCTCGACCGGCTCGCCATTGGGCGGTGTAAACGCGTAAGGGTCCGCCCAGAAGCGCCCCAGCGCGTCCGCCTGGTCTTCCATGATCTGCGCCGCACTACGGCCTTCCCAGTCGCCAAAATGCAGCTCCTGCAACGCCGCTTCGCGCTGTATCGGCAGGTTCAGCCGCTCGCCCAGTTCCTCGGCAAAACGCGCACAGCGCTGCAGCGGCGAACTGACCAGCACCTCCCACGGGCCGGCTTCGGCCACGGCGCCACGCATCTGCGCCCAGCCCTTGTCGGTCAAGGCATCATCAAGGCTGCCACGCAGGCCGCCCTGTTCCGTTTCGCCATGGCGCAGCAGGTCGAGGATCATGCCGGGCGGTCCGCCACCGCAGCCTCGGCGAAGGTCGCCATCTGCCCGTGCAGCGCACAGGCCAGGCGCAACAGCGGTACGGCCAGGGCAGCCCCACTGCCCTCGCCCAGGCGCAGGCCCAGGGCCAGCAACGGCTCGGCCTGCAACGCGTCGAGCAAGGCTTTGTGCCCGGGTTCTGCGCCTTGGTGGGCGAACAGCAACCAGGCCCGGCACTGCGGGTTGAGGCGCACCGCCAGCAGCGCGGCGACACTGCAGATGAAGCCGTCTACCAGCACCGCGATACCCGCCTGCGCACAGCCGATGTAGGCACCGGCCAGGGCCGCGATCTCGAAACCACCGACACAACCCAGTGCCTGCAATGGATCGTTGGCGCTCAGGCCATGCAGGCTCAGCGCCCGTTCGATGACCTCGGCCTTGTGCCGCACCCCGGCGTGGTCCAGGCCGGTACCCGGGCCACTCAACTCAGCCGGCGGGCAGCCCAGCAGGACGCTAGCCAAGGCAGCGGCAGCCGAGGTGTTGCCAATACCCATCTCGCCACCGATGAACAGCTGCGCGCCCTGTTCGGCGGCGCGCAGGGCACTATCGCGACCAGCCTGCAGTGCGGCCTGCAGTTGGCTCTCGGTCATTGCTGGCTGGCGGGCGAAGTTGGCGGTACCAGCGCCCAGGCGCAGATGGCGCACGCCAGGCAGTTCCAGGTGCGGGTCGATGGTGCCCAGGTCGACCACTTCCAGGCTTGCCTGCAGCTGGCGCGCCAGCACGCTGATTGCCGCGCCACCACCGACGAAGTTGCGCAGCATCTGCCCGGTCACCGCTTGCGGGTAGGCCGAGATACCTTCCTCGACCACACCGTGGTCACCGGCAAAAATGCTGATTGCGGCGTTATCCAAGGTCGGCCGTTCACACCCCTGCAGGCCGGCCAGCTGAATGGCCAAACCTTCCAGTTGGCCGAGCGAACCGGCAGGTTTGGTCAGCTGCTGCTGACGGGCGCGGGCCTGGTCCATGGCGGCGTTGTCGAGGGGTTGGCAGGCGTCACGCCACCAGGCTTGGGTCATAGTGCAGGTCCTTTGAGCATTAGGGGCAGGCCGGCCACGGTCAGCACCACGCGCTGACAGCGTTCGGCCACGGCCTGGTGCAGCCAGCCGGCCAGGTCGACATAGCGCCGGGTCAGCTCGCCCATGGGCACGACGCCCAGGCCGGTTTCGTTACTGACCAGAATGACCGTGCCCGGCAACTGTTCCAGGCAGGCCAGCAGCGCATCACGCTCCTCGGCCAGGCGCTGGTCGTCTTCGAGCATCAGCAGGTTGGTCAGCCACAGGGTCAGGCAATCCACCAGCAGGCAGCGCCCTTCGGCCGCTTCGGCGCGCAGTACCGAGGCCAGGGCCAGGGGTTCTTCGATCAGCCCCCAGTCATTAGGGCGACGCTGGCGGTGCAGCAGCACGCGTTGGTTCATTTCACCATCCAGCGGCTGGCTGGTGGCGATATAGGTCACCGGCAGGCCACTGGCGCTGGCCAGCTGTTCGGCCAGGCGGCTCTTGCCCGAGCGGGCGCCACCGAGGATCAGGTTGAGCATGTCAGGCCACCCCACAGAGCTGGCGCAGGCGCGCGGTGTCCAGGTGCTTTTCCACCAGGTCGGCCAGGCGCTCGATATCGCGTTCGCGCAGGGCCTGGTAATCGACGGCCTGCACATCATCCAGCCCAGCCCAGCGCAGCAGCGCCGCGCACGACTGGCTGCCTTCGAACAGGCCGTGCAGGTAGGTGGCAAGTATCTGGCCATCAGCGCTGACAGCACCATCGCAACGGCCATCGGCAAGTTGCACGGCTGGCTGCTCCAGGGCAGGCCCCGTGGTGACGCCGGCATGAATTTCATAACCGGCAACCGGGACTGCCTCCAGGTTCAGCGTGCCGGCAACGTTGCGCAGTTGCTTCTCGGCTTCGAGCACCGTGGCGTAATCGAGCAGGCCAAGCCCCGGGCTGGAGCCAGCGGCCCCTTCGAGACCAAGCGGGTCATGCACTTCGCGGCCCAGCATCTGCAGGCCACCGCAGATCCCGATCAGCTTGCCGCCATAGCGCAGGTGCCGGTCGATGGCCTTGTCCCAACCGCGCTCACGCAGTTGCGCCAGGTCGCCGCGCACACTCTTGGAACCCGGCAGGATGATCAGGTCGGCGGCCGGGATCGGCTGGCCCGGGCCGATGAACTGCAGGTCCACCTGGGGGTGCAGGCGCAGTGGGTCAAAGTCTGTGTGGTTGCTGATACGCGGCAGCACCGGGACGATCACCTTGAGCACGCGCTCGGCCTTTGCCCCCTGGCGTGCGTCGATGCCGTCTTCGGCTTCCAGATGCAGGTCGTTAACATACGGCAGCACGCCCAGTACCGGTTTGCCGGTGCGCTGCTCCAGCCAGTCCAGCCCCGGCTGCAGCAAGGCGATGTCGCCGCGGAAGCGGTTGATGACAAAGCCCTTTACCCGCGCCTGCTCACTGGGCGACAGCAGTTCCAGGGTGCCGACCAGATGGGCGAACACACCACCACGATTGATGTCGGCAACCAGGATCACCGGGCAGTCCACCGCTTCGGCAAAGCCCATGTTGGCGATGTCACCGGCACGCAGGTTGATCTCCGCCGGCGAGCCCGCGCCTTCGACCATGACCACCGGCCAGGCGGCGCTCAGGCGCTGGTGCGAGGCCAGCACCGCCTGCATGGCGATGGCCTTGTAGTCGTGGTAGGCCACCGCGTTCATGCTGGTGACGGCACGGCCATGGATGATCACCTGGGCCCCAGTGTCGCTGTTGGGCTTGAGCAGCACCGGATTCATGTCGGTGTGCGGTTGCAGCCGGCAGGCCTGGGCCTGCACTGCCTGGGCCCGGCCGATTTCACCGCCGTCGGCGGTCACCGCGCTGTTCAGCGCCATGTTCTGCGGCTTGAACGGCACCACGCCGACGCCCTGGCGCAACAGCCAGCGGCACAGTGCGGTCACCAGCGTGCTCTTGCCGGCGTCGGAGGTGGTGCCTTGCACCATGAGGGTGGTCATGCCGTTTCCTTCTGATAGGCCGCCAGGGCCTGGGCCAGGCGCTGTTCGTCCGCCGCATGGGCAGGCAGCCCAAGGCGTACCGCCGGCGGGTGCTCGAACAGCCGCACCAGGATGCCGCGGCGGGCAAGAAAGTCATGCAGTTGCGCAGCGTGCTCGCTGCGTACGTACTGGAACAGGTCGCAACCACCGCTGGGCACCAGGCCGGCACTGCGCAACAGCATAGCCAGCCGCTGGCTGGCGGCAGCGCAGCGTTCGACCTGCACACGCTGGGCGGCGTGGTCGGCCAGGCTGGCCTGGGCCAGCACCCGGGTCGGGCCATTGACGGTCCACGGCCCAAGCAACTCGGCCAGGCGCAGCAGCAGGCTGCGTTCGGCGGCAACGAACCCCAGGCGCACGCCGGCCAGGCCGAAGAACTTGCCGAACGAGCGCAGCACGATCAGCCCCGGGCGCTCGGCACAATCGATCACGCTTTGCGCCGGGGTGTTGTCCATGAACGCTTCGTCGACCAGCAGCCAACCACCGCGGGCGGCCAGGCGCGTATGCCAATCCAGCAGGCGTTCACGCGGCACCCGGCGGCCGGTGGGGTTGTTGGGGTTGACCAGCACCAGTACGTCGAGGCTGTCGAGCGTCGCCTCGACCTGTGCTTCGTCCAGCTCAAGCAACTGGTGCCCCGCCCGTTGCCAGGCGTATGGGTGCTCGGCATAGCATGGCGTCAACACCCCTACCCGGCCGGCTGCGCGCAGCAGCGGCAATGCCTGGATCGCGGCCTGGGAACCGGCCACCGCCAGCAATTGGCGGGCGCCGTAATACGCACGCGCGGCGTCCTCCAGGCCGTCCTCGGTCTCCGGCAGGCGCGCCCAGGCCTCCACGGGAATCGGTGGAATCGGGAAAGGCCATGGCGCAATGCCGCTGGACAAGTCGAGCCACTGCTCGCGAGCAATGCCGTATTGCCGTACCGCCCGCAGCAGGCGGCCTCCGTGTTCAAGCATTGATATAGGCCCCCAGGCAGATCACCAGCAGCCACAGCCATACGCCGCGCTGCACCAGGCCCCAGCCGCGCTCGATGGCGTCGGCGTCGGCCATTGGCCCGTCACCCAGGCGTGGCCGCTCATGCAGCTCGCCGTGGTACACCGCCGGGCCACCGAGTTCCACACCTAACGCACCAGCACCGGCGGCCATCACCGGCCCGGCATTGGGGCTGTCCCACAGCGGGCCCTGCTTGCGCCAGCAGGCCAGGGCCAGGCGCGTCTTGCCCAGCAGCGCGTAGGTCAACGCCACCAGCCTGGCGGGAATATAGTTGAGCACATCGTCGACGCGCGCCGCGCACCAGCCGAAGCGTTCGAAGCGCTCGTTGCGGTAGCCCCACATGGCGTCCAGGGTGTTGCTCAGGCGGTACAGCACCACGCCCGGCGCGCCGGCGACCACGAACCAGAACAGCGCGGCGAATACCGCATCGCTGCCATTCTCCAGCACCGACTCGGTGGCCGCCCGGGCCACCGCAGGTTCGTCCAGTTCGCGGGTTTCGCGGCTGACCAGGTAGCCCACGCGGCGCCGCGCTTCTTGCAGGTCACCCTGGCGCAAGGCACTGGCTACCGGCAACACGTGTTCGCCCAGGCTGCGCAGCCCGACGGCGCAGTACAGCGCCAGCACGTCGACCAGCCAGCCGATATACGGCAGCCAGGAGAGGATCAGTGCCACCAGGGTAAGCGGCACCACGGCCAGGAACCATGCGCTCACCCCGTGGCTGCGCCAGCCGCGCCCACCGGCATTCAGGCGGCGCTCGAGGTTACCGGCCATGTTGCCGAAGGCTACCAGCGGATGGCGCCGCTGCGGTTCGCCCAGCAAGGCATCCAGGGCCACCCCGGCCACAGTCAGCAAGGCCACGCTCATTGGCGCTCTCCCCATTGGTTCTCAAAGAGCATTTCACTCAAGGGCCGTTCCTCGGCCCAGTTTTCCAGCACCAGCATCGGTGCCGGGTAGAACTCGGTCACCGGCCCCAGGCACAGCACCGCGACCGGCTTGGCCCCGGCCGGCATGCCCAGCAGCGCCGCCAGCGCCTGCGGGTCGAACAGCGACACCCAGCCCATGCCCAGGCCTTCGCCACGGGCTGCCAGCCACAGGTTCTGGATGGCGCAGGCCAGCGAGGCCAGGTCCATTTCCGGCAGGGTGCGGCGGCCGAAGATATGCGGCTCGCGATTGTCCATCAGGGCGGCCACCAGCAACTCGGCGCAGTCGTTGATGCCTTCCACCTTCAGCTTCATGAAGGCGTCGGAGCGTTCGCCCAAGGCTTCGGCGGTACGCACCCGCTCTGCTTCCACCAAGGCCTGGATGCGCGCACGCAGGTCTCGCTGGGTGATGCGGATGAAACGCCAGGGCTGCATCAGCCCGACGCTGGGCGCCTGGTGCGCGGCAGCCAACAGGCGGCCCAGCAGTTCCGGGGCTACCTCGCCACCGGCGAAATGGCGCATGTCACGGCGCTCGCCGATGGCCCGGTAGATCGCGGCGCGCTCGGCGTCGCTGTAGGCGTGTTCGCTCATGGTCGCAACAGCGCCGCCGCCGCATCCGGGTTGGAGGGGAAGTAGAAGTGCACGTAGGAAGCCGTCAGCCGACCCAGGCGGTACACCGCTTCGTTGCCACGCCCGCCATTGGGGCTCAGGCCACGGGCGATCGGCTCCAGTGCGGTAGTGGTCAGCGAATGGTGATAGGTGTGCCCGCGAAGGGTGCCTTCCGGTAGTTCCACTGCTTGCAAGGCCAGGGCAGCCAGGCGCTTCTGCATGGTCGCTTCGCCCGGCAGCAGGCCGAGCAGCTCGGCACGCTCGCCGGCCACGTCGGTCAGGGCATCGAGCAGATACAGCATGCCGCCGCACTCGGCCAGCAACGGTTTGCCCTGGGCGTGATGGGCACGGATCGCCTCGTTCATCGGCGCATTGCCGGCCAGGGCGTGGTGGTGCAGTTCGGGATAACCGCCCGGCAGGTACAGGCTGTCCACTGCTGGCAGTTCGCGGTCATGCAGCGGCGAGAAGAACTCCAGCTGTGCGCCCAGGTTGCGCAGCAGGTCGAGGTTGGCGCCATAGGTGAAGGCGAAGGCCTCGTCCCGCGCCACGCCAATGCGTACACCGGCCAACGAGGCAGCACTGGTTTGCGGCTCGGGTTCGGCAAAGGTCACTGGCGGCGGCAAGGCCGCATCGCAACTGGCGCCAAGCGCCTCGGCAGCGGCATCCAGGCGCGCGTCCAGGTCGTTCAGTTCGCTGGCCTGGACCAGCCCCAGGTGGCGGCTGGGCAGCTCGATACCGCGCTCGCGGGACAAGCCGCCATACCAGCGCAGGCCCTCGGTCAGGCTACCTTCCAGCAGTTGCGCGTGGCGCAGGCTGCCGACCCGGTTGGCCAACACACCGGCAAATGGCAGGTCCGCCTGGTAGCGTGCCAGGCCCAGGGCCAGGGCGCCGAAGGTCTGGGCCATGGCCGTGCCGTCGATCACCGCCAGCACCGGCACGCCGAAGTGGCGCGCCAGGTCGGCGCTGGACGGCGTGCCGTCGAACAGCCCCATCACCCCTTCGATCAGGATCAGGTCGGCCTCGCCGGCGGCTTCCCACAGCAGGCGGCGGCTTTCCTCGGCGCCGATCATCCACAGGTCGAGTTGGTACACCGGCGCGCCGCTGGCCCGCTCGAGGATCATCGGGTCGAGAAAGTCGGGCCCGCACTTGAACACCCGCACCTTGCGCCCGAGGTTGCGGTGCAGGCGGGCCAGGGCGGCGGTGACGGTGGTCTTGCCCTGGCCAGAGGCCGGTGCCGCGATCAGCACGGCGGGGCAATGGCGCGGTCGGCTCACAGTTCCACGCCCTTCTGTGCGCGGATGCCGGCCTGGAAGGCGTGCTTGAGCATGCCCATCTCGGTCACGGTGTCGGCCAGCTCGATCATCTCGGGTTTCGCGGCACGGCCAGTGACGATCACATGCTGCATCGGTGGGCGGGCCTGGATGTCGGACAGCACCTGGTCAAGGTCGAGGTAGCCGTGCTTGAGGGCGATGTTCAGTTCATCGAGCACTACGAACTGCACGCTAGGGTCTTGCAGCAACTGGCGCGACACGGCCCAGGCCGCTTCGGCGGCGGCAATGTCGCGCTGGCGGTCCTGGGTTTCCCAGGTAAAGCCCTCGCCCATCACGTGGTAGCGCACCTGCTCGGGGAAGCGGCGGAAGAACAGCTCTTCGCCGGTGCTGTTGCGGCCCTTGATGAACTGCACCACACCGCACTGCATGCCATGGCCCAGGGCGCGCGCGAGCATACCGAAGGCCGAGCTGCTCTTGCCTTTGCCATTGCCGGTCAGTACCAGCAGCAGGCCGCATTCGTTGGGGGAATTGGCGATGCGTTCGTCGATGATCGCCTTCTTGCGCTGCATGCGCGCCAGGTGGCGTTCGTCGCGTTCGGTGGATTCGCTCATCAGGATTCTCCGCTGGCTGGCGCCACGGCAACGCGCGGCGACAGGTAAAAGGCGGGCAGACGGAGAACGCGCAGGGGCCGTGGCCGTACGCCACGGTGCACCGCGCATCACCCTCCGTGATGCCGTTGGCAGTATCAGGCCGGTCTCCGGGCTTGTGAGCGGGCCTTGGCCCAAGCCTGCGCGCCTTCCCGGGTGCTGGCACCCAGTGGCCCTGCGCGGCCGCGACTCACCTACCGTTGCGGGGGCAGCGCCGGAATCGCGCCATGCTGGCACCCACCGGCTTCCCAGTTTCACCCTGCCCAGTCGGGGCTGGCAGGGCACCTGAAACACGCGCGAAGGTTAGAGGGTTGCACCGGGAGCGTCAATCGAAGCGGGCCGCTTTGCAGTCGAACAGGCACCGCCCGGGTAATGGCCAAATCACCTGGTTGTGCCACACTGAATACAGTGATATCACATAGCCATCACTTTCAGCTGAACGCGATCACAACGATAACAGGAGAGCGCAGCATGCGAGGCCAGATCATCAACAACCCGCGCCTGGAGTTTCTCGCCCCGGTGCTGGAGCGCTGGGGCGACTGTATCGACCGCTTCATCCAGTTTGCCGGCGATGCCGAAGCACCTTACTGGCATGGCGCCGCGGCCAATACCGGGCTGCTTGCCGCAGCGGCGTGGCAGGCCGAACTGGCGGCGCTGCAGCAGTTTGCCGGCAAGAAGCAGCGCGACGAAGGCGAACACGAAGGGCGCTGCGACCTGTCGATCAGTAGTGCCGATGAAGCGCTGTACCTTAGTGTCAACCAGCGCTGGCCAAAAGTTGCCCGGCTGGACATGGCCGACGCCCTGCAGCAGACCGCCGCCCTCGCGCGCCAGGTGGCCTACCCCAGCCAGTTGAAAGCAGGGGCGCTGTTCATCAGCCCGTGGAAGGCTGGCCAGCATGCCAGCCCCGAGGAACTGCAGGACCTGGTCGACGATCTGCAGAAACATACCGCCTGTGCCATCGCCTGGTACTTCCCGTATGCCTATCGCAAGTTGCACAACGAACTGGGGCAGTATTTCCCGGGGGTGGCGTTGTTGCTCAAGCAGGCTTGAAGCAACTTCGGCTCGGGCCGGGACCGGAACGCGTTAGCAAGCGCGACGTGGTTTCTGTGGGAGCGGGCGTGCCCGCGAAGAATCCAACGCGGTGGCTGGCACCGGCTGCGCCGGTGTTCGCGGGCGCGCCCGCTCCCACAGAGCCCCTGCTAAACCTTTCAGTTATATGCGGCTCCGGTTTTGCCGTCTGTGTATTTCGATTCCTCGGTGGTCATTCAAGGCTCCTGTCATAGTGAAGCGACCACCGACCGCGGCTAAACAGTATGGTGGCAGCTGTACGTGGGTTAGCCGACCGGGACGTCAGGCACCCGGCGCACCCGCAGGTGCCCCACGCACAGCCGCCATAAGGCGCCAATGCCGATTACTCGGTATTGCTCAGCTACGGTGTCTGACGATTTCGGGCGGCTAACCCGGTCATTGAAGGTCAACGACATGCCGAGACTAGAGACCGCATTTGGCGCGCGCAACGGAGAATAGGTGTTAAGAGTATCTTTGGGAAACGGCCTACAAGAAAGGTGTTAAATCTGATTCTTGGTCTCGCCCCCACGCCACCTTTGCAACAGCAGCGGCGCATCTCACTGGCACATTGAGCCACCACCAGACCTGCTTGCTCTTGCTCTTGCTCTTGCTCTTGCTCTTGCTCTTGCTCTTGATCTTGATCTTGATCTTGATCTTGATCTTGATCTTGATCTTCGCGACTTCAGGAGGCCGAGCAGAGGGCTTGCGGAGGGAGGTGACGGGCATGGATGCCCGTCAAGCGCTGAGGCCCCATGGATGGGGCCTGCAGCGCGTACTCCCGGGAGCAAGACCGGCGCGAGGGAACCCCGTAGCGTAGCGGAGGGGCCGGATGATGGGAGCGCAGCGTTTTTTGGTTACTTTTTGTCGCGTTTGACAAAAAGTGACTCGCCGTAAGGGCGAAAAGGTGAGTAAGCGTCGCCATCGTAAATGGACTATGCGCGAGATCAAGACCAGTACTTTTTCGCTCTTCGCTCTTCGCTCTTCGCTTTCAAGCGTGGGCATCAACAACAAGGTCAACATTCATTTTAGAAGGTGGCGCTTATTCACCTTTCCGCCCTTACGGCGGGTCACTTTTTGTCAAACGCGACAAAAAGTAACCAAAAAACGCTGGCTCCTATCATCCGGCCCCTACGCTGCGCTCCGGGGTCCCCTCGCTACGGGCCTGCTCCCGGGAGTACGCGCTGCAGGCCCCATCCATGGGGCCTCAGCGCTTGACGGGCATCCATGCCCGTCACCTCCCTCCGCAGTCCCTTCGCTCGGCCTCCTGAAGTCGCAATCGGCGGCGCCTGAACTATCGCGCGCTTAGAAGCAAAAGCAACGGCAACGGCAGTTGGATGGTTCCCGGGAACCCGGCGAACGTCGCCGACCTCTCAGTTCCATAGGCCTTCTTAGGAGGATGCCCGCCCATGAAACACCTGATGCCTTGGTTATTGGCTGCCAGCCTGACTGCCTGCGGCGAAACCGCCCTGCTGAATGTACTCGACGGCAGTGGGCCAACCCCCCAGCTGCCTGCTCCGGTCAAGACCACCCTCCCCACCGTGAATATCGCCCCGGCAGTGGGCTGGCCCCAGGACGCCAAGCCCGAAGCAGCACCAGGCACTCAGGTGAAAGCGTTCGCCACCGGGCTCGACCACCCTCGCTGGCTATACCTGCTGCCCAACGGCGACGTGCTGGTAGCTGAAACCAATGCCCCGCCCAAACCCGAAGATGGCAAGGGCCTGCGCGGTTGGGTCATGAAGAAGGTGATGAAGCGGGCAGGTGCAGGTGTGCCCAGCGCCAACCGCATTACCCTGCTACGTGATGCCGACCACGACGGCGTAGCTGAAATCCGCACGACCTTCATCGAAGAGCTCAACTCACCGTTCGGCATGGCCCTGATCGGCAAGGACCTCTACGTCGCCAACACCGACAGGCTGCTGCGCTTTCACTACGAGCCCGGTGCCATGCAAATTCGCAATGAAGGCCAGCCGGTAGTCGAGTTGCCAGGCGGGCCGCTCAACCACCACTGGACCAAGAACGTCATCGCCAGCCCCGATGGCAAGAAGCTTTTCGTGACGGTCGGCTCCAACAGCAACGTAGGTGAAAACGGTATGGACAAGGAACAGGGGCGCGCCGCAATCTGGGAAGTGGACCCCGCCAGCGGCCAGCACCGCCTGTTCGCCACCGGCCTGCGCAACCCTAACGGCCTGGCCTGGGAGCCGCACAGCAGTACGTTGTGGACGGCAGTCAACGAGCGTGACGAGATCGGTAGCGATCTGGTACCGGACTACATCACTTCCGTGAAGGACGGCGGTTTCTATGGCTGGCCCTATAGCTACTACGGCCGCCACGTGGACGAGCGCGTGCAACCGCCAGCGCCTGAAAAAGTAGCCCAGGCGCTGGTGCCCGACTACGCCGTGGGCCCACACACGGCATCGCTGGGGCTGGCATTCGCCGAACCGAATGGGCTACCACCGCCCTTCGAACAAGGGGCATTCGTGGGCCAGCACGGGTCTTGGAACCGCAAGCCGCACAGTGGCTACAAGGTGATTTTCGTGCCGTTCGACCCGTCAGGAAAACCCTCGGGCAAGCCAGTGGACCTGCTTACCGGTTTTCTGGATGAGCATGGCAAGGCCCAAGGGCGCCCGGTCGGCATAATCACCGACGGGCGTGGCGGCGTGCTGGTAGCCGATGATGTCGGCAATGTGGTCTGGCGGGTGAGCAAAGCCCCGCCTGCCCTCAGGGGTTCTGCGCCAGATGCCCTTGCGGAATGACGCGCTTGGCCTGCAGGTAAGCCTTGGCCCAGTAGCTGTTGGACAGGTAGTCAAGGCGCACCGTGCCGCCGCTGGAGGGTGCATGCACGAAGCGCCCTTCCCCCACATAAATGCCAGCATGGCTGACCTGCGAGCCGCCACTGGTGGCGAAGAACACCAGGTCACCGGACTGCAGCGACTTGGCATCCACGGTTGGCGCGCGCATGACGATCATCTCACGCGTCGAACGCGGCAGGCTGATGCCGGCAGCATCACGGTAGACGTACTTGATCAGGCCACTGCAATCGAAACCGGAGTCCGGTGTGTTGCCGCCCCAGCGATAAGGCGTGCCCACCAGGCCGATAGCACGCATCAGCACGTCATCGGCAATCGGCGAAGGGCTGGGCTGGCTATAGGTTACCTGCGGCTGTACCACAGGGGCCGGCGCAGGCGCACGGCTGGAGCAGGCAGCCAGCAAGGCTGCCAAGGAGAGAAATGCGAAGCGCACCATCTTTACCATGGCCAGAACATCCTGTCTGAGTCCGCTGGGCCGCAGCCGAAAAGAATTGAGAATTTAGATTAGACGCTTTCTATAAATGCGCACGGCGGCGAGCTTTTTTCAAAGCATCGCCGCCGCGGCAGGATATATCATTTTGCTATCAGTTGCGCGCGATATTGGTGGTCGGCGCCATGGCCAAGGCACGCTTGGCTTCGATGAAGGTCTTGCTCCAGTAGCGGTCGCCGAGGCTGTCGATGCGCACACCACCGCTGCGGCGGCTGCTGGAGTGGATGAACTGGTTGTCACCCAGGTAGATGCCGGCATGGCTGACGCGACCGCGACCATTGGTGCTGAAGAACAGCAGGTCACCTGGCTTGAGCTTGTTGCGGGCCACTTTCGGGGCATCGACGTTGATCATTTCACGCGTGGAACGCGGCAGGGTAACGCCCGCCTCTTCGCGGAACAGGTAGCCGATGAAACCACTGCAGTCGAAGCCGGACTTCTCCGAGGTACCACCGAAGCGGTAGCGGGTGCCGATCAGCGACATGCCGCGCTCGAGAATGCTGTCAGCCAGAGCTGGCAACTGGTAAGGCTTGCTGCTGGAGAAAGCCTCCAGGTCATCTTCGGTGGCCAGCTCTTCCGGCTCGCCGAATACCGACGAGGACGAGGCTTTGGCCTTGAACGCCGATTGTGCGGCGATCGGGGAGTGATCCTGGGGCTGCAACTCTGAATGAGAAGCTGGGCCTTGGGCCGCGCAGCCAAAAAGCAGGGTCACGAGTGCGAGTGGCACGAGGGGTGCGAAGCGCTTCAGCATGGGCACGACCGTGTCTGTAATCCTTTAGAAGGGTGAAACTATGCCCTCTATCATGGCCATTTGCAAATTTTATCGAAAAAGATGTGACTTTTTTGTTTTGCCGCTCTGGCCCAGCGTTTTCGGGGTTACCAACCCAGGGTTTCCTTGAGGAACGGGATGGTGAGCTTGCGTTGTGCCTGCAACGAGGCCTGGTCGAGACGTTCGAGCAGGTCGAACAACGCACTCATGCTGCGTGCGCCGCGGGTGAGGATGAAGTGACCGACTTCGTCGGTAAGGTGCAGGCCACGGCGCGAAGCACGCAGTTGCAGGGCACGCAGCTTGTCTTCGTCGGACAGGCCACGCATCTGGAACACCAGGGCCAGGGTAAGCCGCGACTTCAGGTCGGGCAGCTTGATTGGCAGTTCGCGCGGCGATGCCGAGGCAGCCAGCAGCAGGCGCCGGCCGCTGTCGCGCAGGCGGTTGAACAGGTGGAACATGGCCTCTTCCCAGTCAGCCTTGCCGGCGATCACGTGCAGGTCGTCGATGCACACCAGTTCGTACTGGGCCAGGTAGTCGAGCAGCTCTACGCCACGATCGAGCAATTGCGCCAGTGGCAGGTAGACGGCTGGCTCGCCGCGTTGCTGGAAGCGGTGGGTGGCGGCCTGTAGCAGGTGGGTACGGCCAACACCTTGCTTGCCCCACAGGTAGATAAGGCTCTCGGTCCAGCCGGCGTCGGCTTCGCATAGCCGCTCGACGTAGCCCAATGCCGCGGCATTGGCGCCCGGATAGTAGTTGATGAAGGTGGCGTCATCGCGCAGGCGCACACCCAGGGGCAACTGGATCGGTGGTTTCATGCTCGCGGGCGGTCGACAGGACCGCAGGGGGCCTTTGGTGAACAATGTGCAAAGTCTATACCCGCAGCGCGGGGCGCACAATCGCGGCAGCGGATAGCACAAGTAAAATCAACGAGTTGCGCTTTTTTTGGCTGTTTTTGGGGCTGCTTTGCAGCCCTTCGCGGGCTTGCCCGCTCCCACAGGGGGCGCGTAAATCATGGCCTCAGCGACACACCTGTGGGAGCGGGCAAGCCCGCGAAGGGCCGCAACGCGGCCCCGGGATCACAACTCCGGGTCGATATCCCCTGCATACATGTCCGATTCCTTGTACAGGTCATGTACATGCCGCAGCAGCACCATGATCACCGCCGCCACCGGCAGCGCCAGCAACACCCCGGTAAAGCCGAACAGCTCACCGCCGGCCAGGATCGCGAAGATCACCGCCACCGGGTGCAGGCCGATACGGTCGCCGACCAGCAGCGGGGTCAGCACCATGCCTTCCAGCGCCTGCCCGACCATGAACACCGCGACGATGCCCAGCATCGGGTACAGGTCGCCGCCGAACTGGAACAGGCCAGCCACCAAGGCCGCGCCGATACCGATGATGAAGCCCATGTACGGCACGATGGCAGCCAGCCCGGCGAGCATGCCGATCAGCAGCCCCAGTTCCAGCCCCACCAGCATCAGCCCGGCCGAATAGATGATGCCCAGGGCCACCATCACCATCAATTGCCCGCGCACGAACGCCCCCAGCACTTCATGGCATTCGCCCGCCAGTCCCATCACTTGCGGCTCACGATGGCGCGGTAACAGGCCACGCAGCTTGGCCATCATCAGGTCCCAGTCACGCAACAGATAGAAACCCACCACCGGGATCAGCACCATGTTGGCCAGCCAGGCCATCAGCGCCAGGCTCGATGCGGTGGCATGGGACAGCAGCACGCCGACGATATCGGTGGTCTGGCCCATGTGCGTGCCGATGGCGGCCTTGATCTTGTCGAACTTCCAGAAGCCGTCAGCCAGGCCCAGGCGGCTCTGCACCCAGGGCAGCGCCACGTGCTCGAGCCAGTCGAGCATCTGCGGCGCCAGTTCGTACAGGCGCACCAGCTGCTTGGCCAGCAGCGGCACCAATACCAGCAGCAAGGCCAGCAACAGCAAGGTAAACAGGCCGAAAACCACCACCACGCCCCAGGTGCGCGACAGCCCCAGGCGCTCCAGGCGGTCGACCAGCGGGTCGGCCAGGTAGGCCAGCAGGATGCCGACCAGGAACGGGGTAAGAATATTGTGCAGGCTGTAAAGCAGCACGGCGACCAGCAGGGCAACACCCAGCCAGATCCAACGACGTACGTCGGTCACAGTGTGCTCCCCTTACCAGCGAAAACGCAAACCGTCGAACGGCTTGGGTGCTGGCTGGGCCGGCACTGGTTGCCCAGCGCCGGCAGCGTCTGCCGGAGCTGGAGGGGGCTGCACAGCGGGCGCCTGCTCTACCGGTACTTCCTGCAGCTTGGCCAGGCCAAGCTGGGCGCGCAGCTGTTCGCGGTTGGCGGTCACACCGTAGGTCAGGGTGCTGCCTTCGGCCATCTGCAGGCGCGGGCCAAAGGGTTCGAGTACGCGGGCCAGCTCGGCGTAGCGCTGCAGGTTCATCCCCTGCACTTGCACCTGCAACTGGCTGCTGGCGCCCGGGCGGGTGACGTAGCGCGGCGCCAGGCGGCTGCTGAGCGCCAGCATCACGGCGTCGGCCAGTGCTGCCGGGTCGGCACCTTCGGCAGTGCCTTGTTCACGCTGGTCGCCCAGCCACAGCTGCCATTTGCCCTGCCACTTGCCGTCGGCTTCCCGGGCATGCACCGCCAGCAAGGCATCGGCGCCGTAGCGCCCTGAGGCTTCGCGCAACGCCGCAGGGTCACTGCCTTCGATCTGCTCGGCATTGGCCACCAATTGCTCCTGCAGGTCGGCCAGCGGCAGGCGCAACGGCAAGCCACGGTGCTGCGCGGCGCGGCGCAGGGGTTGGGCGCTGGCCTGGCCGTCACCGACCAGGTTGCTGCCTTCGGCACTGTCGTTCAGCCACCAGCCGAGGATCGAGGGGCGGTTGCTGCCCCACAAGGCCAGGCCGGCCTTGCGCAAGGCCCGTTCGGTACTGCCAGGGTCGAACTCGACCAGCACCGACTCGGGTGGCCCGGCTTCGCTGGCGACCTGGTTGATGATTTGCTGCGGGTCCTTGCGCAGCCCGGCCAATGCCGGGCTTTGCGCTGCCTTGGGGTCGCCGGTCAGGCGCGTTACCAGGGTATCGAGGGCCTGGATGGTAGCCGCGGCACGGGCTTCGGCGCCCTGCCCGGATACCGGTTCGCGCACCTGGTACAGGCCGGAGACACTTTCAGCCTGGGCAGTGGCCGAGATCAGGGCCAGGCAACCGACTGCCAGAATATTGAAGAGACGCATGGAGGATTCCTGTCCAGAACACATGGAGCGACGGGGCGCTGCCTGCAGGCTGTGACCGCCACGGGCAAGAAATGCTCCGTGGCACCGGGCATTTCTGCCTGCCACCTTTCCTATACCTTATACAGCCACCCGCGCGGCAACCAGTCGCGGCCCGTGAAAGGATGTTTTTTTAATGCTTTCGGCACCTGCCCGTCGGCCTGAGGATGGCCGCTGCCCGGCAACCCTGATAAAATCGCGCGCCTTCACAGACCACTGACGTTTCAGGCAGCCGCCGCTTACCAGCCGGCCTTGGCCGTCATGGTCGTTTTTAAGAATCCCTCCCTCCTAAAGGCCTGGATCAATGAGCAAGCAACCCTCCCTGAGCTACAAGGACGCCGGTGTAGACATCGACGCCGGCGAAGCACTGGTCGAACGCATCAAGGGCGTGGCAAAACGCACCGCACGCCCTGAAGTCATGGGTGGCCTGGGCGGCTTCGGCGCCCTCTGCGAGATCCCGGCCGGCTACAAGCAGCCGGTGCTGGTCTCCGGCACCGACGGCGTCGGCACCAAGCTGCGCCTGGCACTGAACCTGAACAAGCACGACAGCATCGGCCAGGACCTGGTCGCCATGTGCGTCAACGACCTGGTAGTGTGCGGCGCCGAGCCGCTGTTCTTCCTCGACTACTATGCCACCGGCAAACTGAACGTCGACGTGGCCGCCACCGTGGTCACCGGCATCGGTGCCGGTTGCGAACTGGCCGGCTGCTCGCTGGTCGGTGGTGAAACCGCCGAAATGCCTGGCATGTACGAAGGCGAAGACTACGACCTGGCCGGCTTCTGCGTCGGCGTGGTGGAAAAGGCCGAGATCATCGACGGCTCCAAGGTTGCCACCGGCGACGCACTGATCGCCCTGCCGTCCTCGGGCCCGCACTCCAACGGCTACTCGCTGATCCGCAAGATCCTCGAAGTGTCCGCCACCGACATCGAGAACACCCAGCTGGACGGCAAGCCGCTGACCGACCTGCTGATGGCGCCGACCCGCATCTACGTCAAGCCGCTGCTGCAACTGATCAAGAACACCGGCGCGGTCAAGGCCATGGCCCACATCACCGGTGGCGGCCTGCTGGACAACATCCCGCGCGTACTGCCGGCCAACGCCCAGGCGGTCATCGACGTGGCCAGCTGGCAGCGCCCGGCGGTGTTCGACTTCCTGCAGGAAAAAGGCAACGTCGACGAGCATGAAATGCACCGCGTGCTGAACTGCGGCGTCGGCATGGTCATCTGCGTGGCTCAGGATCAGGTAGAAGCTGCCCTGAACGAACTGCGCGCCGCTGGCGAGCAGCCATGGGTGATCGGCCACATCGCCGAAGCCGCCGAGGGCGCTGCCCAGGTCGAGCTGCAGAACCTCAAGGCACACTGATGCCAAGCAAGACCTGCAATGTAGTGGTACTGCTGTCGGGCTCCGGCAGCAACCTGCAAGCCCTGATCGACAGCTGCCAAGGCCAGGACAGCCCGGTGTGCATCCGTGCGGTGGTTTCCAACCGCGCCGATGCCTACGGCCTGCAACGCGCCGCGGCGGCCGGCATCGACAGCGTCGTGCTCGAGCACACCCAGTTCGACGGCCGTGAAGCCTTCGATGCCGCGCTGATGGCGCGCATCGATGCTTTCGCCCCGGACCTGGTGGTGCTGGCCGGTTTCATGCGTATCCTCAGTGGCGACTTCGTGCGCCACTACCAGGGCCGCCTGCTCAACATCCACCCGTCGCTGCTGCCCAAGTACAAGGGCCTGCATACCCACCGCCGGGCGCTGGAGGCAGGCGACGCCGAGCACGGCTGCAGCGTACACTTCGTGACTGAGGAACTCGATGGCGGCCCACTGGTCGTACAGGCTGTGGTACCGGTGGCGTCTAACGACACCGTCGAAAGCCTGGCCCAGCGGGTACACCGCCAGGAACACCTGATCTACCCGCTGGCGGTGCGCTGGTTCGCCGAAGGGCGCTTGCGCCTTGGCGAACAGGGTGCATTACTGGATGGCCAGCCCCTGGCGGCCAGCGGTCACTTGATTCGATCCTAGGAGAATTTATGCGTCGCGCCCTGCTCTTGGCTCTCGCCGTGCTCGCCCTGCCCCTCCAGGCAGCTGATCTGAAGCCTTTCTCGGCCAGCTACACCGCAGACTGGAAGCAACTGCCCATGAGCGGCACCGCCGAGCGCAGCCTGGTCAAGAATGCCAACGGTACCTGGGACCTTAACTTCAAGGCTTCCATGATGATCGCCAGCCTGACCGAGCAAAGCACCCTGCGCCTGGACAACGACACCCTGCTGCCGCAGAAGTACCACTTCGAGCGTGGCGGCCTGGGCAAGGCCAAGAAGGTCGACCTGACCTTCGACTGGAACAGCAAGAAGGTCACCGGCAGCGACCGTGGCGATGCCATCAGCCTGCCACTGAACCGTGGCGTGCTGGACAAGTCGTCCTACCAGCTGGCCCTGCAGCATGACGTGGCCGCCGGCAAGAAGAGCATGACCTACCAGGTAGTCGACGGTGACGAGATCGACACCTACGACTTCCGCGTGCTGGGCACCGAAAAGGTCACTACCAAGACCGGCCAGGTCGATGCGGTGAAGGTCGAGCGCGTGCGCGACCCAAGCCAGAGCAAGCGCATCACCGAGCTGTGGTTCGCCAAGAACTGGGACTACCTGCTGGTGCAACTGCGCCAGGTCGAGACCGATGGCAAGGAATACGTGATCGTGCTGCAGGATGGCACGGTCGATGGCAAGCCGGTGAAGGGCAACTGAGCCAGCGCTGCCAGCAGCACCCGAAGCCCCGCCTTGTGCGGGGCTTTTTTCTGCCTGACGTTTCTGGCCCGTCTGTACCGGCCCTATCGCCGGCAAGCCAGCTCCCACAGGGACCTCAGAGCCTGAGCCCTTGTGCAGTACCTGTGGGAGCTGGCTTGCCGGCGATAGGGCCAGCCCAGGCAATACATCTTCCAGCTTCATGAAACTTGTTTCATGCCGGTTTTATTTACTTAGCCTGCTAACAAACTCTATAAAGAGGTTGTGCGACACAGTGTCGCAGCCAACTGAAGCAGTGGAGTTTAACGATGACAGTCCAAGTAACCGAACGCGACGAATCGAAAATGTCCCACGAAACCCTGACCGCTGGTGTGCGGATCTGGGATGTGCACCAACAGGGCCAGCTGGTGGGGATGTTCCACAACGAACATGAAGCACACCAGTACCGTACAGAGCTGGAAAACCTGGAAAACCAGCGCGCCACGCAATGACCCATCTTCAAATGAAAAACCCCGCCAAGGCGGGGTTTTTCGTGGTTACCACATCAGATCATCAGGGATCTTGTAGGCCGCGTACGGGTCGTCCTCGTCCGCTTCCTCGACATGGGTATTCAGCAACAGGATACGGTTGGGGTCGCGCTCCTGGATCTTCACCGCCGCCTCACGAGGGATCACCTCGTAACCGCCGGCAAACGACACCACGGCCAGCGCGCCATTGCTCAGCTTGGTCCGCATCAGGGCATTGACGGCAATGCGCTTGACCTTCTTGTCGTCGACGAAGTTGTAGTAGTCCTCGGTGCTCAGCTTCGGCAGGCGAGTCGCTTCGATCAACTGCTTGATCTGCGCGGCGCGGGCCTTCTGCTCGGCTTTTTCCTGCTGCTGGCGGTTCAGCTCCTGGTCACGCTTGGCTTTCTCGGCCATGGCTTCCTTGGCCAAGCGCTGCTGGCTGTCGTCCACCTCGACCTGGCCTTTGTGCTCCAGGCGTTTCTGTTTCTTCTCGGCCTTGTTGGCCTGGGAAACCTGTTTCTGGTTGACCAGACCGGCTTTGAGCAGTTGGTCGCGAAGGGAAAGGCTCATGAATGTTCACTCACTTATGCAACAGCTCAGCCGCAGCTGGGCAGGTTCTTTTCCTGACGTTTGGCTTCACCCCAAAGGGCATCCAGTTCGTCAAGGTTACAATCTTCGATGGGTCGGCCACTGTCGCGCAATGCCTGTTCGATGAAGCGGAAACGCCGCTCGAACTTGCGATTGGCACGGCGCAGGGCGTGTTCCGGGTCATGCTTGAGGTGGCGGGCCAGGTTGACGGCGGCAAACAGCAGGTCGCCGATTTCATCCTCGAGCGCATCGGCATCGCCGTCGGCCATGGCCTGCAGCACTTCATCCAGCTCTTCGCGGACCTTGTCCAGCACCGGCAATGCCGCAGGCCAGTCGAAACCGACCGTGGCCGCGCGCTTTTGCAGTTTGGCTGCCCGCGACAATGCCGGCAATGCCGCTGGTACGTCGTCGAGCAGCGACAGCTGTTCGGGCTGGCTCTTTTCCGCCCGCTCTTCAGCCTTGATTTCTTCCCAGCGTGACTTGACCTGGGCCTCGCTCAGGCTGGGGGTGTCCACCGGCGCGTACAGCTCGCCGGTGGGGAATACATGCGGGTGACGGCGAATGAGCTTGCGGGTGATGCTGTCGACCACGCCGTCGAACTCGAAACGCCCTTCCTCGCGGGCCAGCTGGCTGTAGTAGACCACCTGGAACAGCAGGTCGCCCAGCTCACCTTGCAGGTGCTCGAAGTCGCCACGCTCGATGGTGTCGGCAACCTCGTAGGCCTCTTCGATGGTGTGCGGGACGATGCTCGCGTAGTTCTGCTTCAGGTCCCACGGGCAGCCGTACTGCGGGTCGCGCAGGCGGGCCATGAGGTGCAGCAGGTCTTCGAGGGTGTAGGTCATGGTCAGCTATTCCTCGGCGGGGGCTTTGCCCCCGATCGCCGGCAAGCCAGCTCCCACAGGTATTGCACAGAGCTTGAGGCCTGCGGAGTACCTGTGGGAGCTGGCTTGCCGGCGATGGGCCGCACAGCGGCCCCAATCCAGATTATCAAGGGGTACGATTACGCCGCGTCTCGATGATGTTTGGCAACTGCGAGATCCGCCCCAGCAGGCGCCCCAGCGCATCCAGGCCTGGAATCTCGATGGTCAGCGACATCAGCGCGGTGTTGTCTTCCTTGTTCGAGCGGGTGTTCACCGCCAGCACGTTGATCTTCTCGTTCAGCAGCACTTGCGATACATCGCGCAGCAAGCCCGGGCGGTCGTAGGCACGGATGACGATGTCGACCGGGTAGGTCTGCACCGGGATCGGCCCCCAGCTGACCTGGATCATGCGCTCCGGCTCCTTGCCCGCCAACTGCAGCACCGAGGCGCAGTCCTGGCGGTGGATGCTCACGCCGCGGCCCTGGGTGATGTAGCCAACGATGGCGTCACCCGGCAGCGGCTGGCAGCAGCCAGCCATCTGCGTCAGCAGGTTGCCGACGCCCTGGATCTGGATGTCGCCACGCTTGCCGGTACGCGGCCCGGTAGGTTTGCGCGGTACCAGTTCGATCTGCTCGATGCGCTCGGGCTCCAGCAGCTGCTGGGCGGCGTTGACCAGGTGCGCCAGGCGCAGGTCACCAGCACCGAGCGAGGCGAACATGTCCTCGGCGGTCTTGACGTTGGTCTTCTCGGCCAGGCGCTCGAAATCCACCTGCGGCAGGCCCAGGCGGCTGAGCTCGCGTTCGAGCAAGGTCTTGCCAGCCGCGACGTTCTGGTCGCGCGCCTGCAGCTTGAACCAGTGCACGATCTTGGCCCGCGCCCGCGAGGTGGTGACGTAGCCCAGGTTGGAGTTCAACCAGTCACGGCTGGGGTTGCCATGCTTGCTGGTGATGATCTCGACCTGCTCGCCGGTCTGCAGGCTGTAGTTGAGCGGCACGATGCGCCCGTTGATCTTGGCGCCGCGGCAGTTGTGGCCGATTTCGGTGTGCACGCGGTAGGCGAAGTCCAGCGGCGTGGCACCCTTTGGCAAGTCGATGGCGTGGCCGTCCGGGGTGAACACGTAGACCCGGTCCGGCTCGATGTCGACCCGCAGCTGCTCGGCCAGGCCACCGATGTCGCCCAGCTCTTCGTGCCACTCCAGCACCTGGCGCAGCCAGGAGATCTTCTCTTCGTAATGGTTGGAACTGGACTTGACGTCGGTGCCCTTGTAGCGCCAGTGGGCGCAAACCCCAAGCTCGGCCTCCTCGTGCATGCCGTGGGTACGGATCTGCACTTCCAGCACCTTGCCCTCGGGGCCGATCACCGCGGTGTGCAGCGAGCGATAGCCGTTCTCCTTGGGGTTGGCGATGTAGTCGTCGAACTCCTTGGGGATATGCCGCCACAGGGTGTGCACGATGCCCAGCGCGGTGTAGCAGTCGCGGATTTCCGGCACCAGCACGCGGACCGCGCGCACGTCGTAGATCTGGCTGAACTCCAGGCCTTTGCGCTGCATCTTGCGCCAGATCGAATAGATATGTTTCGCCCGGCCGCTGATGTCGGCCTTGACGCCAGTGGCCAGCAGCTCGTTCTGCAGCTGGTTCATCACCTCGCTGATGAAGCGCTCGCGGTCCAGCCGGCGCTCGTGCAGCAGCTTGGCAATCTGTTTGTACTGGTCGGGTTCGAGGTAGCGGAAGGACAGGTCTTCCAGCTCCCACTTGATGTGGCCGATACCCAGGCGGTGCGCCAGCGGCGCATAGATGTCGAACACCTCGCGCGCGACACGCAGGCGTTTCTCGTCGTCGGCGGCCTTGACCGCTCGGATCGCGCAGGTACGCTCGGCCAGCTTGATCAGCGCCACGCGCACGTCGTCGACCATGGCCACGAGCATCTTGCGCAGGTTCTCGACCTGCGCCTGCGAACCCAGTACCAGCGATTGGCGCGGGCTGAGGCTGGCGCTGATGGCGGCCATGCGCAGCACACCGTCGATCAGCTTGGACACCACCGGGCCAAAGCGCTGGCTGACCTCGGCCAGGGTCACCTTGCCCTCGCGCACCGAGCGGTAGATGACCGCAGCCACCAGGGAATCCTGGTCGAGCTTGAGGTCGGCGAGGATTTCGGCGATCTCCAGGCCCGCCTGGAAGCTGGACGTACCGTCCGCCCAGGAATGCTTGGCCGGGTTGCCCTTTTTCTCGACTTCATGGGCAAACTCGCAGGCCTCTTTCAGCGCTGCGCGATCCAGTGCCGAATCGACGCTTACCACATGGTCCAACCATGCTTCGAGATTGATACTGCCGTCGGTGTTGACCGGCTGGTGCACTCTCACCTGTACCATCTTTGTTTTACCTTTCCATACAGCGCACCACGCGGGTGCGCTGGCAATCACCGTGCGGCCACCCTTCCGTGAAAGCCGCACCAAGGGGCCAGTCAGCTAGCCCGCTTCGAATAACGCCATGGCCTCGACATGCGCCGTCTGAGGAAACATGTCGAGAATCCCGGCCCTTTTTAACCGGTACCCCTGGCCGACCAGCACCTGGGCGTCTCGCGCCAGCGTGGCCGGGTTGCACGATACATAGACCAGCCTTCTGGCCTTGAGGCGGGCGATGCCTTGCACCACCTCGAAAGCACCGTCGCGCGGTGGATCCAAGAGTACCGCAGAAAAGCCCTCGGCGGCCCATCCGGCGCCCGCCAAAGGCTGCGATAAATCGGCCTGAAAAAACCGTGCGTTATGCACATTGTTGTTCCGGGCATTGGCCGCGGCCCGATCGACCATGGCCTGCACACCTTCCACTGCAACCACCTCGCGCGCCTGGCGGGCCAGCGGCAGGGCGAAGTTGCCCAGGCCGCAGAACAGGTCCAGCACGCGCTCGTCGGCCTGGGGTGCCAGCCAGGCCAGGGCCTGCTCGATCATCGCCGTGTTGACCTGGGCATTCACCTGCACGAAGTCACCCGGGCGCCAGGCCAGTTCCAGCTGCCAGGGCGCCAGGGCAAAGCCCAGTTGCGCGGCTGGGTCCACTGGCGCCGGCTCACCTTCGCCCTGCAGCCACAGCTGGGCATTGGCCTGCTCGCAGAATGCCTGCAGCCTGGCCAGGTCTTCAGCCGGCAACGGCGCGACATGGCGCACCAGCAGCGCCTCGGCAGTGCCGCTGAACAGTTCCACATGGCCCAGCGCCTGCGGCTTGCTCAGCGAGCGCAGCACGGTCGGCAAGTGGCGCAGAATCGATTGCAAGGGCTGTACCAGCACCGCGCAATCGTCAATGGCAATGATGTCCTGGCTGGCTTCGGCGCGGAAGCCGACCTCCAGCTGGCGCGCCTTGGCGTCCCAGCGCACTGCCACGCGGGCGCGGCGCCGGTAACCGAACTCCGGCCCGCTCAGCGGTGCGGCCCATTCCTCGGGCTGCACGCCGGCCACCCGCTGCAGCTGCTCGGCCAGGGTGCGCTGCTTGAGCGTCAGCTGCGCTTCGTGCGGCAGGTGCTGCAGGTTGCAGCCACCACAGCGCTCGTAATACCGGCATGGTGCCTGACGGCGCTCGGGGCTGGCCTGCAGCAGGCGCTCAAGGCGTGCCTCGACCACTTTGCCACGGGCATTGAGCACCCGCGCCTCCACGGCCTCGCCGGCCAGGGCGCCACTGACGAACCAGGTGCGCCCTTCGTGGAAGGCAATGCCCCGGCCGTCACCCGCCAGGCGCTCGATTTCCAGGCGCTGCTTCTTGCCCACCGGGACCTGGGGGCTGCGGTTGCCGCCGGCCGGCTGGAAGCGCAGGCCGCTGTTGCTTTTCTTCTTGGACATTTAGCTCGGGTCGAACAGGCCGGTGGACAGGTAACGGTCGCCGCGGTCGCAGATGATGGCGACCATCGTGGCATTTTCCACCTCGCGGGACAGGCGCAGCATGGCCGCGACTGCACCACCGGAAGACACGCCGCAGAAAATGCCCTCTTCACGGGCAAGGCGGCGGGTGGTTTCCTCGGCTTCCTGCTGCGACATGTCGACCACGCGGTCGACGCGGCTGGCGTCAAAGATTTTCGGCAGGTATTCCTCGGGCCAGCGGCGGATGCCCGGAATGGCCGAACCTTCCATTGGTTGCAGGCCGATGATCTGCACCGCCGGGTTCTGTTCCTTGAGGTACTGCGAGCAGCCCATGATGGTACCGGTTGTACCCATGGAGCTGATGAAATGGGTGATGGTGCCCTGGGTCTGCTGCCAGATCTCGGGGCCGGTGCTGTTGTAGTGGGCGATGGGGTTGTCGCCGTTGGCG
This sequence comes from Pseudomonas sp. B13(2017), assembly GCF_002113245.1. Lineage (NCBI taxonomy): Bacteria > Pseudomonadati > Pseudomonadota > Gammaproteobacteria > Pseudomonadales > Pseudomonadaceae > Pseudomonas > Pseudomonas sp. B13(2017). The sequence continues at coordinate 30,454 of NZ_NEJX01000017.1, forward strand.
AACTGGTCCAGCACCAGGCCGCGGCCTTCGGCCTGCAGCTTCTCGGCCAGGTCACGGGCGCCTTCCATGCCCTCCTCCTTGGTCACCAGGATCAGCTCGGCGCCGTAGGCGGTCATGGCGGCCTTGCGCTCGGCGGTAGAGTTGTCGGGCATGATCAGGATCATGTTGTAGCCCTTGATCGCCGCAGCCATCGCCAGGGCGATGCCGGTGTTGCCGGAGGTGGCTTCGATCAGGGTGTCGCCGGGTTTGATCTGGCCGCGCAGTTCGGCGCGGGTGATCATCGACAGTGCCGGGCGGTCCTTCACCGAGCCGGCGGGATTGTTACCTTCGAGCTTGAGCAGGAGGGTGTTGCTGGTTTCGCCAGCGATACGCTGCAGGCGAACCAGGGGCGTATTGCCGACGCAATCGGCGATGGTTGGGTACTGCAAGGTCATGGCGTATTTCACAATCCGGACGGCAGGGGTGCCTATCATACCGGCAAACCCTTCCCGGCCATATCACGCAATCTGTGGTGAATATAGCTACAAGCTATATCGGTGTGACCTGTGCTGGCCTCTTCGCGGGCTTGCCCGCTCCCACAGGGATTGCGCTGCATTCAAGATAAATGCTGTACCTGTGGGAGCGGGCGTGCCCGCGAAGGGGCCGGGACATGTATTGGCAAGCGCATCCACAACCGCAGCCCGCGTTTGCCATTCTGCGCCCACAAGGTGCCACCCTGGCGCTGGATGGCACTGCGGGCAATGCTCAGCCCCAGGCCGAAACCGCCATCTCCGGGCCGCGAACCGTCCAGCCGCGAGAACGGTGCAAAGATCCGCTCCAGGTCTTCTTCAGCCACGCCTCCGCCTTCGTCTTCCAGCCACAACCACCAATACCCGCCTTCACGCTGCCCACCGAGGCGCACCACACCATCGGCCGGCGAATGACGAATGGCATTGCGCAACAGGTTCTCCAGCGCTTGGGCCAGGTGGTTCAGGTTGCCCTGCACCCAGCAGTCGGCCGGCACTTCGCAGCGCAGCCGCGCCAGCGACCAGCCGCTTTCATAGCTGGCATTCTCGGCCAGCAGCTCCCACAGCGCCTGCACCTCGATCGGCTCCAGGTTCATCGGCGCACGTTCGGCGTCCTGCCAGGCCAGTTGCAGGGTGTCCTCGACCAGTTGCTGCATGCAGTCCACCTCCCGCGTCAGGCGTTCACGCAGGCGCTGCAGGTCGGTTTCGCCATCGCAGGCCACCCGCAGCCGGCTGAGTGGCGTACGCATTTCGTGGGACAGGTCACGCAGCAACTGCTGCTGCATGGCTACCGTGCCCTGCAGCCGCTCGGCCATCTGGTCGAAGGCTCGGGCCAGTTCGCCCAACTCGTCATGCCGGGCGATGGTGCGTGGGTCGAGGCGAGCCGACAACTGGTCGGCGCGCCAGGCATTGGCCTGCTCGCGCAACTGGTTCAACGGCACGATCAGCATGCGGTAAAGGCCCACGCACAACAGCAGGGTGAACAGGCCGGGGATGATGCCGTTGGTGACGATGCGCCACAGCATCCGATACTGCCCGGGGTTGAAGCGCTGCGGTAGTTCGATCACCAGCAGGCCCTGCTCCGGAGCCCCCGGGAACGGTATGCGCAGCCACGGCTGCTCGACGCTGCGCCGACTCATCGGCCAGTCGACACCGCGCAGGCGGGTCAGCCGCTGCATGATCTGCGGGTCGAGGCTGGCGCTGTCCAGCGGCCGCAGATTGAGGTCGAGCACGCCAACCCAGCCGCGTTCGCGCTGGTGCATCGCCGCCACCCAACGGTCCAGCCCTGCCCGCCCACCACTGCGCCAGGCCTGCTCGGCCTCGGCAGCATAGCCACGCAAGGCCTGCCGCGCCGGTTCCGAGAGGAAGGCGTTCTGGGTTTCCATGTGCCGGCCCCAGGTGTAGCTGAGGCCGATCATCAGCAGGCAGAAGCCCACCAGCAGGATCGCCAGCTTCCAGAACAGCGAGTGGCGGTCGGGCATGGGTCACTCCGCCTCGCTGGCGCTGAGTACGTAGCCTTTGCCCCACACGGTGCGGATCTGCCGTTCGTGATAGCCGATGCCCTTGAGCTTGCGACGGATCTGGCTGACGTGCATGTCCAGGCTGCGGTCATGCCGCGAATAGCCTCGCTGCAGCACTTGCTGGTAGAGGAACGGCTTGCTCAGCACTTCGTCGAGGTTGCGGTTGAGGATGTCGAGCAGGCGGTATTCGCTGGGAGTCAGGCCGGCCAGGCGACCCTCCAGGCGCACATCGCACAGTGCCTCGTCGTATTGCAGTTCGCCGCTGCCGGCACGCGCCTGCGGGGCTTGATGGCGCCGCTCGAGGGCCACGCGGCGCAGGATGGCCTCGATGCGTACCTGCAGCTCGGCCATGCTGAACGGCTTGGGCAGGTAGTCGTCGGCACCGCGCTGGAAACCGCTGATGCGGTCGGCCTCGGCGCCCAGCGCCGACATCAGGATCACCGGCGTGGCGCTGCGCTTGCGCAACTGCGCAAGGGCATCCAGGCCGTTGAGCCCGGGCAGCAGGATGTCCATGAGCACCACGTCGAAAGCCTGGCGCCCCGCCGTTTCCAGGCCCTCCAGGCCATTGCGGCACCAGGTCACCTGGAAGCCGCCGCGCTGCAGCTCTTCGTGCAGGTAGGCACCGAGGACCGGGTCATCCTCGATGGCGAGGATATTGGAGTTGTGAATATCTACAGGATTCATTGGCAACTGCCATGCATTCTCAATTGCGCAATTATTGAGTATCCAGCGCCTGCCAGGCAACCGCCCTGCGACCAATGCCCCTGCAAGGGCGCAAAACACGTACTAAAGAGGTGCAATAGCGCGGCAGGCGGAGTAACTTCCCGGCTTGGCCGTCATCGCTTGACGGCGTCCAGGCACATGACAGGAGGCGAGTGTGCTCGATCGCTTGGGAATCCGCAGCCGGGTCCTGCTGCTGGCCCTGCTGCCGGCCGGCCTGATGGCCCTGGTGCTGGGTAGTTACTTCACCTGGCTGCAACAGAACGACCTGCGCACCCAGTTGCTGCAACGCGGCAAGATGATCGCCGAGCAACTGGCGCCACTGGCCGCGCCCGCCATGGCCAAGCTGGCACCGGCGCAACTTGAGCGCATTGCCGCGCAAACCCTGGAGCAGGCCGATGTGCGTGCGGTCGCCTTCCTGGCCCCGGACCGCACGCGCCTGGCCCACGCCGGCCCGAGCATGCTCAACCAGCCACCCAGCGGCGGCACCGGCACCCAGCTGCTACAGCGCAGCGGCAATGACGCCACACGCTACCTGATGCCGGTGTTCGGCCACCATCGCGACTTGGCCACCGATGCCGTGCCGGCCGAATCCGAACGCCTGCTGGGCTGGGTCGAGATCGAGCTGTCCCACGACGGCACCCTGCTGCGCGGCTACCGCAACCTGTTCACCAGCCTGCTGCTGATCCTCGCCTGCCTGGTGCTCAGCGGCCTGCTGGCACTGCGCATGAGCCGCACCATCAACGACCCGATCAAGCGCATCAAGCACGCGGTCAACCAGCTCAAGGACGGCCACCTCGAGGAACGCCTGCCGGCCATGGGCAGCCATGAGCTGGACGAGCTGGCGCGCGGCATCAACCGCATGGCCGAAACCCTGCACAACGCCCACGAAGAGCTGCAGCACAGCATCGACCAGGCCACCGAGGACGTGCGCCAGAACCTGGAAACCATCGAGATCCAGAACATCGAGCTGGACATGGCGCGCAAGGAAGCCCTGGAGGCCAGCCGCATCAAGTCGGAGTTCCTGGCCAACATGAGCCACGAAATCCGCACCCCGCTCAACGGCATCCTCGGTTTCACCCACCTGCTGCAGAAAAGCGAGCTGACACCGCGCCAGCTGGACTACCTGAGCACCATCGAGAAATCCGCCGACAACCTGCTCGGGATCATCAACGAGATCCTCGACTTCTCCAAGATCGAGGCCGGCAAGCTGGTGCTCGACAGCATCCCCTTCAACCTGCGCGACCTGATCCAGGACACCCTGACCATCCTCGCCCCGGCCGCACACGCCAAGCAGCTGGAGCTGCTCAGCCTGATCTACCGCGATACCCCGTCGTCACTGATCGGCGACCCGTTGCGGCTCAAGCAGATCCTTACCAACCTGGTCAGCAACGCCATCAAGTTCACCCGCGAAGGCACCATCGTCGTGCGCGCCATGCTCGAAGACGAACACGAAGACAGTGCACAGCTGCGCATCAGCGTGCAGGACACCGGCATCGGCCTGTCGCCGCAGGATGTGCGTACGCTGTTCCAGGCCTTCAGCCAGGCCGACAACTCGCTGGCCCGACAGCCCGGCGGCACCGGCCTGGGGCTGGTGATTTCCAAGCGCCTGATCGAGCAGATGGGCGGCGAGATCGGCGTCGACAGCACCCCGGGCGAGGGTTCGCAGTTCTGGATCAGCCTCAACCTGCCCAAGGCCCACGACGGTGTCGAGGAGCTACCGCTGCAACCGCTGCTGGGCCGCCGCGCGGCCATCGTCGACGGCCACGAACTGGCGCGCCAGGCGTTGGAACACCAGCTGGAAGACTGCGGCCTCAGCGTCAGCCTGTTCGCCTCCTACGATCAGCTGCTGCAGGGTGTGCAGGCCGCCAGCCAGGCTGGCCTGCCGTTCGAGTTCGCCGTGCTCGGGGCCAACCTTGGCAACCTGTCGCCCGAGCAGCTGGGCCATTACCACCAGCAGCTCGAGCGCTACCATTGCCAGTGCGTGGTGCTGTGCCCGACCACCGAGCAGGCGCTGTACCATCCGTACCTGCCCAACGGCCATGGCCAGTTGCTGTCCAAGCCGACCTGCACACGCAAACTGCGCCGCCTGTTGCTGGAACTGGTGCAACCGCGCCGCCCGCAGGGCGAGGTGAACAGCGTCAACGGCCAGCGCCAGCCGAAGATCCTCTGCGTCGACGACAACCCCGCCAACCTGCTGCTGGTGCAGACCCTGCTCGAAGACCTGGGCGCCGAGGTGCTGGCCGTCGACAACGGCTATGCGGCGGTGCAGGCGGTGCAGGACGAGCCGTTCGACCTGGTGCTGATGGACGTGCAGATGCCCGGCATGGACGGCCGCGCCTGCACCGAGCAGATTCGCTTGTGGGAAAACACCCAAAGTGGCAACCCGCTGCCGATCGTCGCCCTCACCGCCCACGCCATGGCCAACGAGAAGCGCGCGTTGCTGCACGGTGGCATGGACGACTACCTGACCAAGCCGATCAGCGAACGGCAGCTGGCCCAGGTGGTGATGAAATGGACCGGCCTGAGCCTGGGCGCGCCACAGCAGGAACGCCTGGCCGAGCAACTGGCCAACGGTGATGACCTGAAGGTGCTGGACCCCGAGGAAGGCCTGCGCCTGGCCGCCGGCAAGGCGGACCTGGCGGCGGATATGCTGAGCATGCTGCTGACCTCGCTGGAAGCCGACCGCGAAGCCATACGCGCTGCCCGCGAGGCCGACGACCGCAACGGCCTGATCGAACAGGTGCACCGCCTGAACGGCGCCTCGCGTTATTGCGGCGTGCCGCAGTTGCGGGCCGCGTGCCAGCGCAGCGAGACCTTGCTCAAGCAGGAAAACCCGCTGGCACAGCAGGCACTGGACGAACTGGATGCGGCAATCAACCGCCTGGCGGCGCAGGCCAGATTGAGCGCCTGACCTCACCCGCCCTATCGCCGGCAAGCCAGCTCCCACAGGAAATCACTGCTCTTGAAGGCTGTGTTGTACCTGTGGGAGCTGGCTTGCCGGCGATAGGGCCGGTCCAGGTCAACACCCCTTTCAACCCGCTGGCTACAATCCCCAGACCATTGCAAAGGAAGCCCCACCATGCGCGCCCTGTTGTTCAGCAGCCAGCACTACGACCAGGAAAGCTTCACCCGTGCCGCCAGCGGCACCACCCTGGAGCTGCACTTCCAGCCCGCCCGCCTGACCCTCGACACCGCTGCCCTGGCCGATGGCTACGAGGTGGTCTGCGCCTTCATCAATGACGAGCTCGACGCCCAGGTGCTGCAACGCCTGGCCGCAGGCGGCACGCGCCTGGTCGCCCTGCGTTCGGCCGGCTACAACCATGTCGACCTGGCCGCCGCCCAGCGCCTGGGCCTGACCGTAGTGCGGGTGCCGGCCTACTCGCCGCACGCCGTGGCCGAACACGCCGTGGCACTGATCCTGGCCCTGAACCGGCGCCTGCACCGGGCCTACAACCGCACCCGCGAGGGTGACTTCACCCTGCACGGGCTGACCGGCTTCGACCTGCACGGCAAGACCGTCGGCGTGGTCGGTACCGGCCAGATCGGCACCGCCTTTGCCCGCATCATGGCCGGTTTCGGCTGCCAGTTGCTGGCCTATGACCCTTACCCCAACCCCGACCTGCTGGCCTTGGGCGCGCGCTACCTGCCATTGCCCGAGCTGCTGCGCGAAGCCCGCGTCATCAGCCTGCACTGCCCGCTGACCGAGCACACCCGGCACCTTATCAATGCACAAAGCCTGGCCCAGCTGCAGCCCGGCGCCATGCTGATCAACACCGGCCGCGGCGCGCTGGTCGACACCCCGGCGCTGATCGACGCGCTGAAGAGCGGCCAGCTCGGCTACCTGGGCCTGGACGTCTACGAAGAAGAAGCCCAGCTGTTCTTCGAAGACCGCTCCGACCTGCCGTTGCAGGACGACGTACTGGCCCGCCTGCTGACCTTCCCCAACGTGATCATCACTGCCCACCAGGCGTTCCTTACCCGCGAGGCACTGGATGCCATCGCCGCGACCACGCTGGACAACATCAACCGCTGGGCGGCAGGCAATCCACAGAATCTGGTGATGGGTTAGTGCTAGGATACGCGGCATTTCTGGAGGACCCATGGTCGAGCACGATTTCCGCTACACCCTTTTCAACCCGCAACACACCCTGATCGAGTGCCGCGCCCTGGTGCCGGGCCGCTATCAGGTCACCGGCAACGGCGGTTCGATGCACAAAGGCGACACTCTGTTGGTCACCCTCAAGGGCAGCAAGGACTTGTCCATGCGCCTGACAGTGGAGAGCGTGCGCCATCTGATCAACCCACGCGGCCAGTGGGTTGCCGTGGCAAGCGGCCCGGTGTTCAACGAGCTGGAAATCCTCACCTGGCAGGTTGCGTGCGACAGCTGCGACGCCGTGCTGGACTTCGAGTTCGCGGTGGACGCCAAGCTGGGCAAGAAAGCCCGCCAGCCTGCCGCCAGCGCGCGCGTTGCCGAGCTGGGCTGGGCCAGCCGTGGCGAAAAACACCTGTGCCCGCGTTGCCAGGAGAGCGCCGAGTGAAGAATCTGCTGACCGGCGTGCTGATTGCCACCGGCCTGCTCGGCTGCGCCGCGGAACCTTCGAAACTGCAGCAGGAGCGCAGCTACGTGCTGGAGTGGATTGGCGAACGGCCGCTGATCGATTACAGCCACCTGACCCTGACCTTGGCCAGCGATGGCCGTGCCTATGGCAACGGCGGCTGCAACCACTGGTTTGCGCCGTACACACTGGACGGCGAGCACCTGAGCTTCGGCAAGGTCGGCAAGACCCGCAAGCTCTGCGCACCGGCGTTGATGGAGCAGGAAAAGCGCTTCCTGCAGGCGCTGGAAACAGTGCAGCGCTGGGATGTGTCGCCTATCGAGCAGATGCGTTTCTGGCCGGCCGAAGGCAAGCCGCTGCGCTTCTGGCCTGAGGAAGGCTGAATCGCTATTGCCTGTACCGGCCCTATCGCCGGCAAGCCAGCTCCCACAGGTACTGCACAGGGTTCATATGCTGTGCAGTACCTGTGGGAGCTGGCTTGCCGGCGATAGGGCCGGTACAGGCTGACTTCAGGCGCCCTTCAGTGCCTTGATCTTGGCCTGCAGCCCTTCCAGGGTCTGCTCGCCCATCAGCTGTTCCCGCACCTTTCCCTTGTCATCGATGATGTAGGTCACCGGCAATGCCTCGCTACGTGGCAGGTCATAGCGCTCGGCCGGGTCCTGCGCCAACACGGTGAAAGCGATGCCCAAGGTTTCGGCAGCCTGCTTCAGCTCCTGCCCCTGCAAGCCATCGAAGTTCACCCCCACCACCTTGATACCGTCGGCCGCCCACTGCTTGGCTGCCGCGTTCAGTTCAGGGATTTCGGTACGGCACGGCCCGCACCATTCGGCCCAGTAGTTGAGCACCAGCCAGTGCCCGTCGATCTGTTCGGCCTTAACCGTATTACCGTGTTGGTCCACGCCATAATCGGCACCGCAACCACCGAGCAACAGGCTCGCGGTGATGGCCAGTACTGCTGCCAGACGCCTTGCCATGGGTCAATCCTTCTCGAGTTTTAAAGCAAATTGGTCAGTAGCTGCGGTTAGAATAGCCGCCACACCCTGCTGGATGCGACCCGACATGACCGACCTCACGCTCTATCATAACCCGCGCTGCTCGAAATCCCGCGGCGCCCTGGAACTGCTCGAAGCTCGCGGCCTGGCGCCGACCATCGTGCGCTACCTCGAGACCCCGCCCGACGCTGCCACCCTGAAGGCCCTGCTCGGCAAGCTGGGCATCGCCCCACGCCAGCTGCTGCGTACCGGCGAGGACGAGTACAAGGAGCTGAACCTGGCCGACCCGGCACTGACCGACGCACAACTGATCGAGGCCATGGCCCGGCACCCCAAGCTGATCGAGCGGCCGATCCTGGTCGTCGGTGACAAGGCCGTGGTCGGCCGACCGCCCGAGAAAGTACTGGAGATACTGCCGTGAGCCAGCCCTACATCCTGGTGCTGTATTACAGCCGCCATGGTTCGACCAGCGAGATGGCCCGGCACATCGCCCGCGGCATCGAGCTGGCCGGCATGGAAGCGCGCCTGCGCACGGTGCCGGCGATTTCCACCGAGTGCGAAGCAGTGGCCCCGGACATCCCGGCCAGTGGCGCGCTGTACGCCACCCTGGACGACCTGCGCCACTGCGCCGGCCTGGTACTGGGCAGCCCGACCCGCTTCGGCAACATGGCAGCGCCGCTCAAGTACTTCCTGGATGGCACCAGCAGCCTGTGGCTGGGCGGTGAACTGGTCGGCAAGCCGGCGGGCGTGTTCACCTCAACCGCCAGCCTGCATGGCGGACAGGAAACCACCCTGCTGTCGATGATGCTGCCACTGATGCACCACGGCATGCTGGTAATGGGCCTGCCGTACAGCGAATCGGCACTGCTCGAGACCCGCGGCGGCGGCACCCCGTATGGCGCCAGCCATCATGCTGGCGCCGACGGCAAGCGCGAGCTCGACCAGCACGAGATAACCCTGTGCCGCGCCCTTGGCCAACGCCTGGCGACCACCGCCAAGGCCCTGGAGGCCGCACGTGGCTAAGAAGCCCAAGGTATTGCCGGCGCTGGAATGGCTGGCACCGCGCCTGCGCCTGACGCGAGCGTTGAGCCTGGCGTTCTTCTTCGGCCTGATCGCCCTGCTGCTGGTGAACAACCTGTGGTTCGCCAACCTGCACGGGGCGCGGGTCGAGGTGATCCTGGCGATCGAACTGGTGCCGTTGCTGCTGTTGCTACCGGGCATGCTGACGGGCAGCGCCCGGGCACATGCCTGGACCTGCTTCGTGGTGAATATCTATTTCATCAAGGGCGTGCTGGCGGCGTTCGACCCCGCACGGGCGGTATTTGGCTGGGTAGAGGTGCTGGTGAGCCTGGGGCTGTTCATTGCCGGGCTGCTGTATGTGCGCTGGAAGTTCCAGCACGAACGGCGCATGGCGGGCGAAGGCAGTTGATATACGGGGGCCGCTTTGCGGCCCAATCGCCGGCAAGCCAGCTCCCACAGGTACAGCGCAAGGCTTGAGACCTGTGCTGTACCTGTGGGAGCTGGCTTGCCGGCGATTGGGCTGCAAAGCAGCCCCAAAATCTCAATGGTTGACGGTATGCGCCAGCATCACCGACAACTGGCACAGCGGCCGCCCACTCTCGGCATGCCACTGGTTGAACGCCTGCTGCACCAAGGCCAGGTCCCGCTGGCTGGTCGGCGGTTTGTCGATCACCTTCTGCGCAATCAACGCCGCAGCCATGTCATCGGTAGGGATGAACGTGTCCTTGCCGACCATGCGCAAGAAACGCGGTGCCGACAACCCGCCCAGCTGGTTGCCGTGCTTGGCCAGGTACTTCCACAAACCGACGATGTCGGTTACCGGCCAGTCGGCGATGAATGCGCCGAAACTGCCCTTCTCCTTGGCCACGTCAAGAATCATCTGCGCATTGCGCGGCACGCTCTTGAGCTTGCCCAGGTGGCGGATGATGCGCTCGTCGTGCATCAGCCGCTCGAGGTGCTCGGCGCCCATCAATACCACCTTCTCCGGGTCGAAGCCGAAAAACACCTGCTCGAACGCCGGCCACTTGGCATCCACCAGGCTGTGCTTGAGCCCGGCGCGGAACACGCGCAGGGCCAACGTCGACAGGTAGCGGTCGTCGCTGATATCACTCAGTTGCGCCGGTGTGCGCGGCTGCGGCAGGAAGGCCTCCAGGGCCTGGGCCGAGCCGAAGCGGTTCAGGCAGTACTCGTGCAACCACTGGTAATCGCGCATGGGCTCAGATGTTCAGCACGTCAAGGAAACGCGGGGTAGCGTTTTCGTCGATCTTCAGGCTGGTGAAGTCGAACAGGTTGCGGTCAGCCAGCTGCGACGGTGCCACGTTCTGCAGGGCGCGGAAGATGCTCTCGGTACGCCCCGGATGCTTGCGCTCCCACTCCACCAGCATGTCCTTGACCACCTGGCGCTGCAGGTTTTCCTGCGAACCGCACAGGTTGCACGGGATGATCGGGAATTCCTTCATGTCCGAGTAGGCCTGGATGTCCTTCTCGCTGCAGTAGGCCAGCGGGCGGATCACCACGTTGCGGCCATCGTCGGCGCGCAGCTTCGGCGGCATGCCCTTGAGCGCGCCGTTGAAGAACATGTTGAGGAAGAAGGTTTCGACGATATCGTCGCGGTGGTGCCCCAGCGCCATCTTGGTCGCGCCGATTTCGTCGGCGAAGGTGTACAGGGTGCCACGGCGCAGGCGCGAGCACAGCGAGCAGGTGGTCTTGCCCTCGGGGACCAGCTCCTTGACCACCGAGTAGGTGTCCTTCTCGACGATGTGGTACTCGACACCCAGTTCCTTGAGGTAGGCCGGCAGCACATGCTCGGGGAAACCCGGCTGCTTCTGGTCCATGTTCACCGCGACGATCTCGAACTTGATCGGTGCCACCTTCTGCAGGTGCAACAGAACGTCGAGCATGGTGTAGCTGTCCTTGCCGCCGGACAGGCAGACCATGACCTTGTCGCCATCCTCGATCATGTTGTAGTCGGTGATGGCTTCGCCGGCGAGACGACGCAGGCGTTTTTGCAGTTTGTTCTGGTTGACCGAGAGGGTGCCCATAGCGCTTGGATCCGCGAGGTGTGACAAAAGCCGGCTATTTTACGCACAAACGCGGCGGCGCTGTAGGCATTCCGATAAAGACTTCATTGTAATCAACAGCGCGCCTTACAGCGCAATTTGCTCTAAAAAGCACGGTTTATGCGGGTAACGGCTTCCTATACTGCGACATAAGGCCACATTACCGCTTGCTTCGGTGTTCGGGCCTCGGGCCGCTTGCGCTCCATCTGGGGGGCGTTTGGCAACATTGAGAGGAGTGATCGGCATGATTCATCACGTTGTGGGGCTGTTTACCCATCCCGACCAGGAATGGCGGGAAATTCGTGGCGAAGAAGAAACCATCAGCCACATGTACCTGACGCACACCCTGATCCTGGCTGCGATCCCCGCCGTTTCGGCGTTCATCGGTACCACCCAGGTCGGCTGGGTGATCGGCGACCGGCCAGCGGTGATGCTGACCATGGAAAGCGCCATCTGGATGAGCATCATGTCGTACCTGGCGATGCTTGCCGGGGTGGCGGTAATGGGGGCGTTCATCCACTGGATGGCCCGCACCTACGATGCCAACCCGTCCATGGCACAGTGCATCGCCTTTGCCACCTACACCGCCACCCCGTTGTTCATCGGCGGCCTGGCGGCGCTGTACCCGCACCTGTGGCTGGGCATGCTGATCGGCACCGCCGCCATCTGCTACACGGTGTACCTGCTGTACGTCGGCTTGCCGACGTTCATGAACATACCGTCCGACGAAGGCTTCCTGTTCTCCAGCTCGGTGCTGGCGGTGGGCCTTGTGGTACTGGTGGCGATCATGGCCGCCACGGTGATCATCTGGGGACTGGGCGTGGGGCCCGTCTACACCAACTAGAACAGACTCGACCAACACTGGGGCATCAACCTGGGGCCGCCGCAAGGCGGCCTCTGGCTGTGCGCTGACCGGTGGCTCGGCAGGCTGCCCGGGGTTGCGGCATAATGCCCGGTCAGGAGAACCACCCCGCCATGCCCGAGCTGCTCAGACAACGCGTCGAAACCTGTTACCAGCAAGCTGAAACCTTCTTCAAACGCCCCTTCCCGCGCCCGGAAGTCAGCTTCAAGCTGCGCGGGCAAAAAGCCGGTGTCGCCCACCTGCACGAGAACCTGCTGCGCTTCAACCTTCAGCTTTACCGCGAAAACCAGGAAGACTTCCTGCGCCAGACCGTGGCCCATGAAGTGGCACACCTGGTGGCCCACCAGCTGTTCGGCGACCGCATCCAGGCCCATGGCGAGGAGTGGCAGCTGATCATGCGCGGGGTGTATGAACTGCCGCCCAACCGTTGCCACAACTACGAAGTGCAACGGCGCGTGGTGACCCGCTACATCTACCGCTGCCCGTGCCCGCAAAGCGACTTCCCGTTTACCGCGCAGCGGCACAAGCTGGTGCGCCAGGGGCGGCGCTACCTGTGCAAGCGGTGTCGGGAGATATTGGTGTATAGCGGCGAGACGCGCGTGGAATAGATTGGGTTTACCTGCACTGGCCTCATCGCCGGCAAGCCAGCTCCCACAGGTTCGGCACAGGTTTCAAATGTTGTGGGATTCCTGTGGGAGCTGGCTTGCCGGCGAAAGGGCCGGTACAGGCGATACATGAATCACAGGCACAAGAAAGGCGACCCAAGGGTCGCCTTCTTTGCATCAGCCTGCGCCTTACTTCTCGACGAAGGCACGCTCGATCAGGTAATCACCCGGCTCGCGCATGCGCGGGGAGATCTTCAGGCCGAAGCTGTCCAGTACTTCGCTGGTCTCGTCGAGCATGCTCGGGCTGCCGCAGATCATCGCGCGGTCGTCCTGCGGGTTGATCGGTGGCAGGCCGATGTCGCTGAACAGCTTGCCGCTGCGCATCAGGTCGGTCAGGCGGCCCTGGTTTTCGAACGGTTCACGAGTCACGGTCGGGTAGTAGATCAGCTTGTCGCGAACCGACTCACCGAAGAATTCGTTCTGCGGCAGGTGCTCGGTGATGAACTCGCGATAGGCCACTTCGTTCACGTAGCGCACGCCGTGCACCAGGATCACTTTCTCGAAGCGCTCGTAGGTTTCCGGGTCCTGGATGACACTCATGAACGGTGCCAGGCCAGTGCCGGTGCTCAGCAAGTACAGGTGCTTGCCCGGGTTCAGGTCGTCGAGCACCAGGGTACCGGTAGGCTTCTTGCTGATGATGATCTCGTCGCCTTCCTTCAGGTGCTGCAGCTGCGAGGTCAGCGGACCGTCCGGCACCTTGATGCTGAAGAACTCCAGGTGCTCTTCCCAGTTCGGCGAAGCGATGGAATAGGCGCGCATGAGCGGACGGCCGCTTTCTTGTTGCAGGCCGATCATCACGAACTGACCGTTCTCGAAGCGCAGGCCCGGGTCGCGGGTGCACTTGAAGCTGAACAGGGTGTCGTTCCAGTGGTGCACACTGAGGACACGTTCGTGGTTCATGTTGCTCATTTAATGGGGCTCCTGAAGAAAGACGCGGCGCGCGCAAGACGCGCAGTTGCGCGATAGTTTAGGGGCAGCGACAATATCTGTTAACTGGATTATCAAGATATGTGTTATCGGTTATATCGATATGCGATTTACACTTCGTCAGCTGCAAGTCTTCGTTGCCGTGGCCCAGCACCAGAGCGTTTCGCGCGCCGCCAGTGTGCTGGCCTTGTCGCAGTCGGCCGCCAGCACCTCGATCACCGAGCTTGAGCGCCAGTCCAGCTGCCAGCTGTTCGACCGCGCCGGCAAGCGCCTGAGCCTCAACGCCCTGGGCCAGCAACTGTTGCCGCAGGCCGTGGCCCTGCTCGACCAGGCCAAGGAAATCGAAGACCTGCTCAACGGCAAGTCCGGTTTCGGCTCGCTGGCGGTCGGCGCCACGCTGACCATCGGCAACTACCTGGCCACCCTGCTGATCGGCAGCTTCATGCAGGTGCACCCGGAAAGCCAGGTGAAGCTGCATGTGCAGAACACTGCGCATATCGTGCAACAGGTGGCGCATTACGAAATTGATCTGGGTCTGATCGAAGGCGATTGCAACCACCCGGACCTGGAAGTGCAGCCCTGGGTCGAGGACGAGCTGGTGGTATTCTGCGCGCCGCAGCACCCGCTGGCCAAGCTGGGCCGTGCCGATGTACAGACCTTGTCCCAGGAAGCGTGGATCCTGCGCGAACAGGGCTCGGGCACGCGCCTGACCTTCGACCAGGCCATGCGCCACCACCGCACCAACCTCAACATCCGCCTGGAGCTGGAACACACCGAAGCGATCAAGCGCGCGGTGGAGTCGGGCCTGGGCATCGGCTGCATCTCGCGCCTGGCCCTGCGTGACGCCTTCCGCCGCGGCAGTCTGGTAGCGGTAGAAACCCCGGAGCTGGACCTGATGCGCCAGTTCTACTTCATCTGGCACAAACAGAAGTACCAGACCTCGGCCATGCGCGAATTTCTCGAACTGTGCCGCAACTTCACTGCGGGCTTCACCCGCAGTGACGAGATCGTGTTGCCACCGATCGCTTAAAGCAGGATCACACCCCACACCAGCGCCACCATGGTCAGTGCCACCAGTTGCGCGGCGCTGCCCATGTCCTTGGCGTTTTTCGACAGTGGGTGGCGCTCCAGCGAAATGCGGTCGATGGCTGCTTCCACCGCCGAATTGAACAGTTCGACGATCAGGCCCAACAGGCACACGGCGATCATGATCGCCCGCTCCGCACGGCTGACCGGCAGCCAGAAGGCGACCGGGACCAACAGCACGTTGAGCAGCACCAGCTGGCGGAACGCGGCCTCGCCCTTGAAGGCGGCGCGCAGGCCGTCCAGCGAATAGCCGGCGGCGTTGAGGATACGTTTGAGGCCGGTCTGGCCCTTGAATGGCGATGTCATGTGAGTCACTTCACAACGGAAAGGCCAGCAGACTAGACCGGCACGGGTCAAAAAAGCGTGAAGCCACGCGCACTCAGCTGCTGGCAACCGATTCAAGTTGTTGCAGCAACAACGCCGCCTGGGTGCGGGTACGCACACCCAGCTTGCGGAAGATCGCGGTCACGTGAGCCTTGATGGTCGCTTCCGACACGTTCAGCTCATAGGCGATCTGCTTGTTCAGCAAGCCTTCGCAGACCATGGTCAGCACGCGGAACTGCTGCGGCGTGAGGCTGGCAAGGCCTTCGCTGGCGGCCTTGGCCTCGGCCGAGACATCGACCTTTTCGAACGCCTGCGGCGGCCACCAGACCTCGCCGTCGAGCACCTTGCGCACCGCATCCTGGATCACTTCCAGGGTGCTGGACTTGGGAATGAAGCCACTGGCGCCAAACTCGCGGGACTTGACCACCACTGCGGCCTCTTCCTGCGCCGATACCATCACCACGGGGATCTGCGGGTATTGCCCGCGCAGCAGCACCAGCCCGGAAAAACCGTAGGCACCCGGCATGTTCAAGTCCAGCAACACCAGGTCCCAGTCGGCTTTTTCGCTCAGACGGGTTTCCAGTTCGGCAATGCTGGCGACTTCAACCAGGCGTACATCCGGGCCCAGGCCGAGGGTAACGGCCTGGCGCAAGGCGCCACGGAACAGCGGGTGGTCATCGGCAATCAGGATTTCGTAAGTGGCCATCGATCTGGGGATCCTGTTCTGTGTCGGGCACTCGGGTAAGGGTCATTATGAACCAAAGCAGGGGTTGTGCCCCTTGGACTATAGGAAGGTATGCAAACGCTGGTGGGTGTCGTCCTGCTCGTCCAGCGGCAGGCGCCGCTTGCCGCTCAGGTAATGCAGGCTGAATACGTCCAGGTAGGCGTCCAGCGCCTGCGAGGCCTGGGTATCGCCGGCCAGGTCCAGGCACATGGCGGCGACCTCCGCGGTGCAGAAGTGATCGTCGCGCTTGGAGCGGCGCAGGCGGTAGCGGGACATCTGCTCGGCCTGCAGGCTCAACACCGGGAAGCGGTCAAGGTACGGGCTTTTGCGGAACATCTTGCGCGCTTCGGTCCAGGTGGCATCCAGCAGGATGAACAGCGGGCGCTTGCCCGGCTCGCGTACTACCTCGCTGACCACCCGCTCCTGGGCAACGAATTCACCGGGGAAGACGATGTAGGGCTGCCAATGCGGATCGCCCAGCAACGCCAGCAAGCGTTCGTCGACCGAAGTGCGCAGCCAGCCGAAGGCCGAGGTGTTCTCGATCAGGTCGGCGATCAGCCAGCCGGTATTGGTGGGCTTCAGTGGCTCGGTGTCATGCATCAGAAGGCACACGCCGGATTCGGCCTGCACCCGCGGCTTCCAGGCGCACAGGCAATGAGTGGCGATGACCCGGCAATCGGGGCAGCGCTCGGCACGCGAACCACGGGCGATGAAGGGCTTGTTGCTGCGGGCCAGGCGTTCGGCGCGCAGGCGCGCTACCGCATGGCTCATGCCGGCAGGCCTCTGGACAGGTTGGGAATGGACACAAGGATGACTCGGAAAAAACTAAGGGCGCCAGTCTACCAGAACAGGGGGCAATTGCTGTGCAGGTGGCGGCGCGGTCCTTATAATCGCTGTTTTTACCGTACCCCCAGCCGCGCCTGCGCGCTTCTGGGGCTGCTGCGCAGCCCATCGCCGGCAAGCCAGCTCCCACCTCGACCGCATTGCACCAGGCCATGTGCAATCCCTGTGGGAGCTGGCTTGCCGGCGATGGGCCGCACTGCGGCCCCAATTGCAGCCACCGTGCGGTTTTCACGGAACGCCGTCGACCCGCGCATGTCAAAGCGCCAGTCATCGAACCAGGAGAGATTCATGCTGCGCCGTATCGTCCCCGCCCTGAGCCTGTTGCTCGCCCTGCCCCTGGCAGCCCAGGCGGCTTCCAAGCAGGAATACGACCTGAACAACACGCTGCAGAAGGTTGCCAAAGAGAGCAGTGTCGGCACCCCGCGAGCCATCAACGAGGACATCCTCGACCAGGGTTACACCGTGGAAGGCAAGGCACTGGTCAACCACCTGAGCGTGCGCCAGGAGCATGCCGAGCGCATGCAGGCCAACCCCGAACAGGTACGCAGCCAGCTGGGTGACAGCGTCTGCCGCAACAGCGGTTTCCGCAACCTGATGTCCAAAGGCGCGGTCATGGTCTACCGCTTCACGGTCTACAAGACCAACCAGCCGATCATGGACCAGGCGTTCGACAATGCCAGCTGCGTGGCCGGCAACAAGAAGAAGTAACCAACTTCGATCGCTACGCCTTCTCGTCTTCACGGGCGCGCCAGCGCCCTTCAGCGGCATCGGCGCGCATCTCTGCCAGCAGTGCCTGCAGGTAGCGTGACTGGCATTCCAGCCCCGACAGCCTGCGCCGGCACTCGGCTTCCAGGCTCAGGTGATGCACCTGGGCCGCATTCTCCAGCTGCTGGTAAAGCTGCCGGTCCACTTCGATGATCAAGCGATGCATACCGCCACCTCCTGCATCGACACGTTTCGCTTTACCCAGTTAACCAAACCCGCATCCCCCGTGGCTGCATGCCGACGGGCGGCTGTACCGAACACCCCCGGCACAATTGAGCGCAAGGGTCTAGATTGAGGTCAGAGGTATTGGTGCAGAAGGAGACGTTGCATGCCTTACCAATCGAGTGAACTGCTGTTCAGCCACTTCCGCGACAACAACATCGACCTGAGCAACATCGACGCACAACTGCAACTGGTGGCACCGAACAGCCCCAACCTGCCGCTGTACCGCGACATGATGCTGACCATCCTGCGCATGGCCCATGACGACACCGACCGCTGGAGCGCCAAGATCACCCTGCAAGCCCTGCGCGAACTGGACCATTCGTTCCGCACCCTGGAACGCTACAAGGGCCGGCGCAAGGTGACCGTGTTCGGCTCGGCGCGCACTCCGCTGGAGCACCCCATGTACGCCCTGGCCCGCGAGCTGGGCGCAACCCTGGCGCGCTCCGACCTGATGGTCATCACCGGTGCTGGCGGCGGCATCATGGCAGCTGCCCACGAAGGCGCCGGCAGCGACCACAGCCTGGGGTTCAACATCACCCTGCCCTTCGAACAACACGCCAACCCCACGGTGGACGGCACCGACAAGCTGCTGCCGTTCCACTTCTTCTTCATCCGCAAGCTGTTCTTCGTCAAGGAGGCCGATGCCCTAGTGCTGTGCCCGGGTGGTTTCGGCACTTTGGATGAAGCACTGGAGGTGCTGACCCTGATCCAGACCGGCAAGAGCCCGCTGGTACCGGTGGTGCTGCTGGATTCGCCAGGTGGCAGCTTCTGGCGCGACTGCCTGGACTTCATCAGCCGCCAACTGGAGGAAAACCGCTACATCCTGCCCAGCGACCTGAAACTGCTGCGCCTGGTGCACAGCGCTGACGAGGCAGTGGAAGAAATCAACCAGTTCTACAGCAACTACCACTCCAGCCGCTGGCTGAAGAGCCAGTTCGTGATACGCATGCATCACCCGCTCAGCGAGGCGGCGCTGTATGACATCCAGGAAGGCTTTGCCGACTTGCGCCTGAGTGGCAAGTATCACCAGCAACCTGACAGCAGTGCCGAGCACGAAGTGGGCAACTTCAGCCACCTGACCCGTTTGTCATTTGCCTTCAATGGCCGGGACCAGGGCAGGCTGCGCGAGCTGGTGGACTTCATCAACCTGCCGGAGAACTGGGCCAAGCCGCAGCCCATGCATACCACGCAGCGGGCCAGGGAGGCGTTGAAGGTCAGTTGATTGTCGAACAAATTTCCAAAGCGCGCCGCGCAACCTGTGGGAGCGGCGGTGCGGCGGTCCGACGCGCCCGCGAAGAACGCAACGCGGTGGATGGCACCGGTGTTGCCGGTATTCGCGGGCTTGCCCGCTCCCACAGGGACCGCGCATTTTCTGAACCTTGCACCAAACCTGTGGGAGCGGGCAAGCCCGCGAAGGGCCGCAAAGCGGCCCCAGCCTTCAGTAGTCGTCGATATCACGCCCACTGAGCAGACGGCCGATCATGTCCATGGGGAAACCCCGGTAAGCCAGAAACCGGGTCTGCTGGGCACGGCTGCGGGGATCGTGCGGGCGCTGACCAGCAAACTTGCGCTGCCAAACGTCACGCATGCGCTCGCCCCAGTCCACCTCGCTCTCGCGTAGCGCCTGCTCGATATCAGCACGCGCCAAACCGCGCTGGCCTAGCTCTTCGCGAATACGCGCAGGGCCGTAGCCGGAGCTGGAACGGTATCGGATGAAACTTTCGAGGTAACGGGCTTCGCTAAGCAGCCCTTCTTCGGCGAGCCGGTCGAGTTCAGGCTCGATCAGCTCGTCCGAAGCGCCGCGCTGACGCAACTTGCGCGTCAGCTCGACGCGACCGTGCTCACGTCGCGCGAGCAGGTCCATGGCTGTCCGCCGAATGGCGACGGGGGTGTCGAGTACGGCGGACATGTTCGGCTATCTACCGCGCAATCAATAACCGGCGTCAGCGTCGGCCATATCATCGGCATCGGCTTCGGCAGCAGCAGCCTTACCAGCAGCTGCAACAGCACCAGAGGTCAGCAGCTTCTCGCGAATCTGCTTCTCGATCTCGGCACCAATAGCCGGGTTCTCAGCCAGGTACTTGGCAGCGTTTGCCTTGCCTTGACCGATCTTGTTGCCCTGGTAGGCGTACCAGGCACCGGACTTCTCGACCAGGCCTTGGGAAACACCCAGGTCAATGATCTCACCGTTACGGTAGATACCCTTGCCGTAGAGGATCTGGAACTCGGCCTGACGGAATGGCGGAGAAACCTTGTTCTTGACGATCTTGACGCGGGTTTCGCTACCGACCACCTCGTCGCCTTCCTTGACTGCGCCGGTACGGCGGATATCCAGACGCACCGAGGCGTAGAACTTCAGGGCGTTACCACCGGTGGTGGTTTCCGGGCTGCCGAACATCACGCCAATCTTCATACGGATCTGGTTGATGAAGATGACCAGGCAGTTGGCGTTCTTGATGTTACCGGTGATCTTGCGCAGCGCCTGGGACATCAGGCGCGCCTGCAGGCCCACGTGCATGTCGCCCATCTCGCCTTCGATCTCGGCCTTCGGTACCAGAGCAGCCACGGAGTCGACGATGATCACGTCAACAGCGTTGGAACGCACCAGCATGTCGGTGATTTCCAGGGCCTGTTCGCCGGTGTCCGGCTGCGAAACCAGCAGGTCGTCGACGTTGACGCCCAGCTTGCCGGCGTACTCGGGGTCGAGGGCGTGTTCGGCGTCGACGAAGGCGCAGGTGGCGCCGTTTTTCTGGGCTTCAGCGATGACCGACAGGGTCAGCGTGGTCTTACCCGACGATTCCGGGCCGTAGATCTCGACGATACGGCCTTTTGGCAGGCCGCCGATGCCCAGGGCAATGTCCAGGCCCAGCGAGCCGGTGGAGATGGCAGGGATAGCCTGGCGCTCGTGGTCGCCCATGCGCATGACGGCGCCCTTGCCGAATTGGCGTTCGATCTGACCCAGGGCCGCAGCCAAGGCGCGCTTCTTGTTGTCGTCCATTGAAATCCTCACGTGTTCGACTTGGCCCTGACGGCCGGAATACCTGTATAAGTAGCCAGTATTATTCCACAGGCAAGCGCCCGCGCAAACCCCTGTCGTCGATTTACTCGGCACCAAGCTGTAACAAGCCGTCTAACGCGGCGATCACCGTCTGTCGGCGCACCGCCTCGCGGTCGCCGTCAAACTGGCGCCGCTCGCTGAACACATGGTTGCCGTCGCCCCAGGCCAGCCACACGGTGCCCACCGGTTTGGCCGGCGAACCACCGTCCGGACCGGCCACGCCGCTCACCGCCACGGCAAAGCGCGCGCCGCTGGCGGCCTGGGCGCCGCGGACCATCGCTTCGACCACTTCCTGGCTGACCGCGCCAACCTGGCCGAACAACGCCGCGGGCACTCCCAGTTGACGGGTTTTCTGGGTGTTGGAATAGGTCACGTACCCAGCCTCGAACCAGGCCGAGCTGCCGGGCACGCGGGTGATGGCCTCGGCGATGCCGCCACCGGTGCAGGATTCGGCGGTGGTCACCTGCGCGTTGAAGCGGCGCAGGTGTTCACCCAGGCGGGTGGCAAGCGTAGTGATCGGGTCCATGTCGGGCTCCTTGGAGGCAGGCTTCTACCCTAGCATCTTGGTGAGGTGGGATGGGCGCCCGCTTCGGTCTCGCACATCACTTGTTCCAGGCCACTACCGGCCACGGCAGGGGCGCCGGGCGGAATATCGCAGGTACAGCCTGCCGGGTAGCCGTGTTAACCTATGCGGCTTGAAAATCCGGTGGGTCTCGGCGTCGCGCGTGCAACACAGAACGCCCCAATTTGCCCCACAATATTGAGACCTACTTTCTAAGCCTTTGATGAATAAAGCAATTTCCGATTTCTCCGCACACACCCCGATGATGCAGCAGTACTGGAAGCTGAAGAACCAGCACCCGGACCAGCTGATGTTCTACCGCATGGGCGACTTCTACGAGATCTTCTACGAAGATGCGAAAAAAGCCGCAAAGCTGCTGGACATCACCCTGACCGCGCGCGGTCAGTCGGCCGGCCAGTCCATCCCCATGTGCGGGATTCCGTTCCATTCGCTGGAAGGCTACCTGGCCAAGCTGGTCAAGCTCGGCGAATCGGTGGTGATCTGCGAGCAGATTGGCGACCCCGCCACCAGCAAGGGCCCGGTGGAACGCCAGGTGGTGCGCATCATCACCCCGGGTACGGTCAGCGACGAGGCCCTGCTCGACGAGCGTCGCGACAACCTGATTGCCGCGCTGCTCGGGGACGAGCGCCTGTTCGGCCTGGCCGTACTGGACATCACCAGTGGCAACTTCAGCGTGCAGGAGATCAAGGGCTGGGAAAACCTGCTGGCCGAGCTCGAGCGCCTGAACCCGGTCGAGCTGCTGATCCCCGACGACTGGCCGCGAGACTTGCCTGCAGAGAAACGCCCGGGCGCCCGTCGCCGTGCGCCATGGGACTTCGACCGCGACTCGGCGCGCAAGGCCCTGTGCCAGCAGTTCGCGACCAAGGACCTCAAGGGCTTTGGCTGCGACAAGCTGACCCTGGCCATCGGCGCCGCCGGTTGCCTGCTGATCTATGCCAAGGAAACCCAGCGCACCGCCCTGCCGCACCTGCGCAGCCTGCGCCACGAACGCCTGGACGACACGGTCATCCTCGACGGCGCCAGCCGCCGCAACCTGGAGCTGGACATCAACCTGGCCGGCGGCCGTGACAACACCCTGCAGTCGGTGATCGACCGCTGCCAGACCGCCATGGCCAGCCGATTGCTGAGCCGCTGGTTGAACCGCCCGTTGCGCGACCTCAAGGTGCTGCAGGCACGCCAGGATTCGATCCGCTGCCTGCTCGACGGCTACCGCTTCGAGAAGCTGCAGCCGCAGCTCAAGGAAATCGGCGATATCGAGCGGATTCTCGCCCGTATCGGCCTGCGCAACGCCCGCCCACGCGACCTGGCTCGCCTGCGCGATGCCCTGGGCGCGCTGCCCGAGCTGCAGAACGCCATGGCCGAGCTTGAGGCGCCGCACCTGGCACGCCTGGCCGCCATTACCGGCACCTACCCCGAACTGGCCAGCCTGCTGGAGCGGGCGATCATCGACAACCCGCCGGCGGTGATCCGCGATGGCGGCGTGCTCAAGGCCGGTTATGACAACGAACTGGACGAGCTGCTGGCGATCAGCGAGAACGCCGGCCAGTTCCTGATCGACCTGGAAGCCCGGGAAAAGGCCCGCACCGGCCTGGCCAACCTCAAGGTCGGCTACAACCGGGTGCATGGCTACTTCATCGAGCTGCCGACCAAGCAGGCCGAGCAGGCCCCGGGCGACTACATCCGCCGCCAGACCCTGAAAGGCGCCGAGCGCTTCATCACCCCGGAGCTGAAGGCGTTCGAGGACAAGGCCCTGTCGGCCAAGAGCCGCGCCCTGGCCCGCGAAAAGATGCTCTACGACGCCCTGCTGGAAACCTTGATCAGCCACCTGGCACCGCTGCAGGACAGCGCCGCCGCCCTGGCCGAACTGGACGTGCTCAGCAACCTGGCCGAACGTGCACTGAACCTGGACCTGAACTGCCCGCGCTTCGTCGACGAGCCGTGCCTGCGCATCGAGCAGGGCCGCCACCCTGTGGTGGAACAGGTATTGACCACGCCGTTCGTGGCCAACGACCTGGGCCTGGACAACAGCACACGCATGCTGATCATCACCGGCCCGAACATGGGCGGTAAGTCCACCTACATGCGCCAGACCGCCCTGATCGTGCTGCTGGCGCATATCGGCAGCTTCGTGCCGGCAGCCAGCTGCGAGCTGTCGCTGGTCGACCGCATCTTCACCCGCATCGGCTCCAGCGACGACCTGGCCGGCGGCCGCTCGACCTTCATGGTCGAGATGAGCGAAACCGCCAACATCCTGCACAACGCCACCGACCGCAGCCTGGTGCTGATGGACGAAGTGGGCCGTGGCACCAGTACCTTCGACGGCCTGTCGCTGGCCTGGGCCGCCGCCGAGCGCCTGGCCCAGCTGCGTGCCTACACGCTGTTCGCCACGCACTACTTCGAGCTCACCGTGCTGCCGGAAAGCGAGCCGCTGGTGGCCAACGTGCACCTGAACGCCACCGAGCACAACGAACGCATCGTGTTCCTGCACCACGTGCTGCCTGGCCCTGCCAGCCAGAGCTACGGCCTGGCCGTGGCGCAGCTGGCCGGCGTGCCGACGGCCGTCATCCAGCGTGCCCGTGAACACCTGGCAAGGCTGGAAACCACCAGCCTGGCGCATGAACAGCCCCCGGCCCAAAAGGCCAAGGACGTGCCACAGGTCCCGCACCAGAGCGACCTGTTCGCCAGCCTGCCACACCCGGCCATCGAGAAGCTGGGCAAGCTGCAGCTGGACGACATGACCCCGCGTCAAGCTATCGAAATGCTATATCAACTAAAGAACCTGTTATAACGGCGCCCACTACAAGCTGGTAGAATCCGCCGCGGTTTGCTGGTGCTGCAGGTTATTAGCCTGGCCTGCAGCCACATGCCCGCAAACCGCGCGGCCCTGAGAGGAAGGGCCGCCGCCGTCGCCTGAGGAGAGAATTAGAAATGACCTTCGTCGTCACCGACAACTGCATCAAATGCAAATACACCGACTGCGTGGAAGTCTGCCCGGTGGACTGCTTCTACGAAGGCCCGAACTTCCTGGTCATCCACCCGGACGAGTGCATCGACTGCGCCCTGTGCGAGCCGGAATGCCCAGCGCAAGCCATCTTCTCGGAAGACGAAGTGCCTGCGGGCATGGAGAACTTCATCGAGCTGAACGCCGAACTGGCGGAAATCTGGCCGAACATCACCGAGCGTAAGGACGCCCTGCCGGACGCTGAAGAGTGGGATGGCAAGACTGGCAAGATTGCAGACCTGGAGCGCTGATAGCGTCCGGACACGAAAAAGGCCCCTTGGGGCCTTTTTTTGTTTTCTGCGGGCAAAAAAAAGGGGCGGTTTGACCCGCCCACATTTTTTCCGTAGTCCCTGCTTGTCCCAAACATCATCCTGATGAAATCGCCTCTTGCGACGTCCCTGGCTTTCCTCCTGAAAGCCTGTGCATGTCCCTGTGCACAGTTCGAATACTAGCGACTTGAGCCGGGCGAGCAACCGCTAAACCTCACAGGGTGTTGCAGGTGACACATTTCCTCACAGCTGAATAAGCCAGGTTTTTCAATGAGTTGGGAAAACGCAGGATCTGGATACGACAATGATTTACTGAAGCGTACATAGAAGGCTTACAAAACAAGTAAGCAAAGGCTTACACGCGATGTTACTGGGGTAGCGCAGTACATAATGTCTTGGGGCTGCTTTGCAGCCCTTTCGCGACACAAGGCCGCTCCCACAGGATAGTGGTGCATCCAAGGGCGATGAAATACCTGTGGGAGCGGCCTTGTGTCGCGAAAGGGGCGCAAAGCGCCCCCGGCAATTTTGAATGGGCACCTCTGATCGAAACATACAAAAACGCCCCGAAATCATCGGGGCGCTTTGTATTGCAGGCTTCCGCTACTGGAACAACGACTCACTGGACAGGCCGTTCTTCTCGAGGATCTCACGCAAACGCTTGAGCCCCTCGACCTGGATCTGCCGCACCCGCTCACGGGTCAGGCCAATCTCCAGGCCGACATCTTCCAGCGTACTGCTTTCATGCCCGCGCAGGCCAAAGCGGCGCACCACCACTTCACGCTGCTTGTCGGTCAACTCGCCCAGCCATTGGTCGATGCTCTGCGACAGATCGTCATCCTGCAGCAGTTCGCACGGGTCGGTCGGGCGGTCGTCGGTCAGGGTATCGAGCAGGGTCTTGTCCGAGTCCGGGCCGAGCGACACGTCCACCGAAGACACCCGCTCGTTCAGGCCCAGCATGCGCTTGACCTCGGCGACCGGTTTCTCCAGCAGCGTGGCGATTTCTTCTGGCGAGGGTTCGTGGTCCAGTTTCTGGGTCAGCTCGCGCGCAGCGCGCAGGTAGACGTTCAGTTCCTTGACCACGTGGATCGGCAGGCGAATGGTGCGGGTCTGGTTCATGATCGCCCGCTCTATGGTCTGGCGAATCCACCAGGTCGCATAGGTCGAGAACCGGAAACCACGCTCCGGGTCGAACTTCTCGACGGCACGGATCAGCCCCAGGTTGCCCTCCTCGATCAGGTCGAGCAGCGACAGGCCGCGGTTCACGTAACGACGGGCAATTTTTACAACCAGGCGCAGGTTGCTTTCGATCATGCGCTTGCGGCCGGCAGGGTCGCCCTTTTGCGACAGGCGCGCAAAATGCACTTCCTCTTCCGGCGAAAGCAGAGGCGAGAATCCGATCTCGTTGAGATACAACTGGGTGGCATCGAGCGCCCGGCTGTAATCGATATACTTGTGTTGCTTGAGCGAAGAGCCCGACTTGGCCCTCGTCCGAACCGAAGATACAGCAGGTTCGTCTGACACCACATCCGTTTCCAAAACGATACCCGTCTCCATCAGAAGCAGGTCATCGTCGATGTCAAACTCCGGCACTTCTTTACTGAGAGCCATTGTTATAGTCCTTTGCTGAGTTCGAACTCAGACTCGAGCGGCACCTATCTCCCTGGCAGCGCTGGAGCCTGTCCCCTCTACATCACAGGAACAGGCCGGGTACAACGGTCAACGACGTGGCAGGAACTGGAGCGGATCGACGGGTTTGCCCTGGCGGCGAATCTCGAAATGCAGCTTCACCCGATCTGTGCCCGTGGACCCCATTTCAGCAATCGACTGCCCTGCCTTGACCTGCTGCCCCTCCCGAACCAACAGCCTGCGGTTATGGCCGTAGGCACTGACGTAGGTATCGCTGTGCTTGATGATGATCAGTTCGCCGTAGCCCCTCAAGCCACTCCCGGCGTACACCACTGCACCATCAGACGCAGCAAAAACAGGCTGTCCCAAATCACCGGCGATATCAATGCCTTTATTCAAACTACCGTTTGAAGCGAATTTTCCAATCAGCACGCCATTGGCAGGCCAGGTCCAGCCGCCTACCGCGCGCTCCGCGGCAGGCACCGTGGCGACCACCGGGGCGCTGCTGGAGGCTGCCGGCGTGGCCGGTTTGCTGGTGCTGGCAGGCGGTGTGCTGGTGCTTCCCACAGGCCGCCGGATGACCGTGGTCTTGCTCGACGACGACGGGCTGGACACCACCGTGGTGCTACCGGTAGAGCCGCTGCTGAAACGAATAGCTTGCCCCGGGCGAATGGTGTAAGGCGCCGCGATGCCGTTGCGCGCAGCCAGTTCCTTGTAGTCCCAGCCATAACGGAAGGCGATGGAGAACAGCGTATCGCCAGGCTTGACGATGTACTGCCCGGTGGTTACCGCCGGGCGCTTGGGCACGGTGTTATTGCGGTCGACCACCCGCGCGCTGTTGCTGCTGGTGCTCGAGCAACCCACCAGTAGCGTGCCCATGGCCAGTGCAATCACCAGAAGCGTGAAACCCGACCCGTCCTTGCGCTGCCGAATGACTGTGTGACCCACCCGCGCTCCCCTCATGGTGCCGAAAACGATATGAAGACAAGAAATGCAATATTATTGCAATTATAACCAAGCCCGCCCGCATTGGCAGGGTTGGTGAAAGACTGCTGCAAAGCCATGGCACACGCTGTGCGCTAGCGCTTCACCCCGCCAGATAGACAGGGCGTTGCTGCAAGAATTCGGTGCTGGCGCAAAAATATCGCGCGGCTCGAACCAGCAGTGTTCAGGCCAGCGGGCCGTTGAGCAGCGGTACGAAGCGCACTGCCCCCAGCACGCGGCGGGAGAATCCATGCTCCTCGCGCACGATCAGCATCAGCTGCTGGGTTTCGCCGGCCGGCCCCACCGGGATCACCATACGGCCACCGGGCGCCAGCTGGTCGAGCAATGCCTGCGGCACTTCCGGCGCCACGGCGGTGACGATGATGCCGTTGTACGGCGCCAGCGCCGGCCAGCCTTCGCAACCGTCGCCCCAGCGGAACACCACGTTGCGCAGGTTCAGTTCCACCAGGCGCTCCTTGGCCCGGTCCTGCAACACCTTGATGCGCTCCACCGAGAACACCCGCTCGACCAACTGGGCCAGGATTGCCGTCTGGTAACCCGAGCCGGTGCCGATCTCCAGCACCTTGTCCAGCGGCCCGGCCTCGAGCAGCAGCTCGCTCATGTGGGCAACCATGAACGGTTGCGAGATGGTCTGGTTGTGGCCGATCGGCAGCGCGGTGTCTTCGTAGGCGCGATGCGCCAGCGCCTCGTCGACGAACAGGTGGCGCGGGGTACGACGGATCACGTCGAGCACCTTGGTGTTCGAAACGCCCTCCTCGCACAGGCGCTGGATCAGCCGCTCCCGGGTACGCTGGGAGGTCATGCCGATGCCACGCCGCAGCATATCGTCCTCGCGCATCAGAGCAGGCCCTCCAGCCAACCGTCGAGCTGCTCGAAGGCATCACTGAAGGTGCGGTCGAGCTGCAGCGGAGTGATCGATACATAGCCTTGCATCACCGCGTGGAAGTCGGTACCCGGGCCACCATCCTCGGCATCCCCGGCCACGGCGATCCAGTAGCCTTCCTTGCCGCGCGGGTTGACCACCTTGGTCGGCGCCGCCGCCCGCGCCCGGTGACCGAGGCGGGTGAGCTGGATGCCACGAATGTGCTCCAGCGGCAGGTTGGGGATGTTGACGTTGAGCACGGTGCGCGGCGGCAAGGCCAGGCGCGACTGCGCCTCGACCAGGCGGCGGGCGATATGGGCCGCGGTTGGCAGGTTGTCCGGCTGGCGCGACAACAGCGAAAACGCCAGCGAGGTACCGCCGAGGAAACGGCCTTCCAACGCGGCCGCGACCGTGCCCGAATAGAGCACGTCGTCGCCCAGGTTGGCACCGAGGTTGATCCCCGACACGACCATGTCCGGCGCCTGTGGCAACAGCCCATTGAGCCCCAGGTGCACGCAGTCGGTCGGCGTGCCATTGAGGCTGATGAAGCCATTGGCCAAGGTCTGCGGATGCAGTGGCCGGTCCAGCGTCAGCGAACTGCTGGCGCCGCTCTTGTCTTGATCCGGGGCAATAACCACGCACTCGGCGTAATCCGCCAGCGCAGCGTGCAGCGCGGCGATGCCGGGTGCGGTAACACCGTCGTCGTTCGAAATCAGAATACGCATGAGCTGTCCGTCTGCCCCGCCGACACCAGATCCACGACTTCGCGCACCACCACGGTGGCGAAGCATCCGGCCGGAAGGACGAATTCCAGTTGCAGGATATCAGGCTCCGGATAATGCCACGTAAGACCGCCAATAGGGAGCCGCAGAATGCGTCGTTCGTGATCCATGCCCGCCAAGGCCAGCCACTGGCAAAGTGCCGGCTGCCGTGCGGCGATCGCATCCTCTTGTTGCGCAGTACTCCCCGTTGCCGGCGAATCGCCTGCCCCCCACAGCGGGCCGGTCGGATGCAGGTCAAGGATCGCCAGCCGAGGATCGGAACATTCCGACTCCCCAGCAGGAAAGAAGCTACGACTCGTGGTGAACGCCAACAGGTCGCCCACCTGCGCACGCGCCCAGCTGCCGTCGGCAACACGGGCTGCCAGCACCTGGTTGAACAGGTAGCTGCGTCCGGCCGAGAGCAACCGCGAACGCACGTTGCGCTGTTCAGGCAGGGCCTTGCGTGCGGCCCAATCGAGAGCGTCGTGAACGTTGCCGCCACCGTGGCCGAAGCGCTGGGTGCCGAAATAATTCGGCACACCGTGCTGCTTGAGCTGTTCCAGGCGCGCATCCACCGCCTGGTGATCGGCAGCCAGGGCAGTCAGGCGCAGCGTGAAGCCGTTGGCCGAATGCGCACCGCGCTGCAGCTTGCGCTGGTGGCGAACCTGCTTGAGCACACGCAGGCTGGCATCCTCGGCACGCGACAGGTCCGGGTCGGCCTTGCCTGGCAGGTGCAGGCTGAACCACTGGCGGGTCAGGGCCTGGCGGTCCTTGAGGCCGGCGTAGCTGATCGTGCGCACCGGCACCCCAGCGGCACGGGCCAGGCGGCGGGCCGCCTCTTCGGTGTTCAGGTCACGCTTCTCGACCCACAGCCACAGGTGTTCGCCCTGGCCCGAGAGGGGGATGTCCAGCACTTCGTCGACCTGGAAATCCTCGGCCACCGCCTTGAGGACAGCGGTACCCAGTGGTTCGCCCGATGCGCGCGGGCCCAACAGTTCCAGTTCGGTCATGCTGGCAGCAGCAGGGCTACCGAATGCACGGCGATGCCCTCCTCGCGGCCGGTGAAGCCGAGCTTCTCGGTGGTGGTAGCCTTGACGTTGACCTGGTCGAGTTCGACCTGCAGGTCTTCGGCGATCAGCTTGCGCATGGTCTCGATGTGCGGGGCCATCTTCGGCGCCTGGGCGACGATGGTGGCGTCGATGTTGCCGACCTTCCAGCCCTTGGCCTGGACGATGCCGACCACATGGCGCAGCAACACCCGGCTGTCGGCGCCCTTGAACTGCGGATCGGTGTCGGGGAAGTGTTTGCCGATGTCACCCAGCGCCGCCGCGCCAAGCAAGGCATCGCTCAGGGCGTGCAGCAGCACGTCGCCATCGGAGTGGGCCAGGAGGCCGTATTTGTGGGGGATACGCACCCCGCCCAGGGTAATGAAATCACCGTCGCAGAAACGGTGCACATCGTAGCCGTGGCCAATACGCATAGAAAAACGCCCTGAATGAGTCAGGGCGTGATTCTACCTGCTTTTGAGGCATTGGGGCTGCTTCGCAGCCCATCGCCGGCAAGCCAGCTCCCACAGGTACGGCACAGGGCCCGAGGTCCATGCGGTCGAGGTGGGAGCTGGCTTGCCAGCGATGAAGCAAGCACCACAGCTACGCCTTACATCCGCCCCAAGGCCACCGCATGATGACGCAGGTGCTCCTCGATGAAGCTGGCGATGAAGTAGTAGCTGTGGTCATAGCCAGGCTGCAGGCGCAAGTTCAGTTCATGCCCACCTTTGCGTGCCGCCTGCTCCAGGGCTTCAGGCTTGAGCTGCTTCTCGAGGAAGTCGTCGCGGTCGCCCTGGTCCACCAGCAACGGCGGGCATTCGCCGGCCGGGGTCTCGGCCAGCAGCACGCTGGCATCCCACTCGCGCCAGCGTGCACGGTCTTCACCCAGGTAGCGGCTGAAGGCTTTCTCGCCCCACGGGCAATCCATCGGGTTGCTGATCGGCGAGAACGCCGACACCGAGCGGTAGCGCCCCGGGTTGCGCAAGGCGCACACCAGCGCGCCATGCCCACCCATGGAGTGGCCACTGATGCTGCGCTCGCCCGAAGCCGGGAAGTGCGCCTCGATCAACGCGGGCAACTCCTCCACCACATAGTCGTGCATGCGGTAGTGCTGGGCCCAGGGCTGCTGAGTGGCATTGAGGTAGAAGCCGGCACCCAGGCCGAAGTCCCAGGCACCGTCCGGGTCGCCCGGCACCTGCTCGCCACGCGGGCTGGTGTCGGGGGCGACGATGATCAACCCAAGCTCCGCGGCCAAGCGCTGGGCGCCGGCCTTCTGCATGAAGTTCTCGTCGGTGCAGGTGAGGCCGCTGAGCCAGTACAGCACCGGCAGCTTCTCGCCCTGTTCGGCCTGCGGCGGCAGGTAGACGGCGAACACCATGTCGCAGCCCAGCACCTTGGAGTGATGCCGGTAACGCTTGTGCCAGCCGCCGAAGCTCTTCTGGCAGGAGATGTTATCCAGGCTCATGGCAAACCTCAGAAGTGGATCACGCTGCGAATGCTCTTGCCTTCGTGCATCAGGTCGAAGGCCTTGTTGATGTCTTCCAGGCCCATGGTGTGGGTGATGAAGGTATCCAGCGGGATCTCGCCCTTCTCGGACATTTCCACGTAGCTTGGCAGCTCGCTGCGGCCACGTACGCCACCGAACGCCGAACCACGCCATACGCGGCCGGTGACCAGCTGGAACGGACGAGTGGCGATTTCCTGGCCGGCACCGGCCACGCCGATGATCACCGACTCACCCCAGCCCTTGTGACAGCATTCCAGCGCAGCACGCATCAGCTGCACGTTGCCGATGCACTCAAAGGAGAAGTCCACGCCGCCGTCGGTGAGGTCGACGATCACTTCCTGGATCGGGCGGTCGTAGTCTTTCGGGTTGATGCAGTCGGTGGCACCCAGCTGGCGGGCGATTTCGAACTTGGCCGGGTTGATGTCGATGGCAATGATGCGCGACGCCTTGGCCTTGACCGCACCGATCACTGCCGACAGGCCGATGCCGCCCAGGCCGAAGATGGCCACGGTGTCACCCGGCTTGACCTTGGCGGTGTTGAGCACCGCGCCGATACCGGTGGTGACGCCACAACCCAGCAGACAGACCTTTTCCAGCGGCGCTTCTTTCTGGATCTTGGCCACGGAGATTTCCGGCAGCACGGTGTACTCGGAGAAGGTCGAGGTACCCATGTAGTGGAACAGTTGCTGGCCTTTGTAGGAGAAGCGCGTGGTGCCGTCCGGCATCAGGCCCTTGCCCTGGGTGGCGCGGATGGCCTGGCACAGGTTGGTCTTGCCCGAGAGGCAGAACTTGCACTTGCCGCATTCCGGGGTGTACAGCGGGATGACGTGGTCACCGACGGCGACCGAGGTGACGCCCTCGCCTACCGCCTCGACGATCGCGCCACCTTCGTGGCCGAGGATCGACGGGAAGATGCCCTCCGGGTCGGCGCCCGACAGGGTGTAGGCGTCGGTGTGGCAGACACCGCTGGCGACCACGCGCAGCAGCACTTCACCGGCCTTGGGCATGGCCACGTCGACTTCGACGATTTCCAGGGGTTTCTTGGCTTCGAAGGCTACGGCAGCACGGGACTTGATCATCAAAGGTCTCCAGACAGAGGGTCGATTCAGTCTGGCAGTGTAATTCACCGCCTTTTGATGAATAATCCGGCCAAAGACAAAACATTATTGCCATACAGGGATAATCAATGAGCAGCCGCTGGGAAGGCATCGACGAGTTCGTCGCCGTGGCCGAGTCGGGCCAGTTCACCGCGGCCGCCGAGCGCCTGGGGGTTTCCTCGTCGCACATCAGCCGGCAGATCGCCCGGCTGGAGGAACGGCTGCAGACGCGCCTGCTGTACCGCAGTACCCGGCGGGTGACCCTGAGCGAGGCCGGGCAGACATTCCTGCAGCACTGCCAGCGCCTGCAGGATGGCCGCGAGGAAGCCCTGCGCGCCATGGGTGACCTGGCCAGCGAGCCCAAGGGGTTGCTGCGCATGACCTGCGCGGTGGCCTATGGCGAGCGCTTCATCGTGCCACTGGTGACACGGTTCATGGCGCTGTACCCGCAGTTGCGGGTGGATGTGGAACTGAGCAACCACACCCTCGACCTGGTGCATGAAGGCATGGACCTGGCCATCCGCCTGGGCCGGCTGGCCGACTCACGACTGGTGGCAACCCGCCTGGCGCCCCGGCGCATGTACCTGTGCGCTTCGCCGGCCTACCTGGAACGTTACGGTCGGCCACACAGCCTGTCGGAACTGGCGCGGCACAATTGCCTGGTGGGCAGCTCGGATTTGTGGGCGCTGCAGCAGGACGGCCGCGAGATCAGCCAACGAGTCCAAGGCAACTGGCGTTGCAACAGCGGGCAGGCGGTGCTGGACGCGGCGCTGCAGGGGATGGGGTTGTGCCAGTTGCCGGATTATTACGTGCTGGAGCACTTGAACAGTGGTGCGCTGGTGTCGTTGCTGGAGGCGCACCAGCCACCGAATACCGCGGTGTGGGCGCTGTATCCGCAGCAGCGGCACCTGTCGCCGAAGGTACGGCGGCTGGTGGATTACCTGAAGGAAGGGTTGGCGGGGCTGCCGGAGTATCGGCAAGGCTGAAGGGGTGTGTTGGCTGTGCCGGCCTCTTCGCGGGCTCGCCCGCTCCCACAGGTACAGCGCCAACCTGAAGGTATGCGCTGTACCTGTGGGAGCGGGCATGCCCGCGAAGAAACCAGCACTGGTCAAAGCCTCAGCGGCGCCCTGCCCAACGCTGGCGCAACCACTCCAGGTCTTCCGGCCGGGTCACCTTGATGTTGTCGCTGCGCCCTTCGACCAGCCGCGGCGCCTGGCCGGACCATTCGATGGCGGAGGACTCGTCGGTTACCAGCACATCCGACACCAGGCACTCGGCCAGCGCCCGATGCAACGCTCCAAGGCGGAACATCTGCGGCGTATAGGCCTGCCAGATGGTGCTGCGGTCGACGGTAGCGCCCACCCGACCACCGGCATCGGCCCGCTTGAGGGTATCGCGCGCCGGCACCGCCAGCAGGCCACCCACCGGGTCGCCCGCCAGCTCCGACAACAGCTTGTCCAGATCGCTGCGCGCCAGGTTCGGTCGCGCGGCATCATGCACCAGCACCCAGTCGCTGTCCGCCGCCCCTTGGGCATGCAGCATCAGCAAGGCATTGAGCACCGAGTCGGCACGCTCGCGGCCACCTGCGGCGCGCTGGATGCGCGGGTCGCTGGCGCAGCGCAGGCGAGGCCAGTACGGGTCACCTTCGGCAATGCTGACCACCACGCCCTTGAGCATCGGGTGGCCAAGAAAACAGTCGAGGCTGTGCTCGAGAATGGTCTGCCCGGCCAGCTCCAGGTACTGCTTGGGGCGGTCGGCAGCCATGCGGGCACCTACGCCCGCAGCAGGGATCACGGCCCAGAAGGCCGGTAAGGTTTCGATCATTTCTGTGGCAACTGGAAGAGGGTTTCGCCCTCTTTGACCATCCCCAATTCGTGGCGAGCCCGCTCTTCAACGGTCTCCATGCCTTTTTTCAGCTCCAGCACTTCGGCATCGAGCACGCGGTTGCGCTCGAGCAAGCGCTCGTTTTCGGCATGCTGCTCGGCAATCTGCTGCTTCAGCTCGGTCACTTGCGCCAGGCTGCCATTACCCACCCACAGGCGGTACTGCAGGCCACCCAGCAGCAGGAGCAGGACGAGGAACAACCAATAGGGACTGCGCATCACGTTATCCAGGTTAAAAAGGCTGCCGGGTACTTTTTACTTCGGGGCCTCGAATAGCACGAAGCCTGGCCGAGGCCAGGCTTCGTCGACAGAAACCCGTTGGAATGTAGGAAAGAACAGTACGAACGTTCCTACAACTCCGGCTGCTGTCTTTTTACCATCTCTTGCTTAGCCGCGAAACTCGGCACGACCGCGGTAAACCGCTTTGGCACCCAGTTGCTCTTCGATGCGCAGCAGCTGGTTGTACTTGGAAACGCGGTCGGAACGGCACAGCGAACCAGTCTTGATCTGGCCAGCAGCAGTACCCACGGCCAGGTCGGCAATGGTCGAGTCTTCGGTTTCACCGGAACGGTGCGAAATCACCGCGGTGTAGCCAGCAGCCTTGGCCATCTGGATGGCTTCCAGGGTTTCGGTCAGCGAGCCGATCTGGTTGAACTTGATCAGGATCGAGTTACCGATGCCCTTCTCGATGCCTTCCTTGAGGATCTTGGTGTTGGTCACGAACAGGTCGTCGCCAACCAGCTGCACCTTGGTGCCGATCTTGTCGGTGAGGATCTTCCAGCCAGCCCAGTCGGACTCGTCCAGGCCGTCTTCGATCGAGATGATCGGGAAGCGCTCGGTCAGGCCTTTCAGGTACTCGGCAAAGCCTTCGGCGTCGAACGACTTACCTTCGCCAGACAGGTTGTACTTGCCGTCTTCGTAGAACTCGGAAGCCGCGCAGTCCAGGGCCAGGGTCACGTCGGTGCCCAGCTTGTAGCCGGCTTTCTCGACGGCTTCGGCGATGGCGCCCAGGGCGTCTTCGTTGGAAGCCAGGTTAGGGGCGAAACCACCCTCGTCACCAACGGCGGTGTTCAGGCCACGGGCCTTCAGCACGGCTTTGAGGTGGTGGAAGATTTCGGTACCCATGCGCAGGCCGTCGGAGAAGGTCTTGGCGCCAACTGGCTGAACCATGAACTCCTGGATGTCGACGTTGTTGTCGGCGTGCTCGCCACCGTTGATGATGTTCATCATCGGTACCGGCATCGAGTACTGGCCCGGGGTGCCGTTCAGGTTGGCGATGTGCGCGTACAGCGGCAGGTCCTGGTCCTGGGCAGCGGCCTTGGCGGCAGCCAGGGAAACGGCCAGGATGGCGTTGGCGCCCAGCTTGGCCTTGTTCTCGGTACCGTCCAGTTCGATCATGGCGCGGTCCAGGCCCTTCTGGTCGGCAGGGTCCTTGCCCAGCAGCAGGTCACGGATCGGGCCGTTGATGTTGGCAACGGCCTTCAGCACGCCCTTGCCCAGGTAACGGCTCTTGTCGCCATCACGCAGCTCCAGCGCTTCGCGCGAGCCAGTGGAAGCACCGGACGGCGCGCAGGCGCTGCCGATGATGCCGTTGTCGAGCAGTACATCGGCTTCCACGGTGGGGTTGCCACGCGAATCGAGAACTTCACGACCTTTGATGTCGACGATTTTTGCCATTGTTGTAAGCACTCCAGAATTGACGAAAACAACTTAGCTTAGGAAATTCTTGCCGTTCACCGGGCGGACTTGCAGTGGGCAGGCCGGGTGAAGGGAACCCCTGACCGACTGGTCAGGGGTGGATCGGACGGTACTTTACCCGAGAATCGAGCTTTACGCGGTTTCTACCGTCGGAAAACTTTTCACCAGGTCGTCCAGTTGCTTGAGCTGGGCCAGGAACGGCTCCAGTTTGTCCAGGCGCAGGGCGCATGGGCCATCGCACTTGGCGTTGTCCGGATCGGGGTGGGCTTCGAGGAACAGCCCGGCCAGGCCCTGGCTCATGCCGGCCTTGGCCAGGTCGGTGACCTGGGCGCGGCGACCACCGGCGGAATCGGCGCGACCACCCGGCATCTGCAGGGCGTGGGTCACATCGAAGAACACCGGGTACTCGAACTGCTTCATGATGCCGAAGCCGAGCATGTCCACCACCAGGTTGTTGTAGCCGAAGCTCGAACCACGCTCGCAGAGGATCAACTGGTCGTTACCGGCCTCCTCGCACTTGGTCAGGATGTGCTTCATTTCCTGGGGTGCGAGGAACTGGGCCTTCTTGATGTTGATCACCGCGCCGGTCTTGGCCATGGCCACCACCAGATCGGTCTGCCGCGACAGGAAGGCCGGCAGCTGGATGATGTCGCACACCTTGGCTACAGGCTCGGCCTGGTAAGGCTCGTGCACGTCGGTGATGACCGGCACGTTGAAGGTGCGCTTGATCTCTTCGAAGATCTTCAGCCCCTCTTCCATGCCCGGGCCACGGTACGAGGTTACCGACGAACGGTTGGCCTTGTCGAAGCTGGCCTTGAACACGTACGGGATACCGAGCTTCTCGGTCACCCGCACGTATTCCTCGCAGACCTTCATTGCCAGGTCACGGGACTCCAGGACGTTCATGCCGCCGAACAGGACGAACGGCTTGTCGTTGGCGATCTCGATGTTACCGACGCGAATGATCTTCTGGGTCATTGATCAGGCCTTGTTCTTCTGAGCCAGGGCTGCCTTGACGAAGCCGCTGAACAGCGGGTGGCCGTCACGCGGGGTCGAGGTGAATTCCGGGTGGAACTGGCAGGCGACGAACCATGGGTGGTCCTTGGACTCGACCACTTCCACCAGCGCACCGTCTTCGGAACGGCCGGAAACCACCAAGCCGGCGTCGACCAGTTGTGGCAGCAGGTTGTTGTTCACTTCGTAGCGGTGACGGTGACGCTCGGTGATCACGTCCTTGCCGTAGCAGTCGTGCACCTTGGAGCCGGCGGCCAGCTGGCAGTCCTGTGCGCCCAGGCGCATGGTGCCACCCAGGTCGGAGGCTTCGCTGCGGGTTTCGACGGCACCGGTGGCATCGGCCCACTCGGTGATCAGGCCGACGACCGGGTGGCCGCTGTTGCGGTCGAACTCGGTGGAGTTGGCGTCTTTCCAGCCCATCACGTTACGGGCGAATTCGATCACGGCCACCTGCATGCCCAGGCAGATACCCAGGTACGGCACCTTGTTCTCACGGGCGTATTGTACCGCGGTGATCTTGCCTTCCACGCCGCGCAGGCCGAAACCGCCCGGTACCAGGATGGCATCGGCGCCTTCGAGCAGGCTGGTGCCCTGGTTCTCGATGTCTTCCGAGTCGATGTAGCGCAGGTTGACCTTGGTGCGGTTGGTGATGCCGGCGTGGCTCATCGCTTCGATCAGCGACTTGTACGCATCCAGCAGCTCCATGTACTTGCCGACCATGGCGATGGTCACTTCGTGCTCGGGGTTGAGCTTGGCATCGACCACCTTGTCCCACTCGGACAGGTCGGCGCCATTGCACTGCAGGCCGAAACGCTCGACGACGAAGTCGTCCAGGCCCTGTGCGTGCAGCACGCCCGGGATCTTGTAGATGGTGTCGACGTCTTCCAGCGAAATCACCGCACGCTCTTCAACGTTGGTGAACAGCGCGATCTTGCGACGCGACGAAGCATCGACCGGGTGGTCGGAGCGGCAGATCAGCACGTCAGGCTGCAGGCCGATGGAGCGCAGCTCCTTGACCGAGTGCTGGGTCGGCTTGGTCTTGGTCTCGCCAGCGGTGGCGATGTACGGGACCAGGGTCAGGTGCATCAGCATGGCGCGCTTGGAGCCCACTTCGACGCGCAGCTGGCGGATGGCCTCGAGGAACGGCTGCGACTCGATGTCACCCACGGTACCGCCGATTTCCACCAGGGCCACGTCGGCATCGCCGGCGCCCTTGATGATGCGACGCTTGATTTCGTCGGTGATGTGCGGGATGACCTGGATGGTCGCGCCCAGGTAGTCACCACGACGCTCCTTGCGCAGTACGTGCTCGTAGATGCGGCCGGTGGTGAAGTTGTTGTTCTGGGTCATGGTGGTGCGGATGAACCGCTCGTAGTGGCCCAGATCGAGGTCGGTCTCGGCGCCATCGTGGGTGACGAACACTTCACCGTGCTGGAACGGGCTCATGGTGCCCGGATCGACGTTGATGTACGGATCCAGCTTGAGCATGGTGACCTTCAGGCCCCGCGCTTCCAGGATGGCCGCCAGGGAAGCCGAGGCAATGCCTTTCCCCAATGAAGAAACAACACCGCCCGTGACGAATATGTAGCGCGTCATGAAAAACCCTAGAAGTCTGCGTTAAGGCGGCCAGCGCCGCCGGAGAAAGCGAAGGAAGGCCGAAGCCCCCGATCACCTGCGTCAATCACAGTGCATCTCGAAAAACTGCCGCGTCTGTACAGACCAGGGGTATCCCCGGCATGGAGCTCGCTCGTCATTTCCAGAATCAGCCCAGCAAAAAACTGCTTGGTAATCGGCAACTCCTGTGTTTTCGCGGAACCCACAGAAGCTGTATCAAGAAGGGAGGGTAGTCTACCCGAATGTACCCTTCAGCTCAAACCTTGCGCGTTCGTCGGCAACTGCCAGGACAGCTGGCAATCAGCCTGCACCAGCCCGGGCAGGTTGGCCACCGCCAGCAGGCGCTCGCCCTGGTACAGCAGTGGCAGGCGCGGGCGCAGGAAAAGCGGCACCTGCAACTCGTTGAGCAGGCGCTTGAGGTCGCGCCGGCCGCGGCCGGGGAGGTCCAGCACTTCACCGCCCTGACGGTAGGCAATGCGCAAGCCGTGCAGCGGCGCTGCGCCAACAAGACGCACACTGCCGTTACCCGGCAACGGCAAAGGCTTGGCGGGATCGGCCCAGGCCAGTTCGCCGACGGGCAGCTGCAGCCAGTCACCGCTCAACCACCAGATGCGCCCATGACTGCGCAGCAGTTGCCCATCGGCAAGCCGCCAGGCGGGCTGGGCATCGGCGGCGGCATCGCGCAGGTCGGCCCAGCCGGCCCAGTGCCGGGTGTCGGGCAAGCGGGTACGGCGGCTCAGCCAGTATTGCAGGGCATTGCGCTGACGGGCCGGCGACAGCGCCACCAGAGTAGCCAGGTCGAGGGAGTCCAGCCCCGGCCAAGCCACCGGCGCGCCCTCCCCGGCGAGCGCCAGGTCGTCCTGGGCCAGCTCGTCCAGCAGGCCTTGGGCTTCGCCCAGGTGCTCGGCGGCGCGGGCCAGGTTCTGGCTGGCCTGCGGCCAACGTTGCTGAAGCAGCGGAAACACTTCGCTGCGCAGGTAGTTGCGGGCAAATTGTGTGTCAGCGTTTGACGGATCTTCGATCCAGGCCAGCCCATTGGCCTGGGCATGGTCCTGCAGTTGCTGGCGGGAACAGCCCAGCAATGGCCTGACCAGGCTGCCCTGCCCTAGCGCCCGCTGCCCCGGCATTGCAGCCAGGCCACGCAGGCCTGCGCCGCGCAGCAGGCGGAACAGCAGGGTCTCGGCCTGGTCGTCGCGGTGCTGGCCGGTGAACAGGATGTCACCCGGGCCGAGGGCTTGCCTGAAGGCAGCATAGCGGGCGTCGCGGGCGGCTTGTTCGAGGCTGGCACCGGGGGTGACCTGGACGTGGATGACCTGGAGTTCGATGCCGAGATTGTCGCAGACGGTTTGGCAGTGGGCGGGCCAGGCATCGGCGGCGGATTGCAGGCCGTGGTGGACGTGGATGGCGCGCAGTGGAGGGGATGCGTGATTGCGGGCGTAGTCGGCCAGCAGGTGCAGGAGGACGGTGGAATCGAGGCCGCCGGAGAAGGCGATGTACCAGGTGGGGGCGTTGAGCCAGGGGGTGAGGTTGATCATCTAGCCTCGCTCGATTCAAGAACGCATTCGCGGGCACGCCCGCTCCCACAAGTATGGCGCTAGCCCCGAGGGCAGTGCATTACCTGTGGGAGCGGGCGTGCCCGCGAACACCGGCGAAGCCGGTGCCATTCATCTCGCTATCAGAGACCGTAGCTCATCAGGCGATCGTAACGGCGGGCCAGCAGCGCGTCATGGTCGAGCTTGCCGAGCATGTCCAGCTGCTGTACCAGGTCGGCACGGATGCTTTCCGACATCTTCGCCGGGTCACGGTGGGCGCCGCCCAGCGGCTCCTGGATGACCTTGTCGACGATGTTCAGGCTCTTCAGGCGCTCGGCAGTGATGCCCATGGCCTCAGCTGCGTCGGCTGCCTTGTCGGCAGTCTTCCACAGGATCGAGGCACAGCCTTCCGGCGAGATCACCGAGTAGGTGGAGTACTGCAGCATGTTCAACTGGTCGCACACGCCGATGGCCAGCGCACCGCCGGAACCACCCTCACCGATCACGGTGGCGATGATCGGGGTTTTCAGACGCGCCATCACGCGCAGGTTCCAGGCGATGGCCTCGCTCTGGTTGCGCTCTTCGGCGTCGATGCCCGGGTAGGCGCCCGGGGTGTCGATGAAGGTCAGGATCGGCATCTTGAAGCGCTCGGCCATTTCCATCAGGCGGCAGGCCTTGCGGTAGCCTTCAGGGCGCGGCATGCCGAAGTTGCGGCGTACCTTCTCGCGCACTTCACGGCCCTTCTGGTGGCCGATGACCATGACCGGCTTGCCGTCCAGGCGCGCGGTACCACCGACGATGGCAGCGTCGTCGGAGAAGTGGCGGTCGCCGTGCAGCTCTTCGAACTCGGTGAAGATGTGCTCCAGGTAGTCCAGGGTGTAAGGACGACGCGGATGACGGGCCAGGCGGGCTATCTGCCAGCTGGTCAGGTTGCCGAAGATGCTTTCGGTCAGGGTGTTGCTCTTGTCTTGCAGACGGGCAATTTCATCGCTGATGTTCAGCGAGTTGTCGTTGCCTACCAGGCGCAGGCCTTCGATCTTGGCTTGCAGGTCGGCAATCGGCTGTTCGAAATCGAGAAAATTCGGGTTCATAGTCATCCGTCTTGGGTCTACGGCCAGGCGGCCGGCCGGTTGATCCGTTTGGCGCCCTACCTTAAGGGATCAGGCGCATTCAGGTCGAGATTAAATTTTTGTCGGTTCAACGATATTGCAGAAAGACGTTCTCACGCCCGAACTGGTCACGCAGCGCCTGAATCAGCCCATCGGCCGGGTCGATCGCCCACTGCTCGCCGAACTGCAGCATGGCCTTGGCGTCGCTGCCGGTGTACTCGAGGGTGATCGGGCAAGCGCCGCGATGGCGGGTAATCAGCTCGCCCAGCCACTTCAGCCGGTCGCCCTTGAGCGCTTCGTGTGCCACCTTCAGGCGCAGGCTCTCGGCCAGCTTGGTGCGGGCATCCTCCATGGTCATCACCTGCTTCACCCGCAGGCGCAGGCCACCGGAGAAATCGTCGTTGCTGACCTCGCCTTCGACCACCACCATGGCATCGGTCTGCAGCAAGGACTGTGCCGCCATGAAGGCATCGGCAAACAGCGACGCCTCGATGCGCCCGGAGCGGTCATCCAGGGTGACGAAGCCCATCTTGTCGCCCTTCTTGTTCTTCATCACCCGCAGGGCAATGATCATGCCGGCGATGGTCTGGGTTTCGCGTGACGGCTTGAGGTCGATGATGCGCTGGCGGGCGAAGCGGCGGATCTCGGTCTCGTACTCGTCGATCGGGTGGCCGGTGAGGTACAGGCCGAGGGTGTCCTTCTCGCCCTTCAGGCGTTCCTTGAGGGTCAGTTCGCGCACCTTGCGGTGGTTGGCGTAGACGTCGGCATCCGCCTCTTCGAACATGCCGCCGAACAGGTCGACGTGGCCACTGTCGGCGGTGTGGGCGGCCTGCTCGGCAGCCTTGATGGCCTCGCCCAGCGCCGAGAGCAAGGTTGCACGGTTGATGTCGATGTTGGCGTGGTAGGCCTTGATCTCGTCATGGAAGTGCGGGCCCAGACGGTCCAGCGCGCCACTGCGGATCAGCGCGTCGAGGGTACGCTTGTTGACCCGCTTGAGGTCGATGCGCTCACAGAAATCGAACAGGTCCTTGAACGGGCCACCCTGGGCGCGGGCCTCGACGATCGCCTCCACCGGGCCTTCGCCGACGCCCTTGATGGCGCCCAGGCCGTAGACGATGCGCCCGTCATTGTTGACGGTGAACTTGAAGTCGGAGAAGTTCACGTCCGGCGCGTCGAGGCGCAGCTTCATGCTTCGCACCTCCTCGACCAGCACCACCACCTTGTCGGTGTTGTGCAT
Source organism: Pseudomonas sp. B13(2017) (assembly GCF_002113245.1). Taxonomy (NCBI): domain Bacteria; kingdom Pseudomonadati; phylum Pseudomonadota; class Gammaproteobacteria; order Pseudomonadales; family Pseudomonadaceae; genus Pseudomonas; species Pseudomonas sp. B13(2017). The sequence goes on from NZ_NEJX01000017.1 coordinate 73,154, forward strand.
ATCCGCCGACAACACCGCAGCCATGAATGGCGCCGGGTAGTGGGTTTTCAGCCAGGCGGTCTGGTACGACACCAGGCCATAGGCGGCGGAGTGGGATTTGTTGAAGCCGTAGCCGGCGAACTTCTCTACCAGGTCGAAAATGTTACCCGCAAGATCCGCATCGATATTGTTGGCCACGCAGCCTTCGATGAAGCCACCGCGCTGCTTGGCCATTTCCTCGGGCTTTTTCTTACCCATCGCACGGCGCAGCATGTCGGCGCCGCCGAGGGTATAGCCAGCCATGACCTGGGCGATCTGCATCACCTGCTCCTGGTACAGGATGATGCCGTAGGTCGGTGCCAGTACCGGTTTCAGGCCCTCGTACTGGTAGTCGGAGTGCGGGTAAGCCAGCTCGGCGCGACCGTGCTTGCGGTTGATGAAGTCGTCCACCATGCCCGATTGCAGCGGGCCCGGGCGGAACAGTGCCACCAGTGCGATCAGGTCTTCCAGGCAGTCGGGCTTGAGCTTCTTGATCAGCTCCTTCATGCCACGCGATTCAAGCTGGAACACCGCCGTGGTTTCGGCCTTCTGCAACAGCTCGTAGGTCTTGCGGTCGTCCAGCGGGATGAAGTCGATGTTGACGTCGGGCAGGTTCTTCTTGGCCTGCTCGCGGTTGATGATCTCCATCGCCCACTTGATGATGGTCAGGGTCCGCAGGCCGAGGAAGTCGAACTTCACCAGGCCGGCAGCCTCGACGTCATCCTTGTCGAACTGGGTTACCAGGCCGCCACCCTCTTCGTCACAGGCGATCGGCGAGAAGTCGGTGAGCTTGGTCGGGGCGATGACCACACCACCGGCGTGTTTGCCGGTACCGCGCGTCACGCCCTCGAGCTTCAGGGCCATGTCCCAGATCTCGCGGGCGTCTTCGTCGCCCTTGAGGAAGTCACGCAGGATCTCTTCCTGCTCGTAGGCCTTCTCCAGGGTCATGCCCACTTCGAAGGGGATCATCTTCGACAGGCGGTCGGCCAGGCCGTAGGACTTGCCCTGTACCCGCGCCACGTCTCGCACCACCGCCTTCGCCGCCATGGTACCGAAGGTGATGATCTGGCTGACCGCGTTGCGACCATAGGCTTCGGCCACGTAGTCGATCACCCGGTCACGGCCATCCATGCAGAAGTCGACGTCGAAGTCGGGCATGGAAATACGTTCAGGGTTGAGGAAGCGCTCGAACAGCAGGTCGTAGGCCAGCGGATCGAGGTCGGTGATCTTCAGCACGTACGCCACCAGCGAGCCGGCACCCGATCCTCGGCCCGGGCCAACCGGTACGTCGTTGTTCTTGGCCCACTTGATGAAGTCCATGACGATCAGGAAGTAACCGGGGAAGCCCATCTGGATGATGATGTCCAGTTCGAACTTCAGGCGGTCCAGGTAGACCTGGCGCTTCTCTTCGTAATTGGGTGTGGTCTCTTTCGGCCACAGCACCGCCAGGCGCTCTTCCAGGCCTTCGTGGGACACATGCCGCAGGTAGTCATCGATGCCCATGCCGTTGGGCGTGGGGAAGTCGGGCAGGAAGTACTTGCCCAGCTGCACCTGGATGTTGCAGCGCTTGGCGATCTCGACAGTGTTGGCGATGGCATCGGGCAGGTCGCTGAACAGCTCGGCCATTTCCTCGGCCGACTTCAGATACTGCTGGTCGCTGTACATCCTTGGCCGACGCGGGTCGTCGAGGGTCCACCCCTCACCGATGCATACGCGGGTTTCGTGGGCGTCGAAGTCGGACTGCTTGATGAAGCGCACATCGTTGGTTGCCACCAGCGGAGCGCCGAACTTGTCGGCCAACGCCACGGCGGCGTGCACGTACTCTTCGTCACGGGCACGGTTGGTACGCTGCACTTCGACGTAGAAGCGCTCGGGGAACATGCCCATCCAGTCTTGCAGCAGGGCCTCGGCTTCATCGTCCTTGCCGGCCAGCAAGGCCATGCCGATATCGCCTTCCTTGCCTGCGGAAAGGGCGATCAGGCCCTCGCTGGCGGGGGCGATCCATTCACGCTGGAGGATGACCAGGCCGTTGCGCTGGCCCTCGGTCCAGCCGCGCGAGATCAGCTCGGTGAGGTTGCGGTAGCCCTTGGGGTTCATGGCCAGGAAGCAGATACGCGACAGCGGTGCTTCCGGGTCGGCAGCGGCCAGCCACAGGTCGGCGCCGCAGATCGGCTTGATGCCGGCGCCCATGGCAGTCTTGTAGAACTTTACCAGCGAGCACATGTTGCTCTGGTCGGTGATCGCCACCGCCGGCATGTTCATCCCGGCCAGCGCCTTGGCCAGCGGCTTGATCCGCACCAGGCCGTCGACCAGCGAGAATTCGGAGTGGACGCGCAGGTGAACGAAGGGAACCGACATGGAAGATCCTGTAGCAGTGCTGAACGACAAGGGCGGGATTGTAGCTTAAATGGGGATGTTTTTTGGGGCTGCTTCGCAGCCCATCGCGGGCACGCCCGCTCCCACAGGGACCGCGTAGCTGTCAGGGATTGTACGATCCGTGTGGGAGCTGGCTTGCCGGCGATGGGCCGCAAAGCGGCCCCGGGGGTTCAGATCAGGGAATCGAGAACACCGGCACGCGCTTCCCACGCGGCTCGCACCGGGGCAAAGGAACGCCGATGAATGGGCGTAGGCCCCAACCGTGCCAGCGCCTCGAGGTGCACCGGGGTCGGGTAGCCCTTGTGCCCGCCAATGCCATAACCCGGGTAGATCAGCTCGAATGCGCTCATCTCCCGGTCACGGGTCACCTTGGCCAGGATCGACGCCGCCGCGATGGCCGGCACCTGGCTGTCGCCCTTGACTACCGGCGACGCCGGTACGGCCAGTTTCGGGCAGCGGTTGCCGTCGATCAGGGCCAGCTTCGGTGTAATGTGCAGGCCTTCCACGGCGCGCTGCATGGCCAGCATGGTCGCGTGCAGGATGTTCAGGCGGTCGATTTCCTCGACCTCGGCGCGGGCGATGCAGAAGCTCAGGGCCTTTTCGCAGATCTCGTCGAACAGCGCCTCGCGCTTGGCTTCGGTGAGCTTTTTCGAGTCGTTCAGGCCGAGGATCGGGCGCGCCGGGTCGAGGATCACCGCAGCGGTCACCACCGCGCCGCACAGCGGGCCACGGCCCACTTCGTCGACGCCGGCGACCAGGTCTTCGACCAGGTTGAAGTCCAGTCCAATTTGCATGTCAGCGGTCCTTGAGCAAGGCCAGTACCGCCTCTGCCGCCTGGTTGGAGGCGTCACGGCGCAGGGTGCGGTGAATTTCGTCGAAACTTTCGGTCTGCTGGCTGCCATCGGCCACCAGCGGCGCCAGGGTATTGGCCAGGGCTTCGCTGGTGGCGTCGTCCTGCAGCAACTCGGGTACCAGCGCCCGCTGGGCCAGCAGGTTCGGCAACGACACGTAGGGGCTCTTTACCAGGCGCTTGAGGATCCAGTAGGTCAGGGGCGCGAGGCGATAGGCCACCACCATCGGTCGCTTGTACAGCAGTGCTTCGAGGGTGGCGGTACCCGAGGCGATCAGCACCGCGTCACAGGCCGCCAGGGCCTGGTGCGACTGGCCATCGAGCAGGGTCAGCGGCAGCTGGCGCCCTTCGAGCATCTGCTCGACCTGGGCGCGACGCGCGGCATTGGCGCAGGGCAGCACGAAACGCACGCCCGGTACCTGCTGGCGCAGCCGTTCGGCAGCATCCAGGAACAGTGCGCCCAGCCGCCCTACTTCGCCGCCCCGGCTGCCCGGCATCAACGCGACCACCGGCCCTTCGCCCAGGCCCAGCGCGGCACGTGCGGCAGGGCGGTCGGCTTCGAGCGGGATGGTGTCGGCCAACGGGTGGCCGACGAAGCGCACCGGTACGCCCTGCTCTTCATAGAACCGCGCCTCGAATGGCAACAGCGTCAGCATCAGGTCGCAGCCTTCGCGAATCTTCAGCACACGCTTCTGCCGCCAGGCCCAGACCGACGGGCTGACGTAGTGCACGGTCTTGATCCCGGCCTGACGCAGTTTCAGTTCGATGTTGAGGGTGAAGTCGGGGGCATCGATGCCGATGAACACATCGGGCTTTTCGCCGATCAGGGTCTCGATCAGCAGCTTGCGGCGCTTGAGCAGCTCGCGCAGGCGCCCCAGCACTTCGACCAGACCCATGACGGCCAGGCGTTCCATGGGGAAATTGGATTGCAGGCCTTCGGCTTCCATCAAGGGGCCGCCAACGCCGATGAACCGTACGTCGGGGTGGCGCGCCTTGATGGCACGCATCAAGCCGGAACCGAGAATGTCGCCGCTGGCCTCACCTGCGACCAAGGCTACGCAAAGCTGGGCCATGTCAGCGGGTGATGCCGCGGGCGGAGTTCACGATCGACTGACGGAACAGATCGACCTCAGGGTGCTTCGCAGCCAGTTCGTCCAGCTCCTTGAGCGCGTCTTCGACGGTCAGGCCCTGGCGATAGACGATCTTGTAGCAACGGCGCAGCACATGGATCACCTCGTCGCTGAAACCCCGGCGGCGCATGCCTTCGAAGTTCATGCTGCGGGCTTCGGCCGGGCTGCCGAACACGGTGACGAAGGCCGGGACATCCTTGCCGATCGCCGTGCCCATGCCGGAAAACGCGTGGGCACCGATATGGCAGTACTGGTGCACCAGGGTGTAGCCGGACAGGATCGCCCAGTCCCCCACGTGCACATGGCCGGCCAGGGCCGTGTTGTTTACCAGGATGCAGTGGTTGCCGATGACGCTGTCGTGGCCGATGTGGGCATAGGCCATGATCAGGTTGTGGTCGCCCACGGTGGTTTCCGCACGATCCTGGACGGTGCCGCGGTGAATGGTCACCCCTTCGCGGATCACATTGTGATCGCCGATCACCAGGCGCGTCGGCTCACCCTTGTACTTGAGGTCCGGGGTGTCTTCGCCGATCGAGGAAAACTGAAAGATACGGTTGTGCTTGCCGATGCGGGTCGGCCCTTTGAGCACAACATGCGGGCCGATAACGGTGCCCTCCCCGATTTCCACATCGGGGCCAACGATCGACCAGGGGCCGACCTCGACACCATCGGCCAGCTTGGCCGACGGGTCGATAATGGCCCGAGGATCAATCGAATTCATAGGGAGCGTTCCGCGCAGGTGATTTCTGCCGAGCAAACCGGCTTGCCGTCGACCAGGGCGCGGCACTCGAATTTCCAGATCATGCTCTTGCGGCTGAGGAACTTGGCTTCCAGCACCAACTGGTCACCCGGCAGTACCGGCTGACGGAAACGCAGCTTGTCGGAGCCGACGAAGTAGTACAGGGTGCCATCGGCCGGCTTGGCGTCGAGCATCTTGAAACCGAGGATACCCGCGGCCTGTGCCATGGCTTCGATGATCAGGACGCCCGGCATGATCGGGTGAGCCGGGAAATGGCCGTTGAAGAACGGCTCGTTGATGCTGACATTCTTGTAGGCACGAATGCTCTGGGCCTCGTAGTCCAGCTCCGTCACGCGGTCCACCAGCAGGAACGGGTAACGGTGAGGCAGGTATTCGCGAATCTCGTTGATGTCCATCATTTCGGGGGGGAAGCCTGTAATAAGAATAGGGAGCGCAGGTGCTGACCACACGCTCCTTTTGCAGTCCAAAGAGGAGCCAGCTAGCGACTGTTCACTCTTGCTCAGGGAATGGTATCAGCCTTCTGATGTCGGCTGGCCACCTGAGGTCACGGTATCGACGCGTTTTTCCAGCTGCTGGAGACGCTTGGCCATGTCGTCCAGGTGGCGGATACGCGCGGCGCTCTTGCGCCATTCAGCCAGTGGCTGCATGGCAGTGCCGGAAGAATAGGCACCCGGTTCGGTGATCGAACGGGTCACCATGGTCATCCCGGACACGAAAACGTTATCACAGACATCGATATGACCCACCATGCCGACACCTCCGGCAATGGTGCAATGCTTGCCGATGCGCGTGCTGCCGGAAATTCCGACACAGGCGGCCATGGCCGTGTGCTCACCGATCTGCACGTTGTGGGCGATCTGGATCTGGTTGTCGAGCTTGACCCCATCAGCGATCCGCGTATCCGACAGCGCGCCACGATCGACCGCGGTGTTGACACCGATTTCCACGTCGTCGCCGATGGTTACACCACCGATCTGGGCGATCTTGCGCCACACGCCCTTCTCGTTGGCAAAGCCGAAGCCTTCACCGCCGATCACCGCACCCGACTGGATGACCACACGCTTGCCGATGGTCACATCATGGTACAGGGTGACCCGTGGAGCCAGCCAGCCACCCTCACCGATCACGCAACGAGCACCGACCACGCAGTGTGCACCCACGCTGACATTGGCCGCGATGCGCGCACCGCTTTCGATGACCGCGAACGGCCCGATGCTGGCACTGGCGTCCACCTGCGCGTCCTCGGCCACCACGGCGCTGGGATGAATACCCGCCACAGCCTTGGGTTTGGGGTCGAACAGGTGGGAAATGCGCGCGTAGGCCAGGTACGGATCGGCGACGATCAGCGCATTGCCGGCAAAGCCTTCGGCGTCCACCGCCTTCAGCAGCACCGCGGCCGCCTGGCTGCTATCCAGGAATTTGCGGTACTGCGGGTTGGCGAGGAAGCTCAACTGACCTGGGCCAGCCTCCTGCAAGGTGGCCAGCCCGGTAATCTGCAGCGCCTCGGGCCCCTTGAGGGTGGCGCCGAGGGCCTCGGCCAACTGGCCTAGCGTCATGGTCACGGTCATATCAACGGGCTTGGTTCATGCGCTCGATGACCTGGCGGGTGATGTCGTACTGAGGCTTGACATCGATGACCGCGCCACGCTCGAGGACCAGGTCGTAACCGCCTTTCTTGATCACTTCCTCGACAGCGCCATCCAGCTTCGGCTTCAGCTGCTTGAGCATGTCGCGGTCAGCAACGGCCTTGGCTTCGTTCAGTTCCTTGGACTGGAACTGGAAGTCACGGGCCTTCTGCTTGAACTCGAGCTCCAGGCGCTCGCGCTCCTGCTGCTGCATCTTGTCGCCGCCCTTGATCAGACGGTCCTGGATGCCCTTGGCGCTGCTTTCCAGGCTTTTCAGCTTGGTCAGTTGCGGGCCGAACTTCTTCTCGGCATCCACCGCGTATTTCTTGGCGGCATCCGACTCCAGCAGGGCCATCTGATAGTTCAGGACGGCAACCTTCATTTCGGCGAAAGCCGGGGTGGCGACCAGCGCCGCGGCCACTACGGCCAGTTGGGTCAACTTACGCACGATGCACTCCTGGATAAACCGTTGTCATTAAGCGAGGGCCGACCTCAGAAGGTCTGGCCCAGAGAGAATTGGAACACCTGGGTGTCGGCATCGTCCGGCTTCTTGACCGGCATTGCCAGGCTGAAGCTCAGCGGGCCCAGTGCGGTGATCCAGGTCACGCCCAGGCCGACCGAACTGGCCATGCCCGAGAAACCGACCTTCTCGCAATCCGGCTGGTTGCCGCAATTGGTGTCGAACACGTTACCCACGTCCCAGAACACGGAGGTGCGCAGCGAACGCTGGTCCTTGACGAACGGCAGCGGGAACAACAGCTCGACACCGCCTTGCACCAGCACGTTGCCACCAAACGGCAACGGATCCTGATCCGGGTCGGCGAGGGTGCCTTCGTTGCCAGTCACTGCTGCACCACGGCTCGGCGTGCTGCGCGGGCCCAAGCTGCTGTCCTTGAAGCCACGGACCGAGTTGAAGCCACCCGCGAAGTAGTTCTCGTAGAACGGCAGGCCGGAGGTACTGCCGTAACCGTCACCATAACCCAGCTCGGTGTGCAGGCGCAGGGTGTAGTCGTTGGTAATCGGCTTGAACAGCTGGCCGCGGTAGTCGAGCTTGAAGAACGACAGGTCGCTGCCCGGAATGGTGGATTCCAGGGTCAGGCTCTGGGAGTGACCACGGGTTGCCAGCACACCTTTGTTCAGGGTCGACTCGGACCAGCCGATCGAGGCCTTGAAGTTCAGGAAGTTATCGCCTTCCTGCTCCAGGAAGTCGAAGATCTCATCAACTGTATAACGGCCAGTCTTGATCTTGTCCTGCTGCACGCTCAGGCCATAGGTCAGGCGCGAGGTCTCGCTGATCGGGTAACCGAGGCTGACGCCCGCACCGTAGCTGTCCACCGCGTAGCTGGCCACGTCGACGTCGAGGTCGTCGTAGTCGGTGCTGCGGTAGAAGGCGTTGTAGCCCAGGCTCACGCCATCGGCAGTGAAGTAGGGGTCAACGAAGCCGAAGTTGTAGCGGGTCTGGTATTCCGAACGGGTCAGGCCGATGGACACCTTGTTACCGGTACCGAGGAAGTTGCTCTGGCTGATCGAACCACCGAGGATCAGGCCGGCGCTCTGGGCGAAACCGACGCTGGCGGTGATCGAGCCGGAGGCCTGCTCCTCGACGCTGTAGTTGACGTCGACCTGGTCGTCGGTGCCCGGCACCGGCGGGGTCTCGACGTTCACTTCCTTGAAGAAGCCCAGGCGTTCCAGACGGGTCTTGGACTGGTCGATCAGGTAGGTCGAGGCCCAGCCGCCTTCCATCTGGCGCATTTCGCGACGCAGCACTTCGTCTTCGGTCTTGGTGTTGCCGCGGTAGTTGATGCGGTTGACGTAGGCACGCTTGCCCGGGTCGACCACGAACATGATGTCGACGGTGTGGTCTTCATCGTTCGGCTGCGGCACGCCGTTGACGTTAGCGAAGGTGTAGCCTTCGTTACCCAGGCGGCGGGTGATCAGCTCGGAAGTGCTGGTCATCACCTTGCGCGAGAACACCTGGCCAGGCTGCACCAGCAGCAGCGACTTGACCTGGTCTTCCGGCACCTTCAGGTCACCGGACAGCTTCACATCGCGGACGGTGTACTTCTCGCCTTCGTTGATGTTGACGGTGATGTAGACGTGTTTCTTGTCCGGCGTGATGGACACCTGGGTGGAGGCGATGTCCATGTTGATGTAGCCGCGGTCCAGGTAGTAGGAACGCAGACGCTCCAGGTCACCGGAGAGCTTTTCGCGGGCGTACTTGTCGTCGTTCTTGAAGAACGACAGCCAGTTGGTGGTCTTCAGCTCGAACAGCTGCGCCAGGGTCTCGTCGTCGAACACGTTGTTGCCAACGATGTTGATGTGCTGGATGGCGGCGACGGTGCCTTCGTTGATCTTGATCTTCAACGCCACGCGGTTGCGCGGCTGCGGCACCACCTCGGCGTCGACCTCGGCCGAGTAGCGGCCCTGGGCCACGTACTGGCGCTGCAGCTCGTTACGCACACCTTCGAGGGTGGCACGCTGGAAGATCTCGCCTTCGGCCAGGCCGGATTGCTTCAGGCCCTTCATCAGGTCTTCGGTGCTGATGGCCTTGTTGCCTTCGATCTCGATGCTCGACACCGACGGGCGCTCGACCACGTTGATGATCAGGACATTGCCATCGCGGTTCAGCTGGATGTCCTGGAAGAAGCCGGTCTTGAACAGGGAACGGGTCGACTCCACCAGTCGGCGGTCATCGGCCTGGTCGCCGACGTTCAGCGGCAAGGCACCGAAGACACTGCCGGCGGAAACCCGCTGCAGGCCGTTGACGCGGATATCGGAGATGGTGAAGGACTCGGCGTGAACTTCAGCGATCATCAGTGCGGACATGACCGCAGTTAGCAGCAGACGTTTCATGAAGTCCTTTTATTCCAACTGGCAATAAACAGCCCGCCGCAACAAGACGGCAGGTTTCGCAATTGAGCGAAGCTTTATAGTCGACCCAGATCGTTGATCAGGGCGAGCAACATCACCCCTATGACCAAACTGATACCGATCTGGACCCCCCAACCTTGCACCCGATCCGACAGCGGACGACCGCGCGCCCACTCGACCAGGTAAAACAGCAAATGCCCCCCATCCAGAACCGGGATGGGCAGCAGGTTAAGAACCCCCAGGCTTATGCTCAGGTAGGCCAGGAAATTCAGGAAATCCCCCACGCCGGACTGGGCTGAAGCGCCCGCCACTTTAGCAATGGTTATCGGTCCGCTCAAGTTTTTTACCGAGAGCTCCCCGAACAGCATTTTCTTCAGCGATTCAAGGGTCAGGACGCTCATGTTCCAGGTGCGTGACAAGCCCTCACCCACCGCATCCAGCGGGCCGTAGCTGACTTCGCGGAGCATGTTGGCAGGCCATTCGCCACCTTTTACCCCGGCGCCAAGATAGCCGCCGGCCGCCTTGCCCTCGCCCTTGCGCGCCAGGGTGACCGGGACGTCCAGCGCAGCACCATCGCGCTCGACACGCACCACAACCTTGGCTTGTGGGCGGGCCCGCACGGCATCGACCACCTGCTGCCATTCGCTCACTGCCACGCCATCGAGGGCCAGCAGTTTGTCACCTGTTTTAAGGCCCGCAGCGGCAGCCGGCCCCTTCGGATCGATCTCGGCCAACACCGGCACGATCGCCGGGCGCCAAGGGTGCAGCCCAAGGGACTGGATCGGGTCCGGCTCGTCGGCGCCCTTGAGCCAGCTGTCCAGCTTCACCTGCAGCTGGCGCTCGGCACTGGCGCCCTCTTCACGCACGCCAACCTGCAGGGTGCCGCTCTCGCCCAGGCGGCGAACCAGTTGCAGGTTGACCGCAGACCAACCATTGGTCGGCTTGCCGTCGATGGAGACGATTTCCTGACCTGCGGTCAGGCCTGCCGATGCTGCCAGGCTGCCGGCATCGACCGCACCGATCACCGGGCGGATCTGCTGGGTACCCAGCATCGCCAGCACCCAGAAGAACAGGATGGCCAGCAGGAAGTTGGCAACCGGGCCCGCCGCGACGATCGCGATGCGCTGGCGCACGGACTTGCGGTTGAACGACTGCTCGATCAGCGCCGGCGGCACGTCACCCTCGCGCTCGTCGAGCATCTTGACGTAACCACCCAGCGGGATCGCAGCGACCACGAACTCGGTGCCATGGCGGTCGTGCCAGCGCAGCAGCGGCGTGCCGAAGCCCACCGAGAAGCGCAGCACCTTGACACCACAGCGGCGCGCCACCCAGAAGTGGCCGAATTCATGGAAAGTGACCAGTACACCCAAGGCTACGAGGGTGCCGATAATCATGTAGAGCGCTGTCATATCCATCTCCGAATGATGTTCAGCGGGCTGGCATCATGCCCAGCCCCCTCGTGAACCGTGGCGGGCCTGCATCAGCGACCGTGACGCCTCAGCCACTCACGGGAAAGCTCCCGGGCACGCTGGTCGGCGGCGAACACCGCGTCCAGCGACGGCAGCGGTACGACGGGCTCCTGATCGAGCACCTGTTCGATCATACCCGCGATCTCCGGGAAGCGGATACGCCGCTGGAGAAATGCCTCGACCGCAACCTCGTTGGCCGCATTGAGCACGGCCGGTGCGCTGTTGCCGGCCTCGGCAGCCTGCCGCGCCAGGCGCAGGCAAGGGAAGCGCTGTTCGTCGGGCGCCTGGAAATCCAGACGGGCGATGGCGAACAGGTCCAGCGGTGCCACTCCGGAATCGATCCGCTCGGGCCAGGCCAGGGCGTTGGCGATGGGCGTACGCATGTCCGGGTTACCCAGCTGCGCCAGCACCGAACCGTCGACATAATCCACCAGGGAGTGGATCACGCTCTGCGGGTGCACTACCACCTCGACCTTGGCCGGTGCGGCATCGAACAACCAGCAGGCCTCGATCAGTTCCAGGCCCTTGTTCATCATGCTGGCCGAATCCACGGAAATCTTGCGCCCCATGGACCAGTTGGGGTGCGCGCAGGCCTGTTCCGGGGTGACGTCCAGCAGCGCCTCGACGGGAGTCTCGCGGAACGGGCCACCGGAGGCGGTGAGCAGGATCCGGCGTACACCGACGGCACTCAGGCCGCGCGCGTAGTCGCCGGGCATGCACTGGAAGATCGCATTGTGCTCGCTGTCGATCGGCAGCAGCACGGCGCCACTGCGCCGCACCGCCTCCATGAACAGCGCGCCGGACATCACCAGCGCCTCCTTGTTGGCCAGCAACACCTTCTTGCCCGCCTCGACCGCCGCCAGGGTGGGGCGCAGGCCGGCGGCGCCGACGATGGCCGCCATCACTGCGTCCACTTCCGACGCAGAAGCCACCTGGCACAGCCCGGCCTCGCCTTCCAGCACCTCGGTGGCGCAGCCCGCCGCTACCAGGCTTTCGCGCAGTCGCGCGGCCGCCTCGGCGCTCGGCACCACGGCGAATGCCGGGCGATGGCGCACGCACAGGGCCTGCAATTCGTCGATACGCGAATAGCCACTCAGGGCGAACACCTGGTAGCGGTCGGGATGGCGCGCAATGACATCCAGCGTGCTCAGGCCGATGGAGCCGGTGGCCCCGAGCACGGTAATACGCTGCGGGCGGCTCACATAACACCCCATTCGGCAGCCCACAGCAGTACGGCGAAAATCGGAATCGCCGCAGTCAGGCTGTCGATGCGGTCGAGCACCCCGCCATGGCCGGGCAACAGGTTGCTGCTGTCCTTGATGCCGGAACGGCGCTTGAACATGCTTTCGGTCAGGTCACCGACCACCGAAGACATGACCACCAGCGCGGCACTCAGAAGGCCCAGCAGGATCTGACCGAAGCCCCAGTCGCGGCTGATACCGACCACCAGGGTGATCACCAGGCTGACCGCCAGGCCGCCATACACGCCTTCCCAGCTCTTGCCAGGGCTGACCTGAGGCGCCAGCTTGCGCTTGCCGAAGGCACGGCCGGAGAAGTACGCGCCAATATCGGCAGCCCACACCAACACCATGACCGACAGGATCAGCCAGTTACCCAGCGGCCAGTGCTTGAGCAGCACCAACCCCTGCCAGGCCGGCAGCAATACCAGCAGGCCGATCAGCAACCGGCAGGCAGCACTGGCCCACAGCTCGCTGCTGCGCGGGTAGGTAAGCACCAGCCAGGTGGCCAACCCCCACCAGATCACCGCAGCGCCCAGCACCCAGGGCGCCAGCTCCGGAAGGATGTACAGCAACATCAGCGCTCCGGCGACGACCACGGCATAGGCGATGCGCAGTGGCTGGGCCATGAGCCCGGCCAGGCGCGCCCACTCCCAGGCGCCGAGGGTCACCACGAAGCCGATGAACAGGGCGAAATCCCCACCATTGAGCAGGAAGAAGCCACCCAGCGCGATCGGCAGCAGGATCAGCGCGGTAATGATGCGTTGTTTAAGCATTAAGCACGAGCTCCAGCCTCGACCTGCTCGCTGGTCTTACCGAAGCGGCGCTGGCGCGAAGCGAAATCGGCCAGGGCGTTGCGCATGGCCTCGTGTTTGAAGTCCGGCCAGTACAGGTCGGAGAAATACAGCTCGGCGTAGGCCAGCTGCCACAACAGGAAGTTGCTGATGCGGTGCTCGCCACCAGTGCGGATGCACAGGTCCGGCAGCGGCAGCTCGCCAGTTGCCAGGCAGGTCTGCAGCAGGCCCGGGGTGATGTCTTCCGGGCGCAGGTGCCCGGCTTGCACTTCCCGCGCCAGCCGCTGGGCGGCCTGGGCGATGTCCCACTGGCCACCGTAGTTGGCCGCGATCTGCAGGATGAAGCGGTTGTTGCCGGCGGTCAGCGCCTCGGCCTCGCGCATGGCGGCTTGCAGCTCGGGATGGAAACGCGAACGGTCACCGATGATACGCAGGCTGATGTTGTTCTCGTTGAGGCGCTTGGCCTCGCGGCGCAGGGCCGAGAAGAACAGCTCCATCAGCGCACCGACCTCTTCGGCGGGACGCTGCCAGTTCTCGCTGGAGAAGGCGAACAGGGTCAGCACCTCGACCCCGGACTCGGCACAGACTTCGATGACCGCGCGAACGGCGTCGACACCCGCCTTGTGCCCGGCAACGCCGGGCAACAGGCGCTTTTTCGCCCAGCGGTTGTTGCCATCCATGATGATCGCGACATGACGCGGCACCGAGGACGGCGCCGCTGGCTTGGTCTTTTCCATTAAAAAACCCCGGCCTTAGACGGCCATCAGGTCCTTTTCCTTGGCTTTGAAGGCGGCATCGACTTCGGCAACGTACTTGTCGGTCAGTTTCTGGATTTCGTCAGCGGCACGACGCTCTTCGTCTTCGCTGATTTCCTTGTCCTTGGTCAGCTTCTTCAGGTCGGCCAGGGCGTCACGGCGCACGTTGCGCACGGCTACCTTGGCATCCTCGGCAACGCCGCTGGCCTGCTTGGTGTAGCCCTTGCGGGTTTCCTCGGTCAGGGCCGGCATCGGCACGCGGATGGTGGTGCCGGCGCTGGACGGGTTCAGGCCCAGGTCGGAGGTGAGGATGGCCTTCTCGATGGCGGCGCTGAGGTTCTTGTCGTGGGCGACGATCTTCAGGGTGCGGGCATCTTCGACGGTGATCGCGGCCACCTGGTTCAGCGGCATCTCGCTACCCCAGGCCGGGACCTTGACGCTGTCCAGGATGCTCGGGTGGGCGCGACCGGTGCGGATTGCCGCCAGGTTGCGGGCCAGGGCCTCGAGGGACTTGGTCATGCGCTCCTGCGCGTCTTTCTTGATGTCGTTGATCATGCTTGGCCTTCCTCGATCAGAGTACCTTCAGCGCCACCCACCACGATGTTCAGCAGGGCGCCAGGCTTGTTCATGTTGAATACCCGCAATGGCATCTTGTGGTCACGGCACAGGCAGATTGCGGTCAGGTCCATCACACCCAGCTTGCGATCCAGGACCTCGTCGTAGGTCAGGTGATCGAACTTCTCGGCATGCGGGTCCTTGAATGGATCGGCAGTGTACACACCATCGACCTTGGTCGCCTTCAGCACCACGTCGGCATCGATTTCGATGGCGCGCAGGCAGGCCGCGGAGTCGGTGGTGAAGAACGGGTTGCCGGTACCGGCGGAGAAAATTACCACATCCCCGGAGTTGAGGTGGCGAATAGCTTTGCGACGATCGTAATGATCGGTGACACCGACCATGGAAATGGCCGACATGACCAGGGCCGGGATGTTCGAGCGCTCCAGCGCGTCGCGCATGGCCAGGCCGTTCATCACGGTGGCCAGCATGCCCATGTGGTCACCGGTGACGCGGTCCATGCCGGCTGCGCTGAGCGCGGCGCCGCGGAACAGGTTGCCACCACCGATCACCAGGCCGACCTGGACACCGATCCCTACCAGCTGGCCAACTTCGAGAGCCATGCGATCCAGCACTTTCGGGTCGATCCCGAAGTCTTCCGAGCCCATCAGGGCCTCGCCGCTAAGTTTGAGCAAAATGCGTTTATAGCGAGGTTGGCGACCACTCACCTGCTGAGCCATTGCGAGTCTCTCCTGCGGCGTACTTTTAGAAAATTCGTGCGGGCTGTTTGCAGCCTGCTAACTGTAGCGTGGCACCGTTTTGGTGCCAGCGGCGGCAGGTTTTATAAACCCTTCGCCGTTTTGACAAAGAGGCTGCGCGCGTGAGCGGGCAGCCTCTTCGGGGCGACAGACGGGGCTGTCTTACTGCTTGGCAGCAGCTACCTGAGCGGCAACTTCAGCAGCGAAGTCGTCGACTGGCTTCTCGATGCCTTCGCCTACCTTGAAGTAGGTGAAGGAAACGATTTCAGCACCGGCTTTCTTGGCCAGCTCGCCAACCTTGACTTCCGGGTTCATGACGAAGGCTTGCTCGACCAGCGAGGCTTCGGCCAGGAACTTCGAGATACGACCTTTGATCATGTTCTCGACGATGTTTTCCGGCTTGCCGGCGATCTTGTCAGCGTTCAGCTGCAGGAAGACGCCCTTCTCGCGCTCGATGGCTTCGGCCGATACTTCCGACGGCAGCAGGAACTCAGGGTTCGAAGCTGCAACGTGCATGGCGATGTTCTTGGCCAGATCGACGTCGCCGCCTTTCAGGACAACGGCAGCGCCGATCTTGTTGCCGTGCAGGTAGGCACCGACAACGTCACCTTCAACGCGCACCAGGCGACGGATGTTGACGTTCTCGCCGCACTTGGCAACCAGGGCTTCACGAGCAGCTTCACGCGAGGCGATCAGCGGAGCAGCGTCGGTCAGCTTCTGGGCGAAGGCTTCTTCGATGCTGTCGGCGACGAAGTTCTTGAAGTCGTCTTGCAGGGCCAGGAAGTCGGTCTGCGAGTTCACTTCCAGCAGGACGGCGGATTTACCGTCGGTCTTGACGGCGATAGCGCCTTCAGCAGCGACGTTGCCAGCCTTTTTGGCGGCCTTGATGGCGCCCGAGGCACGCATGTCGTCAATGGCTTTTTCGATGTCGCCGCCGGCCTTTTCCAGGGCCTTCTTGCAATCCATCATGCCTTCGCCGGTACGCTCGCGCAGTTCTTTGACCAGCGCTGCAGTAATTGCTGCCATTTCAAAATCCTCTTGGAAAGTTTTTCAACCATTCCACCCGTTCGTCACGGGCGTTCAATTCTGCAAATCCGCTGTGTTTATCTCAGCGAGCCCATGATGCGGGGCCGATGCTGACAGCAGGATTTCAAGGTGGCAAAAAGGGGGCAGAGCCCCCTTTTTGCGTGCCAAGTCGACGCTAGCGTCTAATTACTCGGCAGCAGGTGCAGCCGCTTCTTCAGCGTAAACTTCGGTGCCGCCGGCAACGTTGTTACGGCCGCGGATGACTGCGTCAGCCATCGAAGTCATGTACAGCTCGATAGCGCGGATGGCGTCATCGTTACCTGGGATGATGTAGTCAACACCTTCCGGGCTGCTGTTGGTATCGACAACGCCGATAACCGGGATGCCCAGCTTGTTGGCTTCGGTGATCGCGATGCGCTCGTGATCAACGTCGATAACGAACAGAGCGTCTGGCAGACCGCCCATGTCCTTGATGCCGCCCAGGCTGCGATCCAGTTTTTCCAGGTCGCGGGAGCGCATCAGGGCTTCTTTCTTGGTCAGCTTGGCGAAAGTGCCGTCTTCGGCCTGGGTTTCCAGGTCGCGCAGACGCTTGATCGAAGCGCGGATGGTCTTGTAGTTGGTCAGCATGCCGCCCAACCAACGGTGATCAACGTACGGCGAACCGCAACGAGCAGCTTGCTCGGCGACGATCTTGCCGGCGGAACGCTTGGTGCCGACGAACAGGATCTTGTTCTTGCCCTGGGCCAGGCGCTCTACGAACGACAGAGCGTCGTTGAACATTGGCAGGGTTTTTTCCAGGTTGACGATGTGGATCTTGTTACGCGCGCCGAAAATGTACTTGCCCATTTTCGGGTTCCAGTAACGGGTCTGGTGGCCGAAGTGCACACCGGCCTTCAGCATATCGCGCATGTTGACTTGGGACATGATAGTTCCTTGATAAGTCGGGTTGGGCCTCCACGTATCCCAATGACCAACCCGCGAATTCTGCAACTCGGGGCACCCAGGTCATCGTGTCGACACGTGTGTGGGTTAAGTGCTGACGGGGTCGTCCCCGAAAGCGGCGCATTTTATACCACAGACCGCGGCCGAACGGAACCCGGATACTGTTGCGTCCGTCAGCGGTTTTTGCAGCACCCCGGCTTTCGCGCCAGAATGCCAGTTCATGGATGGCAGCTTTCAGGGCAGTTGGGGCCGCTGCGCGCCCCATCGCCGGCAAGCCAGCTCCCACAAGCGTAATACGATTCCTGTGGGAGCTGGCTTGCCGGCGATGGACTGCGCAGCAGTCCCAATTCTCCATCCGTATGCCGACCGATCGGCGCCCTGCTCTGCTAGAATCCGGCCTTTCCCGTTTGTTCGCGCCGCATGCGGCGCTGTAGAGAGCCTGTAATGACCGTCACCATCAAGACCGCAGAAGACATCGAGAAGATGCGCATCGCTGGCCGCCTGGCCGCCGACGTGCTGGAAATGATCGAGGAACACGTCAAGCCCGGTGTCACCACCGAAGAGCTGGACCGCCTGTGCCACGACTACATCGTCAACGTCCAGCAGGCCATCCCGGCACCGCTCAACTACAAGGGCTACCCGAAGTCGATCTGCACCTCGATCAACCATGTGGTCTGCCACGGCATCCCCAACGACAAGCCGCTCAAGGACGGTGACACGCTGAACATCGACGTCACCGTGATCAAGGACGGCTACCACGGCGACACCAGCCGCATGTTCCACGTCGGCACCGTGCCGGTATGGGCCGAGCGCCTGTCCAAGGTCACCCAGGAGTGCATGTACAAGGCCATCGAACTGGTCAAGCCGGGCTGCCGCCTGGGCGACATCGGCGAAGTGATCCAGAAGCACGCTGAAAAGAACGGCTTCTCGGTGGTGCGCGAGTTCTGCGGCCACGGCATCGGCAAGGTGTTCCACGAAGAGCCGCAGATCCTGCACTACGGCCGCGCCGGCACCGGCATGGAGCTGAAGGAAGGCATGACCTTCACCATCGAGCCGATGATCAACCAGGGCAAGGCCGACACCAAGGTGCTGGGCGACGGCTGGACCGCCATCACCAAGGACCGCAAGCTCTCGGCCCAGTGGGAACACACCCTGGTGGTGACCGCGACCGGCTACGAGATCTTCACCCTGCGCAAGGACGACACCATCCCGCGCACCTCGGCCTGACCGCACTCCCACAGGCCACCCCCACGACAGGAACGTGACGCGATGCCCCAGGTGGACCCCGAGCTGTTCGACCGCGGCCAGTTCCAGGCGGAACTGGCCCTCAAGGCGAGCCCCATCGCCGCCTTCAAGAAAGCCATCCGCCAGGCCGGCGAGGTGCTCGACAAGCGTTTTCGCAGTGGCAGCGAAATCCGCCCACTGATCGAGGCCCGCGCCTGGCTCGTCGACAACATCCTGCAACAGGCCTGGAACCAGTTCGACTGGGGCGACCAGAGCGGCATCGCCCTGGTCGCGGTGGGTGGCTACGGGCGCGGTGAGCTGCACCCGCATTCGGACATCGACCTGCTGATCCTGCTGGGTGCTGCCGAACACGAGCAGTATCGCGATGCCATCGAGCGGTTTCTCACCCTGCTGTGGGACATCGGCCTGGAAGTGGGCCAGAGCGTGCGCACCGTCGACGAGTGCGCCGAGCAGGCCCGTGCCGACCTGACGGTCATCACCAACCTGATGGAAAGCCGCACCGTTGCTGGCCCCGAGGCCCTGCGCCAGCGCATGCTGGAGGTGACCAGCACTGCGCACATGTGGCCGAGCAAGGACTTCTTCCTGGCCAAGCGGGCCGAACTCAAGGCCCGCCACCACAAGTACAACGACACCGAGTACAACCTCGAACCCAATGTGAAAGGTTCACCCGGCGGCCTGCGCGACATCCAGACAGTGCTGTGGGTGGCCCGCCGCCAGTACGGCACCCTCAACCTGCACGCACTGGCCGGCGAAGGTTTCCTGCTGGAAAGCGAGAACGAGCTGCTGGCCTCGTCCCAGGACTTCCTGTGGAGGGTGCGCTACGCCTTGCACATGCTGGCCGGGCGCGCCGAGGACCGCCTGCTGTTCGACCACCAGCGCAGCATCGCCGCGCTGCTGGGCTACAGCGACGACAACCCCAAGCGGGCGATCGAGCAGTTCATGCAGCAGTACTACCGGGTGGTGATGAGCATCAGCCAGCTGTGCGACCTGATCATCCAGCACTTCGAGGAGGTCATCCTCGCCGATGACGACAGCGGCACCACCCAGCCGCTGAACGCGCGCTTCCGCCTGCATGACGGCTACATAGAAGCGGCCAGGCCGAACGTGTTCAAGCGCACGCCTTTCGCCATGCTGGAAATCTTCGTGCTGATGGCCCAGCACCCCGAGATCAAGGGCGTACGCGCCGATACCGTGCGGCTGCTGCGCGAGCATCGGCACCTGATCGACGATACCTTCCGCACCGATAT
The DNA here is from genome assembly GCF_002113245.1 of Pseudomonas sp. B13(2017). Classification (NCBI taxonomy): domain Bacteria; kingdom Pseudomonadati; phylum Pseudomonadota; class Gammaproteobacteria; order Pseudomonadales; family Pseudomonadaceae; genus Pseudomonas; species Pseudomonas sp. B13(2017). The sequence goes on from NZ_NEJX01000017.1 coordinate 92,813, forward strand.
CCGCAACACCAGCCTGTTCATCGAGCTGTTCAAGTGCGAAATCGGCATCCACCGCAACCTGCGGCGGATGAACCGCTACGGCATCCTCGGCCGCTACCTGCCGGAGTTCGGCCTGATCGTCGGGCAGATGCAGCACGACCTGTTCCACATCTATACGGTCGATGCGCACACCCTCAACCTCATCAAGCACCTGCGCAAGCTGCAATACACGCCGGTGTCCGAGAAATTCCCGCTGGCCAGCAAGCTCATGGGCCGCCTGCCCAAGCCCGAGCTGATCTACCTGGCCGGCCTGTACCACGACATCGGCAAGGGCCGCCAGGGCGACCATTCCGAGCTGGGCGCCGTGGATGCGCAGAAGTTCTGCGAGCGCCACCAGTTGCCGGCCTGGGACAGCCGGCTGATCGTCTGGCTGGTGCAGAACCACCTGGTGATGTCGACCACCGCCCAGCGCAAGGACCTGTCCGACCCTCAGGTGATCAACGATTTTGCCCTGCACGTGGGCGACGAGACACGCCTGGACTACCTGTACGTGCTGACCGTGGCCGATATCAACGCCACCAACCCCAGCCTGTGGAACTCGTGGCGGGCCAGCCTGCTGCGCCAGCTGTACACCGAGACCAAGCGCGCCCTGCGCCGTGGCCTGGAAAACCCGCTGGACCGCGAGGAGCAGATTCGCCAGACCCAATCGGCGGCGCTGGATATCCTGGTGCGCGAAGGCACCGACCCGGACGACGTCGAGCAGCTGTGGTCGCAGCTGGGCGATGACTACTTCCTCAAGCACACCGCCGCCGACGTGGCCTGGCACAGTGACGCGATCCTCCAGCAGCCGGCCGATGGCGGGCCGCTGGTGCTGATCAAGGAAACCACCCAGCGCGAGTTCGAGGGTGGCACGCAGATCTTCATCTATGCCCCCGACCAGCACGACTTCTTCGCCGTGACGGTGGCGGCCATGTCGCAGCTGAACCTGAACATTCATGACGCGCGGATCATCACCTCGAGCAGCCAGTTCACCCTCGACACCTACATCGTGCTGGACAACGACGGCGGCTCGATCGGCGACAACCCGCAGCGGGTCAAGCAGATTCGCGACGGCCTGACCGAAGCGCTGCGCAACCCCGAGGACTACCCGACCATCATCCAGCGCCGGGTACCGCGCCAGCTCAAGCACTTCGACTTCCCGCCACAGGTGACCATCCTCAACGATGCCCAGCGGCCGGTGACCATCCTCGAAATCACCGCGCCCGACCGCCCAGGCCTGCTGGCCCGGCTGGGGCGGATCTTCCTGGAGTTCGACCTGTCGCTGCAGAACGCCAAGATCGCCACCCTTGGCGAACGGGTGGAAGACGTGTTCTTCATCACCGATGCCGACAACCAGCCGCTGTCCGACCCACAGCTGTGCAGCCGACTGCAGGAGGCCATCGTCCAGCAGCTGCAGGCCGGCCAGGCCAGCGATGCCAGCCCCACCCGCGTGACCTTTTAACGACTAGACGATTGACGAGACCTTGCGCCGATGAACCATGCCTTGACCCAGCTTCAGCCCTACCCGTTCGAGAAACTCCGCGCCCTGCTGGGCAGCGTTGCACCTGCGGCGGACAAGCGCGCCATCGCCCTGTCGATCGGTGAGCCGAAGCACGAATCGCCGGCGTTCGTCGCCCAGGCCATGGCCGACAACCTCGACAAGCTTGCGGTGTACCCGAGCACCATCGGCCTGCCCGCCCTGCGCCAGGCCATCGGCCAGTGGTGCGAGCGGCGCTTCGGCGTACCGGCCGGCTGGCTGGATGCCGACCGCCACATCCTGCCGGTCAACGGCACCCGTGAAGCGCTGTTCGCCTTCACCCAGGCCGTGGTCAACCGCGCCGATGACGGCCTGGTGGTCAGCCCCAACCCGTTCTACCAGATCTACGAAGGCGCAGCGCTGCTGGCCGGTGCCACCCCGCACTACCTGCCGTGCCTGGAAAGCAACGGTTTCAACCCCGACTTCGACGCCGTGCCGGCTGAAGTGTGGAAGCGTTGCCAGATCCTGTTCCTGTGCTCGCCGGGCAACCCCACCGGCGCACTGGTGCCGATGGACACCCTGAAGAAGCTGATTGCCCTGGCCGACGAGCACGACTTCGTGATTGCCGCCGACGAGTGCTACAGCGAGCTGTACTTCGACGAGGATGCCCCGCCACCAGGCCTGCTGACTGCCTGTGCGGAACTGGGCCGCAGCGACTTCAAGCGCTGCGTGGTATTCCACAGCCTGTCCAAGCGCTCCAACCTGCCGGGCCTGCGCTCGGGCTTCGTCGCCGGTGACGCCGAGATCATCAAGCCGTTCCTGCTGTACCGTACCTACCACGGCTGCGCCATGCCGGTACAAACCCAGCTGGCAAGCATCGCTGCCTGGCAGGACGAGGCGCATGTGCGCGAGAACCGCGACCAGTACCGCGCCAAGTACGATGCCGTGCTGGATATCCTGCAGCCGGTGCTGGACGTGCAGCGCCCGGATGGCAGCTTCTACCTGTGGGCCAAGGTACCCGGCGGCGATGCCGAGTTCACTCGCGACCTGTTCGAGGCCCAGCATGTGACAGTGGTGCCGGGGTCGTACCTGTCGCGCGAAGTGGATGGCGTGAACCCGGGCGCCGGGCGTGTGCGCATGGCACTGGTTGCACCGCTGGCCGAGTGCATCGAGGCGGCGGAGCGGATTCGCGCATTTCTGCAGAACCGCTGACCGCCCAATTCGCGGGCATGCCCGCTCCCACACGTACAGCACAAGCCGAGAAAGCGGTGCAGTACCTGTAGGAGCGGGCAAGCCCGCGAAGGGCCGCGAAGCGGCCCCCTGCGGTCTACCTGACCGACCCCAGGTTTGCCTCACTCATATCCAGCTCACCCAGCACCTGCCGCACCACTTCATCCCCCACCAGATGCTGGCGATGCAGTTCATACAGCTCCAGCCGCTGCGCCCGCAGCGCCCGCAAGCGCAAACGCCGCTCCAGCAGGTCCATCTGCTCGGCCAGCGCCTTGGCTTCGGCACTGTCGTTGTAGCTGTCCAGCTCATCGCGGTATTCCGCCATCAAGCGCGCCTTCAACTCGGTCGCCAGGGTCGCCTGCGCGGCATCCTGCGGCGCATTGCTGTCGATCACTTCCTCTGCCTCCAGTGCATGGATCGCCGCCTCGGCCGTGCGTCGCCAGGCCTCCTGCACCTCCTGGTGCAAGCGCTCGTCCGGGCTCTTGGTCACCCCGCGCAGCAACAGCGGCAACGCGATACAGGCACTGATCAACGACAGCAGGATCACCCCGGCAGCAATGAAGATCAGCAGGTCACGCTCCGGGAAGGCCTTGCCTGCTTCCATCAGCAACGGAATCGACATCACGCCGGCCAGGGTGACCGCACCGCGCACACCACCCAGGGTAAGCAACCAGCAGGAGCGCGCCGTGGGCATCAGCACCAGCGCCGGCTTGCCGCGCCAGCGGCGTACCACACCGATCGAGCGCCAGATGCTCTGGACCCAGATGAACCGCAGCAAGATCAGCGCCACAAAGATCGCCACCACGTCCAGGCAGCGCCAGGCCAGGGTCGGCCAGACGGTGGGTTCATGGCTGACCACAGCCTTGATGATGTCCGGTAACTGCAGGCCCAGCAGCAGGAAGATCAGGCCGTTGAAAGCGAACTCCAGCAGCGACCACACGCTGCGGTTGAGCAGGCGCGTGCTGGTCTGCCGTGGCAGCAGGTCCAGCCAGCTCTGCATCATGCCGGCCGCTACCGCCGAAAGGATGCCCGACACGCCCAGGCGCTCGGCCAGCACGTAGGCAGCGAACGGCAGCAGCAACATGAACACCACGTGGGTGGCCGGGTCGTCCCAGCCGCGGGCGATCATCCAGGCACGCAGGCGGCCGATCAGCCAGCTCAGGGCCACGCCCACCGCCAAGCCGCCCAGGGCGACCAGCACGAAGCTGAAGCTTGCGTCGGTCAGCGAGAACACCCCGGTGATCGCCGCCGCCAGGGCGAACTTGAAGGTCACCAGGCCCGAGGCATCGTTCATCAGGGCCTCGCCCTGGAGCATGTGCATCAGCGGGGTGGGCAGGCGGTCCTGGGTAATGGCCGAAACCGCCACGGCGTCGGTCGGCGACAACACTGCGGCCAGGGCGAAGGCCACGGGCAGCGGGATGCTCGGCAGCAGCCAGTGAATGAAGTAACCGGCCCCGACCACGGTAAACAGCACCAGCCCCACGGCCAGCGCCACCACCGGCCCACGAATGCGCCACAACTCGCGCTTGGGAATGCGCCAGCCGTCGGCGAACAGCAACGGCGGCAGGAACAGGAACAGGAACAGCTCGGGGTCCAGTGCCACATGCAGGCCCAGTGTCGGCCACGCAAGCAAGGCGCCGGCGGCGATCTGTACCAGCGGCAAGGGCAGCGGAATCATGCGGCCGACCAGCTTCGAAACGCTGACCAGCGTCAGCAGGATGAGGACGGTGTAGGCGGACTGCATCCGGGAAAGCTTCCTTTGTGAACCAGAAACGACAACAGGGCGAAACATCGCCATTGAAACAATATGTTAGCGGCGATGTGGGATTCGGGGCCGCTGCACGATAGTCGCAGGGGGCGGATGAATATGTAACATGATGATACTTGGGGCTGATGGCGGCGTAGGGTCGAGGTCGTATCGGCTTGGAGGCGCATGCCTTGAGTGCTATGGGGCTGCTGAGATCGAGCGCCGCCCGCGCGGCGCATCGCCGGCAAGCCGGCTCCCACATCTGTTTCGGGCCAGTATCTTCTGTGAAATTACCGCTGCCCGCCCTGTTTGTTCCCTTCGATATTGAAGGTATCGCTTCTGCTTCTCACCAAAATTCAGTCATGCACTAAGGGTTCGCGCGGCTGAGGTGCAGGAATAACTGGCCCGAAACAGATGTGGGAGCCGGCTTGCCGGCGATGCGCCGCGCGGGCGGCGCTCGGTCTCCGACACACTGCAAGACCCAAGACATGCACACCCGTGGCGCTCACAGGATCGTTCCCGCATAATCCCGCGACTGAAATCGGAAAACGGAGAGATTGGGGCAGCCTGTGATCCCCAATGCACACAATGACCTACACGCTCTACGGCATCAAAGCCTGTGACACCATGAAAAAGGCACGTACCTGGCTCGAAGACCAGGCCATCACCTACGAATTCCACGACTACAAGGCCCAAGGCATCGACCGCGACAGCCTGAACCGCTGGTGCGACGAACACGGCTGGGAAGTCATCCTCAACCGTGCCGGCACCACCTTCCGCAAGCTGGACGACGCCAGCAAGGCCGACCTCGACCAGGCCAAGGCCGTCGAGCTGATGCTGGCCCAGCCGTCGATGATCAAGCGCCCGGTGCTCGACCTTGGCGCGCGTACCCTGGTCGGCTTCAAGCCCGACCTGTACGCCGCTGCCCTGGCCTGAGCCCCTACCCTATTTCGCACGAGGTAATCACATGTCCAATACCCTGTTCAGCCTGGCCTTCGGTGTCGGCTCCCAGAACCGCCAGGGCGCCTGGCTGGAAGTGTTCTACGCACAACCGCTGCTCAACCCGAGCGCCGAACTGGTCGCTGCAGTAGCCCCTGTTCTCGGTTACCAAGGTGGCAACCAGGCCATCGCCTTCAGCAACGCCCAGGCCGCGCAACTGGCCGAAGCCGTGAAAGGCGTGGATGCCGCCCAGGCCGCCCTGCTGACCCGCCTGGCCGAAAGCCACAAGCCGCTGGTCGCCACCCTGCTGGCCGAAGACGCCGCGCTGACCTCGACCCCAGAGGCCTACCTCAAGCTGCACCTGCTGTCGCACCGCCTGGTCAAGCCGCACGGCGTGAGCCTGGCCGGCATCTTCCCGCTGCTGCCGAACGTGGCCTGGACCAACCAGGGCGCGGTCGACCTGGCCGAACTCGCCGAACTGCAACTGGAAGCACGCCTGAAGGGCGAGCTGCTGGAAGTGTTCTCGGTGGACAAGTTCCCGAAAATGACCGACTACGTGGTCCCGGCCGGCGTGCGTATCGCCGACACCGCCCGCGTGCGCCTGGGCGCCTACATCGGCGAAGGCACCACCATCATGCACGAAGGCTTCGTCAACTTTAACGCTGGCACCGAAGGCCCGGGCATGATCGAAGGCCGCGTTTCCGCTGGCGTATTCGTCGGCAAGGGCTCGGACCTGGGCGGCGGCTGCTCGACCATGGGCACCCTGTCCGGTGGCGGCAACATCGTCATCAAGGTTGGCGAAGGCTGCCTGATCGGCGCCAACGCCGGTATCGGCATTCCGCTGGGCGACCGCAACACCGTCGAAGCCGGCCTTTACATCACCGCCGGTACCAAGGTGAACCTGCTGGACGAGAACAACCAGCTGGTCAAAGTGGTCAAGGCCCGCGACCTGGCCGGCCAGACCGACCTGCTGTTCCGCCGCAACTCGCTGAACGGCGCGGTGGAGTGCAAGACCCACAAGTCGGCCATCGAGCTGAACGAGGCGCTGCACGCGCACAACTGAGAACCCTTCAACCGCTGCCGGAGCGAGCTTGCTCGCGAACAGCGGATTCTCAGCGTTTGAAATGTTAAGATCGGGTCTGGCACCACGCCAGACCCGATTTTCATTCCAGGCCCCGCGACCATGTTTCAGCCCTCCCCCTGGCGTGCCGATTTTCCCGCCATCGCCGCCCTGCAACGGCAGCACCAGACCTACCTGGACAACGCCGCCACCACCCAGAAGCCGCAAGCCCTGCTCGATGCCCTGAGCCATTACTACGGCCATGGCGCAGCCAACGTGCACCGTGCCCAGCACTTGCCCGGCGCACTGGCGACTCAGGCCTTCGAAACCAGCCGCGACAAGGTTGCCGCCTGGCTCAATGCGGCAGACTCGCGGCAGATCATCTTCACCCACGGTGCCACTTCGGCGCTGAACCTGCTGGCCTATGGCCTGGAACACCGCTTCGAGGCCGGTGACGAAATTGCCGTCAGTGCCCTGGAGCACCATGCCAACCTGCTGCCCTGGCAACAGCTGGCGCGCCGGCGCAACCTGCGCCTGGTGGTGCTGCCGCTGGATGCCCATGGCCGCATCGACCTGGACCAGGCGCTGCAACTGATCGGCCCGCGCACCCGGGTGCTGGCGGTGAGCCAGCTGTCCAACGTACTGGGTACCTGGCAGCCGCTGCCGGCGCTGCTGACCCATGCCCGCTCCCAAGGCGCGCTGACCGTGGTCGACGGTGCCCAGGGCGTGGTGCATGGCCGCCATGATGTGCAGCAGCTTGGCTGCGACTTCTATGTGTTCTCCAGCCACAAGCTGTACGGCCCGGAAGGCGTCGGTGTGCTGTACGGCCGCAGCCAGGCACTGGAACTGCTGCACCACTGGCAGTTCGGTGGCGAGATGGTGCAACTGGCCGAATACCACAGCGCCAGCTTCCGCCCGGCGCCGCTGGGGTTCGAGGCAGGCACGCCGCCGATCGCCGGGGTGATCGGCCTGGGTGCAACCCTGGACTACCTGGCCAGCCTCGATGTCCAGGCGCTCGAAGCCCATGAAACCAGCCTGCACCAGTACCTGCTGCGCGGCCTGGCGGACCGCGATGGCGTGCGCATCCTGGGCACGCCACAGGCGGCCCTTGCCAGTTTCGTCATCGAGGGCGTGCATAACGCCGACATCGCCCACCTGCTGACCGAGCAAGGCATTGCCGTGCGTGCCGGGCACCACTGTGCCATGCCGCTGCTGCAGGGCCTGGGCCTGGAGGGCGCGATCCGCGTGTCATTGGGGCTGTATAACGACAGCGATGACTTGCAGCGTTTCTTCGCGGCGCTGGATCAAGGCCTGGAGCTGTTGCGATGACCCTGCCGGATCAGGCGCGCCAGGCGCTGGAAGCTTTCGAGCAGGCCAAGGGCTGGGAACAGCGTGCGCGGCTGCTGATGAAGTGGGGCGACCGGCTGGAACCGCTGGCTGACACTGAAAAGACCGAGGCCAACCGGGTGCATGGCTGCGAAAGCCTGGTATGGCTGGTGGCCGAGCAGGTCGAGGGCCTGTGGCGGTTCAAGGCCAGCAGCGATGCACGCCTGTTGCGTGGGCTGCTGGCGTTGTTGCTGGTGCGGGTGCAGGGGTTGGCCAGTGAAGAACTCGCCGGGCTCGATCTGCGTGAGTGGTTCACTCAGCTGGGCCTGGAGCGCCAGCTTTCGCCATCGCGCAGCAATGGGCTGCATGCGGTGTTGCAGCGGATGGCGGAGCTGGCGTCCAACCGTTGAATCGGTGCTGGCCTCTTCGCGGGCTCGCCCGCTCCCACTGGACCTTCACCTTTCTGGAGAGAGATGCAGTACCTGTGGGAGCGGGCAAGCCCGCGAAGAAGCCCACGCGGTCTATTCAGGCTTGACCCGCTCCGAAGGCCGCCGCGCCCCCGCTACCAGTTTTTCCACCGCCTTGCTCGCCGCCACCATGCCAAAGGTCGCGGTCACCATCATCACCGCGCCAAAGCCACCCGAGCAGTCCAGCCGCACGCCCTCGCCCACGAAGCTTTTCTGCAGGCAAACGCTGCCATCGCCCTTGGGGTAGCGCAGCTGTTCGCTGGAGAACACGCATGGCACGCCATAGTTGCGGCTGACATTGCGCGAGAAGTTGTAGTCGCGGCGCAGGGTGGAACGCACCCGCGAGGCCAGCGGGTCGTTGAAGGTCTTGTTCAGGTCGGCGATCTGGATCTGTGTCGGGTCGATCTGCCCACCAGCGCCACCCGTGGTGACGATGGCGATCTTGCGCCGCCGGCACCAGGCAATCAGCGCCGCCTTGGCCATGACGCTGTCGATGCAGTCGATCACACAGTCGAGGTTCTCGGTAATGTACTCGACCATGGTGTCGCGGGTGACGAAGTCGGCCACTGCATGCACCGTGCACGCCGGGTTGATCGCCCGCAGGCGCTCGGCCATGACCTCGACCTTGGGCCGCCCCACCTGCCCATCCAGGGCATGGGCCTGGCGGTTGGTGTTGCTGACGCACACGTCGTCGAGGTCGAACAGGGTGATCTCGCCCACGCCACTGCGGGCCAGCGCTTCCGCCGCCCACGAGCCTACCCCGCCAATACCGACCACGGCCACATGGGCCTGGCCCAGACGGTGCAACCCCTGGTCGCCATACAGCCGGGCAACGCCGGCGAAGCGTGGATCTTCTGTGCTCATGTTCATACCCCAAAAAACCGGCGCGCATTATATGCCAGCGGGCCCATGGCCTGCATCGTTAGGAAAGAGACTATCAACCCTGCTTTAATGTCCTATCACTTCGACACATATGGACGACAATGTCTTCACGTAAATTCGGCCTGAACCTGGTCGTGGTCCTGGCCATCGCCGCGTTGTTCACCGGGTTCTGGGCGCTGATCAACCGCCCGGTCTCCGCCCCCGCCTGGCCAGAACAGATCTCTGGATTCTCGTATTCACCGTTCCGTCTGGGCGAAAGCCCGCAGAAGGGCCAGTACCCCAGTGACGACGAGATGCGCCAGGACCTGGAGCAGTTGAGCAAACTGACCGACAGCATCCGGATCTACACCGTGGAGGGCACCCAGGCGGATATCCCGCGCCTGGCCGAGGAATTCGGCCTGCGGGTGACGCTGGGCATCTGGATCAGCCCGGACCTGGAGCGCAACGAACGCGAAATCGCCACGGCCATCCAGCTGGCCAACACCTCGCGCAGCGTGGTGCGGGTTGTGGTCGGCAACGAGGCACTGTTCCGCGAAGAAGTCACCCCGGAAAACCTGATCAAGTACCTGGACCGGGTACGCGCAGCGGTCAAGGTGCCGGTGACCACCAGTGAGCAGTGGCACATCTGGAAGGAAAACCCGCAGCTGGCCAAGCACGTCGACCTGATTGCCGCGCACATCCTACCGTACTGGGAGTTCGTGCCGATGAAGGATTCGGTCGAGTTCGTGCTCGACCGCGCCCGCGAACTGAAGCACCAGTTCCCGCGCAAACCCCTGCTGCTGTCGGAAGTCGGCTGGCCGAGCAACGGCCGCATGCGCGGCGGCGCCGATGCTACCCAGGCCGACCAGGCCATCTACCTGCGTACCCTGGTCAACACCCTCAACCGCCGTGGTTACAATTACTTCGTCATCGAGGCCTACGACCAGCCGTGGAAGGCCAGCGACGAAGGCTCGGTGGGCGCCTACTGGGGCGTGTACAACGCCGAACGCCAGCAAAAATTCAACTTTGACGGCCCGGTGGTGGCGATCCCGCAATGGCGCGCCCTGGCGGTTGCCTCGGTGGTGCTGGCGATGATTGCCCTGATGGTGCTGTTCATCGACGGTTCGGCCCTGCGCCAGCGCGGCCGCACCTTCCTGACCTTCATCACCTTCCTGTGCGGGTCGGTGCTGGTATGGATCGCCTACGACTACAGCCAGCAATACAGCACCTGGTTCAGCCTGACCGTGGGCGTGCTGCTGGCCCTCGGCGCGCTGGGCGTGTTCATCGTGCTGCTGACCGAGGCCCACGAACTGGCCGAGGCGGTATGGATACACAAGCGCCGGCGCGAATTCCTGCCGGTGCAGGCCGACAGCGCCTACCGGCCCAAGGTGTCGGTGCATGTACCGTGCTACAACGAGCCGCCGGAGATGGTCAAACAGACCCTGGATGCCCTGGCCGCGCTGGACTACCCCGACTACGAAGTGCTGGTGATCGACAACAACACCAAGGACCCGGCCGTGTGGGAGCCGCTCAAGGCCCATTGCGAGAAGCTCGGCGAGCGCTTCAGGTTCTTCCACGTCGCGCCCCTGGCCGGTTTCAAGGGCGGCGCGCTGAACTACCTGATCCCGCACACCGCCAAGGATGCCGAAGTGATCGCGGTGATCGACTCGGACTACTGCGTCGACCGCAACTGGCTCAAGCACATGGTGCCGCACTTCGCCGACCCGAAGATTGCCGTGGTGCAGTCGCCGCAGGACTACCGCGACCAGCACGAAAGCGCCTTCAAGAAGCTTTGCTACAGCGAGTACAAGGGTTTCTTCCACATCGGCATGGTCACCCGCAACGACCGTGACGCGATCATCCAGCACGGCACCATGACCATGACCCGGCGCAGCGTGCTGGAAGAGCTGGGCTGGGCCGAGTGGTGCATCTGCGAGGACGCCGAACTGGGCTTGCGGGTATTCGAGAAGGGCCTGTCGGCCGCCTATGCCCACAACAGCTACGGTAAAGGCCTGATGCCCGACACCTTCATCGACTTCAAGAAGCAACGCTTCCGCTGGGCCTATGGCGCCATCCAGATCATCAAGCACCACGCCAGCGCCCTGCTGCGCGGCAAGGGCAGCGAGCTGACCCGCGGCCAGCGCTACCACTTCCTGGCCGGCTGGTTGCCATGGATCGCCGATGGCATGAACATCTTCTTCACCATCGGCGCGCTGCTGTGGTCGGCGGCGATGATCATCGTGCCGCACCGGGTCGACCCGCCGCTGATGATCTTTGCCATTCCGCCGCTGGCACTGTTCTTCTTCAAGGTCGGCAAGATCATCTTCCTCTACCGTCGCGCGGTAGGGGTGAACCTGAAGGATGCCTTTGCTGCGGCGCTGGCCGGGCTGGCGCTGTCGCATACCATTGCCAAGGCGGTGCTGTACGGGTTCTTCACCAGCAGCATGCCGTTCTTCCGCACACCGAAGAACGCCGACAGCCACGGGCTGCTGGTGGCGATTTCCGAGGCGCGAGAAGAGCTGTTCATCATGTTGCTGCTGTGGGGCGCAGCGCTGGGCATCTACCTGGTACAGGGGCTGCCGAGCTCGGACATGCGCTTCTGGGTGGCGATGTTGCTGGTGCAGTCGTTGCCTTATGTGGCGGCACTGGTGATGGCGTTCCTGTCTTCGCTGCCCAAGCCAGGGGAAAAGGCCGTCGAGGCGCAGCAGGCTTAAGAATGCCGGGGGCGCTTTGCGCCCCTATCGCGACACAAGGCCGCTCCCACAGGTATTGCACACGCCTGATGGGCTGTGGTGATCCTGTGGGAGCGGCCTTGTGTCGCGATAGGGCCGCAAAGCGGCCCCAATGGCCCATCGGTTTGATATAAGATAACGCCCCTCAGATTTCCCCGCCTTGCCTTGCCCCGGAGTCCCCCATGACGGCCCCTGCCGAGCTCTCGCCTACCCTTCAACTGGCCTGCGACCTGATCCGTCGCCCCTCGGTCACCCCCGTCGACGCCGACTGCCAGGCGCAGATGATGAACCGCCTGGGCGCCGTGGGCTTCCAGCTCGAGCCGATGCGCTTCGAGGACGTCGACAATTTCTGGGCCACCCACGGCAGCCAGGATGGCCCGGTGCTGTGCTTTGCCGGCCACACCGATGTGGTACCCACCGGCCCGGTGCAGCAATGGCAGCATGAGCCGTTCGAAGCGCTGATCGACGCCGACGGCATGCTCTGCGGCCGTGGCGCCGCCGACATGAAAGGCAGCCTGGCCTCCATGGTGATCGCCAGCGAGCGCTTCGTGCAGGACTACCCGGACCACCGCGGCAAGGTCGCGTTCCTGATCACCAGCGACGAGGAAGGCCCGGCCCACCATGGCACCAAGGCCGTGGTCGAGCGCCTGAAAGCACGCAACGAGCGCCTGGACTGGTGCATCGTCGGCGAACCCTCCAGCACCACCCTGCTGGGTGACGTGGTCAAGAACGGCCGCCGTGGCTCGCTGGGCGCCAAGCTGACCGTGCGCGGCAAGCAGGGCCATGTGGCCTACCCGCACCTCGCGCGCAATCCGATCCACCTGGCCGCACCGGCCTTGGCTGAACTGGCGGCCGAGCACTGGGACGAAGGCAATGCGTTCTTCCCGCCGACCAGCTTCCAGATCTCCAATCTCAACTCCGGCACCGGCGCCACCAACGTGGTCCCGGGCGAGCTGACCGCACTGTTCAACTTCCGCTTCTCCACCGAGTCCACCGTCGAAGGCCTGCAGGCGCGGGTGTCGGCGATCCTCGACAAGCATGAACTGGACTGGTCGATCGACTGGGCGCTGTCGGGTCTGCCGTTCCTCACCGAACCGGGCGAACTGCTGGACGCCGTCTCGGCCAGCATCAAGGGCGTCACCGGCCGCGACACCCAGCCGTCCACCAGCGGTGGTACCTCTGATGGCCGCTTCATCGCCACCATGGGCACCCAGGTGGTCGAGCTCGGCCCGGTCAACGCCACCATCCACCAGGTGGATGAGCGGATCCTGGCCAGCGACCTCGACCTGCTGACCGAAATCTATTACCAGACCCTGGTCCGGTTGCTCGCCTGATGCTCGCCTGCCCTCTTTGCCAGGCACCGCTGAGCCGGCTCGACAACGGTGTGGTGTGCCCGGCCGGCCACCGCTTCGACCGCGCCCGCCAGGGTTACCTGAACCTGCTGCCGGTGCAGCACAAGAACAGCCGCGACCCGGGTGACAACCAGGCCATGGTCGAAGCCCGCCGCGATTTCCTCGACGCCGGCCACTACGCGCCGGTGGCGCGCCGCCTGGCCGAGCTGGCCGCCGAGCGCCAGCCCGGTGCCTGGCTGGACATCGGCTGTGGCGAGGGTTACTACACCGCGCAGATCGCCCAGGCCCTGCCGGCTGCCGACGGCTACGCCCTGGACATCTCCCGTGAGGCGGTCAAGCGTGCCTGTCGCCGCGCGCCCGAGGTTACCTGGATGGTCGCCAGCATGGCCCGCGTGCCGCTGGCCGACGCCAGCTGCCAGTTCATCGCCAGCGTGTTCAGCCCGCTGGACTGGGCCGAGGCCAAACGCCTGCTCAGCCCCGGCGGCGGCCTGATGCGGGTCGGCCCCACCAGCGGCCACCTGATGGAGCTGCGCGAAGTGCTCTACGATGAAGTACGCCCTTACGCCGACGACAAACACCTGGCCCTGGTCCCCGAAGGCATGGCCCATGCCCACAGCGAAACCCTGGAGTTCCGCCTGAGCCTGGCCGCGCCCAAGGCCCGCGCCGACCTGCTGGCCATGACCCCGCACGGCTGGCGTGCCAGTGCCGAAAAGCGTGCCCGGGTGATCGACCAGCCCGAGCCGTTCGAGGTCACGGTTTCCATGCGTTATGACTATTTCGTGCGCCAAGACTGAGCACACCCGGAGCCCTTATGCGCCAACCTGATATCGAGATCTACCTGAAGGACGCCGACGTCGACCACAAGCAGATTGCCGAGTGGCTCGCCCAGGCAATCGGCCCATGCAGCGAATGGAAGCAGAAAGGCCATACCTTCAAATGCCAGGCCGGTAACATTCCGGTCACCTGGTTACCCAAGGCTGTAGGGAAATGGAACAGCCTGTACCTGGAAAGCGACCAGACGCCGTGGGCCGATGACGTTGCCTGCGCCCGCGCCGCATTCGCCGCACTGGGCGTGGAAGTGCGCTGCGCGCCAGGTGGCTGGGTGGAGGAAGATGGGGAAGAAGATGCCGACCGCTGGGTCCGCATCAGCGCCGACGGTGAAGAGGAAATCACCTGGCGTACCTGAATGCACTGCATTCTTTGTGGGAGCCCGGCTTGCCGGCGATGCAGGCAACACGGTGCCTGGCACCGGCTTCGCCGGTGATCGCCGGCAAGCCAGCTCCCACAACAAGCCTTACAGCATGAGGCTCAGAGGCCTACTACGTCCTCGGCTTGCAGGCCTTTCTGGCCCTGCACGCAGGCGTATTCCACCCGCTGTCCTTCGACCAGGGTACGATGCCCCTCACCACGGATCGCCCGATAGTGGACGAATACATCCGCACCACCTTCGCGCTGAATGAAGCCATAACCCTTGGCATCGTTGAACCACTTTACATTCCCAGTCTCACGAGACGACATCTGAACTACTCCGGATTTTTATTGTGAAGATCGCCTTGCAGACACAGAGTCCCTCCCTGTGTCGACGCCGCTTGCGCAAATATCTTGCAAGTGGCAGGCCGAGTATATGACACAGAACAAAAAAATTTGATGACCGTCGCGCCGTTCGGCGATTTTTGCTGAACTTGCGCGGATACGGCAGACTAATTGGCTGGATACCCACCTGAAAATCACACCCAGGGCACACACCCCATGACCCGTTCCCCCCTGCGCCGCCTGATCTTCGGCGCCCTGCGTCGCCTGTTGTACCTGTGGGTGCGCTCCGAGACCATCAACCAGTCCTCCCTCACCCTCAAGCTCGACCGCAGCCGCCCGGTGTTCTATGCCCTGCCCTCGCCCGCGCTCACCGACCTGGCCGTGCTCGACCATGAATGCACCAAGGCAGGCCTGCCGCGCCCGGTGCTGCCGGTGGCGGTTGGCCCGCTGCAGGAACCGGCGGCGTTCTTCTACCTGACCCCAGACCCGGACTGGCTCGGCCGCCATGACAAGCGCGGCGCCCCGCCTACCCTGGAGCGCCTGGTCGCCGCCGTCAGCCAGCATGCCGAAGAGGATGCGCAGATCATTCCGGTCAGTGTGTTCTGGGGCCAGACCCCGGCGAGCGAATCCAGCCCGTGGAAGTTGCTGTTCGCCGACAGCTGGGCGGTTACCGGGCGCCTGCGCCGGCTGCTGACCGTGCTGATCCTCGGGCGCAAGACCCGGGTGCAGTTCTCCGCGCCCATCCACCTGCGTGAACTGGTACAGCACAACAAGGGCCACGAGCGCACCGTGCGCATGGCCCAGCGCCTGATGCGCGTGCACTTTCGCAACCTCAAGACCGCCGTCATCGGCCCGGACATCTCGCACCGGCGCAACCTGGTCAAGGGCCTGATCCACGCACCCCAGGTGCGCCAGGCCATCGTCGATGAGGCGCAGCGCGAAAACCTGCCGCTGGCCAAGGCCGAAGCCCAGGCTCTGCGCTATGGCAACGAGATCGCCTCGGACTACACCTACACCGCCATCCGCTTCCTCGAAGTGGTGCTGAGCTGGTTCTGGAACAAGATCTACGACGGCATCAAGGTCAACCATATCGAGCAGGTACAAGGCATCGCCCCCGGCCACGAAGTGATCTATGTGCCGTGCCACCGCAGCCATATCGACTACCTGCTGCTGTCGTACCTGCTGTTCCGCAACGGCCTGACACCGCCGCACGTGGCCGCGGGCATCAACCTCAACATGCCGCTGGTGGGTAACCTGCTGCGCCGTGGCGGTGCCTTCTTCATGCGCCGCACGTTCAAGGGCAACCCGCTGTACACCGCGGTGTTCAACGAGTACCTGCACACCCTGTACACCAAGGGCTTCCCGGTCGAGTACTTCGTCGAAGGCGGCCGCTCGCGCACCGGTCGCATGCTGCAGCCACGCACCGGGATGCTGGCCATTACCCTGCGCAGCTTCCTGCGCTCGTCGCGCACGCCGATCGTGTTCGTGCCGGTGTACATCGGCTACGAGCGCGTGCTCGAAGGCCGCACCTACCTGGGCGAGCTGCGCGGTGCCAGCAAGAAGAAAGAGTCGATCTTCGATATCTTCAAGGTGTTCGGCGCGCTCAAGCAGCGCTTTGGCCAGGTATACGTGAACTTCGGCGAGCCGATCCGCCTGGCCGGCTTCCTCGACCAGCAACAGCCCGGCTGGCGTGAACAGGACCACGGCCCGCAGTACCGCCCGGCCTGGCTCAACGCCACCACCACCCGCCTGGGTGAAACCGTGGCCCGCCATCTCAACGAGGCGGCCGCGATCAACCCGGTCAACCTGGTGGCCCTGGCGCTGCTGTCCACCAGCCGCCTGGCCCTGGACGAGCGCGCCCTGACCCGCGTGCTCGACCTGTACCTGGCCTTGCTGCGCCAGGTGCCCTACTCGCCGCACACCACCCTGCCCGACGGCGAAGGCCAGGCGCTGATCGAGCACGTGCGCGGGATGAACCTGGTGGCCGAGCAGAAGGACGCCATGGGCCGCATCCTGTATCTGGATGAAGGCAACGCGGTACTCATGACCTATTACCGCAACAACGTGCTGCACATCTTCGCCCTGCCGGCGCTGCTGGCCAGCTTCTTCCTCAGCAGTTCGCGCATGAGCCGCGAACTGCTGGGCCAGTATGTGCACGCGCTGTACCCCTACCTGCAGGCCGAACTGTTCCTGCGCTGGACGCCGGAGCAACTGGATGCGGTGATCGACCAGTGGCTGACCGCACTGGTCGAGCAAGGGCTGCTGCGCCAGGACAACGACACCTACATTCGCCCGGCACCCAGCTCGCGGCAGTTCGTGTTGCTGACCCTGCTCGCCCGCACCATCACCCAGACCCTGCAGCGTTTCTACATGGCCACCTCGCTGCTGCTGAACAGGGGGCAGAACAGCCTCAGCGCCGAAGAACTGGAAGACCTGTGCGTGATGATGGCCCAGCGCCTGTCGATCCTGCACGGCCTGAACGCCCCGGAGTTCTTCGACAAGACCCTGTTCCGCCACTTCATCCAGACCCTGCTCGAGCAAGGCGTGCTGCATGCAGATGCCCAGGGCAAGCTGGGTTATCACGACAAGCTCGGCGAGCTGGCCGAGGGCGTGGCCAAGCGCGTGCTGTCGGCGGAACTGCGCCTGTCGATCCGCCAGGTGGCATTACACCGAGATGAGCCTGCGGAGGTTATGCAAAGGTAGTTTTTCAGGCTGCTCTCGGCCCTTGGGAGGGATCAGGATCACGGCGCTACTTCAAGCCCATCCCTCTCAAGGAGCACCAACATGACTCAAATGAAGACGCTGGACGTTGAAATAGTTTCCTCAGGCGATAACACGCTCGCACCGTCCGGCCTGGTTGAATTGAAGCTGATCGATATCTCGAAGGCAGATGCGCGCTCCATCAGCCTTGCCGAGTTGCGTCTGCGCTGTGGCGGCCTGATGCCGATCAATCTGCCGCTGACTTTTGATACCAGCCTTATCGACCCACGCCGCAGCTATGCCCTCGCCGCGCGCATCGAGATAAACGGCCAGCTGCGCTACATCAACACCAGCCGTCACTCGATAGAACCAGCCACGGTATCGGGTACACAACGGGTAACTGTCGATCTGGTTGCCACCGAAAACGGTCCCCTGCTCAGCGACGACCTCGCTGGTTGACTGGCCACCTGTACCCAAGACTGAACCGAGGAAAATCAACATGCTCCCCGCCAACTTCATCGAGATTTGCGGGACCGTGGTGGTCCCGTCGTGCATCCATACAGCTGAAGGCGCACCACACGTTGGCGTACGCGTACAGCTGGGCACGGATGAGAACAAGATCATCCTGGCCACCTGGGGATGCCAGACACTTGGCGCCACAATGCCATTCAGCTTGCTGCTGGACCGCAATAGCCTGCCGGAAGGTGCCAAACCAACGCTGGTGGCCAGTTATGGCGTTGGCGTCAATGAAGAGCCAAACGGCTTGAACCTGTCGATGCCACTTGCAATCAACCAGTCTGAGCCAAACCCTCCCATGGTCCTGAGGATACCCGCCCAGCCTGGCGAGCAAGGTCAGCCGCCCCTGTCGCCCGCGATCATCGAGATGAAGAACATCATTGAGATTCCCGAAGAGTTGCTAAAGCGGCAGGCGCTCATGACACTCGGCCTGTATCGGACCCAGGAAGACGGTTACAGCAACAGAAACTCCAGCTACATTGCCGGTGCCACCCTGTGGCCGACGCAGGCCCCCCTGACGCTTACCACATACCTGGATGGCAACACAGTCAATGACGACGAACCCTTGCTTCTGCGCGTGGCCTACTACGACCCACAGACCATGACCCCATATGCCGGGCGAACGCTGCGCGGCCTGACCCTTCCAAGCGTTACCGAACTGGAGACAATCAGCCTGCGACCGCCGCGCCGTAGCTGAATATTGCGCTTCGCCTTGCTCTCCCCACTCTTTGTCGCATCTTCATCAAGGACCCACCAGAAGAAATCCGCTAAAGTCCCTGGGGTTGGCCACAAGCCAACGCCAAGGACTTCGGAGATACCATGAAAAAGCTCTTTATGCTGTGTTGCGCATCCTTGCTCGCAGCCTGTTCCAGCCACACCCCGTCCAACCAGGCCAGCCTGGATGGCGAAGTCTTCTACCTGCAGCGCAGCGCCCTGCCACCTGCCGCCACCCTCAGCGTGGAACTGCAGGACGTTTCGCTGATGGACGCCCCGGCGGTGACCCTGGCCCGTCAGGCCGGCCCGGTCAAAGGCAACGTACCGCTGCCGTTCCACCTCACCTACGACCCGGCCCAGGTCAAGCCCGGCCACCGCTATGCGGTAAGCGCGCGCATCGAGCTGGACGGCAAGCTGCTGTTCATCAACACCGAACACCACGGCGTCATGCTCGACGGCAGTGCCCCACAGCCCGTGCGGATCAAGGTCGATCCAGTCCGCTGATACCCGTATTCATCTGTCTACAAGGAAAGCTTCATGATCCGCACCTCCCTGCGTTTCACCACCCTGTGCGCCGGCCTGCTGCTGTCGGCCAGTGCCCTGGCCCTGTCGCTGGGCGACCTGACCCAGAAAGACGCCACCGGCGGCCTGAAGGATGCCCTGACCCAAGGCGCACAACTGGCCGTCAAGCAGCTGAGCACCCCGGGCGGCTTCAGCAACAACCCGGACGTGCGTATCGAACTGCCAGGCGACCTGGGCAAGGCCGCCAAGGCGATGAAGATGTTCGGCAAGGGTGAACAGGTCGAAGCCCTGGAAACCAGCATGAACAAGGCCGCCGAGGCTGCCGTGCCGCAGGCCCAGGCGATTCTGGTAGATGCCGTGAAGAACATGAGCGTGACCGATGCCAAGGGCATCCTCAGCGGCGGTGACGACTCGGCCACCCAGTACCTGAACAAGAGCAGCCGCGAGCAGATCCGCGCCAAGTTCCTGCCGATCGTCAAGCAGGCTACCGACAAGGTTGGCCTGGCTCAGCAGTACAACAACTTTGCCGGGCAGGCCGTGGCGTTGGGTGTGGTCGATGCCAAGAGCGCCAGCATCGAGAACTACGTGACTGAAAAGGCACTGGATGGCCTGTTCGAGATGATTGCCAAGCAGGAGCAGAGCATTCGCCAGAACCCGGCTGAAGCGGCTACCAGCCTGGCCAAGAAGGTCTTCGGCGCCCTCTGAGGGCCCCCTGGGGGCTGCTTTGCAGCCCATCGCGACACAAGGCCGCTCCTACATAGATCGGCGAATGCAGGACCTTTGTGGGAGCGGCCTTGTGTCGCGATAGGAGGGCAAAGCCCTCCCCTGCGGCCTTCAGCTCTTCTTCACCCTGAACCAAGCCGCATACAACGCCGGCAAGAACAGCAGGGTCAGCACCGTGGCCACGATCAACCCGCCCATGATCGCCACCGCCATCGGCCCGTAGAACACACTGCGCGACAACGGAATCATCGCCAGCACCGCTGCCAGTGCAGTCAGCACGATCGGGCGGAAGCGCCGCACCGTGGCTTCGATGATCGCCTGCCAGCGCTCCAGTCCCGCCGCGATGTCCTGCTCGATCTGGTCCACCAGGATCACCGAGTTGCGCATGATCATCCCCGCCAGGGCAATGGTGCCGAGCATGGCGACAAAACCGAACGGCTGGCGGAACACCAGCAGGAACAAGGTCACGCCAATCAGCCCCAGCGGCGCAGTGAGGAACACCATCACCGTGCGCGAGAAGCTGCGCAGCTGGATCATCAGCAAGCTCAGCACCACCACCACGAACAGCGGCATGCCGGCATTCACCGACTTCTGCCCGCGCTCTGAGTCCTCCACCGTGCCGCCCACTTCCAGCAAATAGCCATCCGGCAGCTTGGCGCGGATGTCATGCAGGGTCGGCTCGATCTGCTTCACCAGCGTCGCCGGCTGCTCCTTGTCGTAGATATCGGCGCGCACGGTCACCGTCGGCAAGCGGTTACGGTGCCAGATGATGCCTTCCTCGAAGCCGTACTCCAGGGTCGCAACCTGCGACAGCGCCACGCTCTGGCCATTGTCGGTCGGCAATGCCAGGCTGCCGAGGTTGCCCAGCTCGTTGCGTTCCTGCCGGGTGCCGCGCAGCAGGATCTCGATCAGCTCGTTGTCCTCGCGGTACTGGCTGACCGTGGTGCCGGTCAGCGAGCTTTGCAGGAAGCTCGACAGGTGCGCGGTGCTCACGCCCAGGGCGCGGGCGCGGTCCTGGTCGATCTCGAGGAACACCGCCTTGCTCGGCTCCTCCCAGTCCAGGTGAACGTTAACCACATGCGGGTTCTGGCGCACCTTGTCGGCCACTTCGCGGGCCAGCGCACGGGCCTTCTCGATGTGCTCGCCAGTCACCCGGAACTGCACCGGGTAACCCACGGGCGGGCCGTTTTCCAGGCGGGTGACCCGGGCACGCAGGTCGGGGAACTGCTGGTCCACGGTGCTGATCAGCCAGCTGCGCAGGCGCTCGCGGTCTTCCATCGACTTGGCCAGTACCACGAACTGGGCGAAGCTGGCCGCAGGCAGCTGCTGGTCCAGCGGCAGGTAGAAACGCGGCGAACCGGTGCCCACATAGGCCACGTAGTTGTCGATACCCTCCTGCTGCTTGAGCAACGCCTCCAGTTGCTTGACCCGCTCGGCGGTGTTGGCCAGCGAGGCACCCTCGGCCAGTTTCAGGTCGACCATCAACTCCGGGCGCCCGGAGGCCGGGAAGAACTGCTGGGGCACGAAGCGGAACAGCAGGATACTGCCGACAAAGGCGGCAATGGTCAGCAAGATCACCGTCTTGCGCCGCCGCACGCACCACTCCACCACACGCCGTACACGCTGGTAGAACGGTGTGGCGTAAGGGTCTGGCGCGTGGCCGTCCTTGCCATGGCGCGCGGCATGCAGCTTGGCCAGGTCCGGCAGCAGGCGCTCGCCCAGGTAAGGCACGAATACCACGGCGGCCACCCAGGAGGTCAGCAAGGCGATGGTCACCACCTGGAAGATCGAACGGGTGTATTCGCCCGTACTGGAGGCTGCCGTGGCAATGGGCAGGAAGCCCGCCGCCGTGATCAGGGTGCCGGTGAGCATCGGGAAGGCGGTGCTGCTCCAGGCGTAGCTGGCCGCCTTGAGGCGGTCGTAGCCCTGCTCCATCTTGATCGCCATCATCTCCACGGCAATGATCGCGTCATCGACCAACAAGCCCAGGGCCAGCACCAGCGCGCCAAGGGAGATCTTGTGCAGGCCGATGCCAAAGTAGTGCATGGCGGCGAAGGTCATGGCCAGCACCAACGGGATGGCCAGTGCCACCACCAGCCCCGTGCGCAGGCCCAGCGAGAAGAAGCTCACCAGCAGCACGATGACCAGCGCCTCGACCAGCACCTGGACAAACTCGCCCACGCCAGCCTTGACCGCCGCTGGCTGGTCCGAGACCTTGCGCAGCTCCATGCCGGCCGGCAGGCTGCGCGCCAGGCGCTCGAACTCGCTTTCCAATGCCTTGCCCAGCACCAGAATGTCGCCGCCGTCCTTCATCGAAACCGCCAGGCCAATGGCATCCTCGCCCATGAAGCGCATGCGCGGTGCGGGCGGGTCGTTGAAGCCGCGGTGCACCTCGGCCACATCGCCGATACGGAAGGTGCGGTCCCCCACGCGGATGGGGAACTGGCGAATCTGCTCGACGCTGTCGAAGCGCCCGCTCACCCGCAGTTGCAGGCGCTCGCTGGGCGTTTCGAAGAAGCCGGCGGTGCTGACCGCATTCTGCTCCTGCAGGGCCTGCTGCACGGCCTCCAGCGGCACGCCGAGGGTGGCCAGCTTGAGGTTGGACAGCTCGATCCAGATTTTCTCGTCCTGCAGGCCGATCAGCTCGACCTTGCCGACGTCCTTGACCCGCTGCAACTGGATCTGGATACGGTCGGCATAGTCCTTGAGCACCGCGTAATCGAAGCCCTCACCCGTCAGCGCATAGATATTGCCGAAGGTGGTGCCGAACTCGTCATTGAAGAACGGGCCCTGGATTTCCGGCGGCAAGGTGTGGCGGATGTCCGCGACCTTCTTGCGGATCTGGTACCACAGCTCGGGGATGTCCTTGGAATGCAGCGAGTCGCGGGCCATGAAGGTGACCTGCGATTCGCCCGGGCGGGAGAACGACACGATCCGCTCGTACTCGCCGGTTTCCATCAGCTTCTTCTCGATGCGCTCGGTGACCTGGCGCGACACTTCCTCGGCAGTGGCACCGGGCCACAGGGTACGGATGACCATGGCCTTGAAAGTGAACGGCGGGTCCTCGCTCTGGCCGAGCTTGGTGTAGGACATGGCGCCAATGGCCGCCAGCAGGATCATCAGGAACAGGACGATCTGGCGGTTGCGCAGCGCCCAGGCAGAAAGGTTGAAACCCATCGGGACTTACTCCTTGGCCGTCAGGTTCACTACGCGGTTGGTACGGTCCACGGGGCGTATTTCCTGGCCCTCGCGCAATACATGGCCACCCGCGGCGACGACCCAGTCGCCGGGGGCGAGGCCTTCGAGCACGGGTACGCTGTCGGCGCCGTAGGGCCCCAGGCGCACCACTGCCCGCTCCAGGCGGCTGTCCTTGTTGACCCGCCAGACGTAGGCCTGGCCGTTTTCCGCAGTGACTGCCGACAGCGGTACCGCCAGCGGGATCAGCCCTTCGTGGGCGATGAACACCCGGGCGCTCTGGCCCAGCTCCGCCGGCGTGGCGGCCGTGGTAAAGGCGATGCGGGCAGCGAAGGTGCGCGAACGCGGGTCGGCGGCCGGTGACAACTCGCGGATACGCCCCTGGAAGCGCTCTTGCGGGTGCGACCACAGCTCCACGCTCACCGGCTGGCCCACGGCGAAGCGGGCGAACTGCTGCTCCGGCAGGCCGATGGCCACTTCCCGCTCGCCATCGGCGGCCAGGGTGAACACGGTCTGCCCTGCGGCGACCACCTGGCCCACTTCCACCTGGCGCTTGGCGATCACCCCGGCCTGGGGTGCGCGCAGCACAGCGTATTCAGCCTGGTTGCCAGCCACGTCGAACTCGGCCTTGGCCTGTTTCAGCCGGGCCAGGCCGGCGCGGTAGAGGTTTTCGGCGTTATCGAACTGGGAATGGCTGACCATCTGCCGGTCCAGCAGCTTCTGGTAGCGATCGCGCTCGGCGCGCACCAGCGACAGGTTGGCCTCGGCGGCCGCCAGCTGGGCACGGTTGGCTTCCAGTTGCAGGCGCACATCCTGCGGGTCCAGCTCGGCCAGCGGCTGGTCGGCCTTGACCCGCTGCCCTTCCTCGACCAGGCGCTTGTTGACCTTGCCGCCAATGCGGAAAGCCAGTTCCGGCTCGAAGCGCGCCCGCACTTCGCCGGGGTAACTGTCGGCAGCGGCTTCGGCCGGCTGCGGCTGCACCACCAGCGCCGGGCGCGGCACAGCAGGTGGGGCGGCTTCCTGGCCGCACGCCGCCAGCAACAGCACGGCAGCGGCGGACAGAGCGATGGACAAGGCATGGCGCAACATGATGAATCCTTTCGCGGAGGGCACATTCAATATTTGTACTGGAGAGTATATTAAGTCAGGCAACGGATGCCGGGAAGAGGCTGCAGCCGAATACGACAGGCGCGCGCTGAACGGCAGGGGACCGTGCGTCTTCGGCCTCCCGGCGCCAGTGCCATGTAGTCCGATACTCCCACCCCGCCTGGGAGTATCAGCCGATGCGCGGCTCATGGCGCTTCGCCATAGTTGAAGCCTGTAACTGGGGCCTGCGATCTGGCCTCGACAACCGGCAGTGCCTGGGAGAGAGCCATGACTATTCGCAAGAAGAACGCCTCGCCAACGGACAAACACAGCAGCCCCTCCGGCGACGACCTACCCCCCATCTCCTCACCAACCGTTACCACCGACCTGAGCGACTATAGCCCTGGCAGCACTGCCACCATCACGGCCAGCGGCTTTGCGGCGGGAAGCACGGTCGCATTCGAGGTGGACCATGTCACGGACGCCGGTGCGGACAAGCTGTGGGGCACCCCCGACGATGTACTCGCCACCAGCTCCGGCGAAGGTCACACCCCCTGGTACGTGACCGACGGCGGCGCTGACGATCTCGACGGCCAGGTCAACGGCAGCATCACCACCTCGTGGTACGTCAACCCCGACGACTCGGCGGGCGCCACCTTCCTGCTCAGCGCGACGGCCGCGGGTGCCGACCAAGTGTTAGGCAGTGCTGACGACGTGATGGCCACGGCCTCGTTCACAGACAGCGCGCCGATCATCACCGCGACCGGTGTGAGCGTGACGCTGGACGAAACGGCCGCGTTGCAGAACGGCACAGCCACAACAACCCCGGCCTCGGATGCCGACGACAACGACATCCTGGTGGCGTCCCTGCCCTCCGCCTTTTCGACCCGCTTGACCACACTGGGGGCCGGTACCCCGGCAGGTGCCGCCTTGAGCGGCTATACCGGCGCCGTCGGCAACACCGGGAGCAATGCGTTCAGCATCACCCCGGTATCGGGAGGCAGCATCACCGACATCAGCTTCACCGACAGCGCTGGCGCGCCTCTCAATGGCTTGGACAGCGGGCTGGATACCCTCAATGGCGTCGATATCCTGCTCTACACCGATACCAACAACAACATCGTGCTGGGCCGCGCTGGCGGGCCGACAGGCGCGATCATCTTCGCGGGCTATATCGAAGAAACGGGATCGCCCGTCAGCGGCGGCAAGATCTGGACGGTGGAATACCAGCCGCTGAAGCATCCGGACACGAGCAACCCCGACGACACGCTCAATCTGCTGAACAAGGTGTTCATCGGCACCAACCAGGATCTGGCATTCAGCCTGGCCAACGCACCCTCCGGCCAGAACCTGTTCCTGATGTTCACCACCGCGAACCCGACCGTCGTCAATGATGGCGGCATCCTGCGCATCACCGACCCGACGATCATCGCCACCGGCAAGGACCCGGCCGACCAGTCGAGCGGTGCCAACATCACCACGGGCGATACGATCAATACCAGCCAGGCGGGCGGCCCGACCACCTTCGGCACCAACAACCAGATGATCGTGGAACAGGAAGGTGTCCGTTTTACCTTTGTCACCGGCGCCCGGCAGAATGTGACCATTCCCAACCTGGACCAGAACGAAGCGGATATCGAAGCTAACGTCGACTTCACCGCCGTGTTCAATGCAAAGTCGGCCACGTTCGATGTCGTGCAGTTGCAAAGCGGCAAGAGCGCCGTGGTCAGGATCAGCGCCTTCAGCACCGCCGCTGAACCTGGCGTGAATTTCGTCAATGGCTACGCCAACGATGCCACGGTGGCGATCACCAACGTTCGCGTCATCAATATCGCCACTGGCCAGGTGATCGAGAACTCAAACGGGTCGGTGAATGACCCGAGCATCGTCATCAGCTTTGCTTCCGGCGTCGCCACCCTCACCGGCATCAAAGCCGGCCAGAAGATCGAGTACACCACCACACAGGATCACAACCGCGTACTCGTCGAGAATGGGGCCGCCGTCGACGCCAAAGGCAATGAACATGCCGACTTCGATATCGGCGGTTTCATGCTGCGCCAGGTTTCTACCGCAACCGCCGAAATCGGCTCCAAGATGAGCTTCGAAGACGATGGGCCCAGTATCAGCGCCACGGGTACGGAACCGGTCCTGACTGTCGATGAAACAATCCTGGCGACCGACGCCACGCAGAGCTTCGCCGCCAACTTCACCTCGGCCTTCGGCGCCGATGGCGCCGGTACGCTCACCTACGCCCTGGGCGTGGTGGCGGGTGCCTCCGGCCTGACCGACACGGCCACCGGCGAGGCGGTCAACCTGTCGCTCAATGGCACCGTGGTGGAAGGCCGCACGGCCACCACCAACCTTCTGGTGTTCACCGTCAGCGTCGCCAGCAACGGTTCCGTTACCCTCGACCAGCTCCGCGCCATCGTGCATCCCGACACCAACAACCCCGATGACTCGAAGACCCTGACCTCCGACAACCTGGTGACCTTGACCGCGACCAAGACCGACAAGGACGGCGACAGCGCCCAGGCTACCCTCAACATCGGCCAGAACCTGGTATTCAAGGATGACGGCCCGAGCATCAGTACCACCGGCACTGAACCGGTCCTGACCGTCGATGAAACGGACCTGACGACCAATGCCACGCAAAGCTTCGCCGCCAACTTCACCTCGGCCTTCGGCGCCGATGGTGCCGGTACGCTCACCTACGCCCTGGGCGTGGTGGCAGGCGCCTCCGGCCTGACCGACACGGCCACCGGCGAGGCGGTCAACCTGTCGCTCAACGGCACCGTGGTTGAAGGCCGCACGGCCACCACCAACCTCCTGGTGTTCACCGTCAGCGTCGCCAGCAACGGCGAAGTCACCCTCGACCAGCTTCGCGCCATCGTGCACCCCGACACCAACAACCCCGATGACTCGAAGACCCTGACCGCCGACAATCTGGTGACCTTGACCGCGACCAAGACCGACAAGGACGGCGACAGCGCCCAGGCCACCCTCAACATCGGCCAGAACCTGGTGTTCAAGGATGACGGCCCGAGCATCAGCACCACCGGCACGGAACCAGTCCTGACCGTCGATGAAACGGACCTGACGACGGACGCCACCCAGAGCTTCGCCGCCAACTTCACCTCGGCCTTCGGCGCCGATGGTGCCGGTACGCTCACCTACGCCCTTGGCGTGGTGGCAGGCGCTTCCGGCCTGACCGACACGGCCACCGGCTCGGCAGTCAACCTGTCGCTCAATGGCACCATAGTGGAAGGCCGTTCGGCCGTCGGTAACCATCTGGTGTTCACCGTCAGCGTCGCCAGCAACGGCGAGGTCACCCTCGACCAGCTTCGCGCCGTCGTGCACCCCGACACCAACAACCCCGATGACTCGAAGACCCTGACCGCCGACAACCTGGTGACCTTGACCGCGACCAAAACCGACGGGGATGGCGACAGCGCCCAGGCCACCCTCAACATCGGCCAGAACCTGGTGTTCAAGGATGACGGCCCGAGCATCAGCACCACCGGCACGGAACCAGTCCTGACCGTCGATGAAACGGACCTGACGACGGACGCCACCCAGAGCTTAGCCGCCAACTTCACCTCGGCCTTCGGCGCCGATGGCGCCGGTACGCTCACCTACGCCCTGGGCGTGGTGGTAGGCGCTTCCGGCCTGACCGACACGGCTACCGGCTCGGCAGTCAACCTGTCGCTCAATGGCACCGTGGTGGAAGGCCGTTCGGCCGTCGGCAATCACTTGGTGTTCACCGTCAGCGTCGCCAGCAACGGTTCCGTTACCCTCGACCAGCTTCGCGCCATCGTGCATCCCGACACCAACAACCCCGATGACTCGAAGACCCTGACCGCCGACAACCTGGTGACCTTGACCGCGACCAAGACCGACAAGGACGGCGACAGCGCCCAGGCTACCCTGAACATCGGGCAGAACCTGGTGTTCAAGGATGATGGCCCGAGCATCAGCACCACCGGCACGGAACCAGTCCTGACCGTCGATGAAACATTCCTGGCGACCGACGCCACCCAGAGCTTCGCCTCCAACTTCACCTCAGCCTTCGGTGCCGATGACGCCGGCACGCTCACCTACGCCCTGGGCGTGGTGGCCGGCGCCTCCGGCCTGACCGACACGGCTACCGGCTCGGCAGTCAACCTGTCGCTCAACGGCACTGTGGTGGAAGGCCGTTCGGCCGTCGGCAACCACCTGGTGTTCACCGTCAGCGTCGCCAGCAACGGCTCCGTTACCCTCGACCAGCTTCGCGCCATCGTGCACCCCGACGCCAGCAACCCCGATGATTCGAAGACCCTGACCGCCGACAATCTGGTGACCTTGACCGCGACCAAGACCGACAAGGACGGCGACAGCGCCCAGGCCACCCTGAACATCGGGCAGAACCTGGTGTTCCACGATGATGGACCCACACTTGCCTTCGGCAACCTGATCGGAACCGGGAGTATCCTGCCGCAATATGGGTTCTGGAACAGTACGATCGGCGCCGACGGCCTGGGAACGACCGGTCTGGACATTTCGCTGGTGGGTGGCCAGTTCACGCTGGTCAGGCCAGACAATACCACCACGACCGGCACCGGCACACTCACCGAGACGTCGCCTTCGCCCGACGCCAATGGTGCGTTCCACTTCACCGGCACCCTGACCGGGGACTTCGACAATAACGCCACAACGGCCAACACCACGATCGACTACACGCTGACGGCCTTTGCCAATGGCAGCTATACACTGGACCTGGTGCAAGGCTTCAGTTCGGTCACCACGCTCAGCAGTGCCGACGGTTCGCTCGATGCCGGCGGCCCGGACGCTGTGCGCACCCTGCTGATCCCTAAAACGAATGACCCGACCATTCCATCGGCATCCGAGGAGATCGTGTTCTTCTCCGCCAAAGCACTCGCCTCGACGGCAGACATCTTCACCGGCATAGGCCTCGGGGCCCCCGACCCGACCGAAGCTTCGCTACAGACCAATCCCCTGCCGTCGTACATCGACCCTGCGGCCATGAACGTCAGCACGTCCGGCATCGGCGTCGCCAACAACCTGCTCCAGGGCGACAACCTGGCAGCGATCAGCGCCGCCGATGAGAGCTTCGTGATCAACCCGGAGACGCTGCTGACGGGCATCAAGGTCTTCATCGACAACTCCGTAGCGGGCTACAACACCGCGACCGAAGACCTGTACTACCGGATCTACTACGCGGATGGGACGACATCGAACCTGACCGAGGTGAATACCCTGACACCAGAGGCTGGCGGTCAGGTGTCGTTCCTGATCCAGAAGGAAGGTTCGTCACTGATTGACGCAGTGCAACTGACGATGGGGCGAGGCGACATCAAGATCCCGGTGATCGAGTTCATCAAGGAAACCGAGAACCTGGCCAGCGACGTCAAATTGCAGTTCAGTGCGACGCTGACGGACAAAGATGGCGACTCCGCGAGTAGCACGTTCGACGCCAACCTGTTCGCCAACGAACCGGACAACGCACCGTTCGACTTCACCCTGGTTGGCACGACCGGCCAGCGCGATGCCTTCAACATCGACCTGTCGACCGATCAGCTCCTCTACCAGGTCAGCGGGTTCGATGCTGGCGCGGGGCAACGAGACACGCTGGTGCTCAATGGCGATCCAAATGCCGTCGTCCAGTCGATCGACAACAATGGCGCAGACAGCATCGTGACCATTGCCGAATCCGGCGGGCAGACGACGACCATCACCCTGGTCGGGGTCGATATCGTCAACAACGACATCTTCAATGGCAGCGCCTGAAACATTGCGTGCGTGAAAACCTGCGAGGGTGGCCTGGAAACCACCCTTGCAGCGTAATGCCAGTCAGTTAAGCGATTTGGGGCCGCTTTGCGGCCCATCGCCGGCAAGCCGGCTCCCACAGGTATGGCGCAGACCTCAAGATTTTCGCGGTCCCTGTGGGAGCCCGGCTTGCCGGCGATGGGCTGCGCAGCAGCCCCAATGACGCTAACTGACTGGCATTACCTTCGCAGCGTGTTCTTTTGCAGGATACGACAAGCTTCGCCCCCAAAGGCCCTGGCCACTGGGTATTCAGTCCATCTCCCCCCATGTGGACGCAGGCGGCTCTTCGCCACCGGTGAGTCCGTGCCGCACCGCATACATCAGCAAGTCGATGCGGTTGGTGAGGTTGAGCTTCTGATAGATGCTGCTGAGGTGATTGTGCACGGTGTGCTCGCTGATACCCAGGCGGCCGGCAATGCACAGGTACTTGGCGGACGGGTCACCAACGATGGCGCGAACGAGTTCCCGCTCGCGCAACGTCAGCCGTGCATGTTTCGCCTGCGCCGGATTGCACCTGAACGGTATATGCCTGGCCGAGGCATAACCGGAAAGCCCACTGACCCAGGCTCTGTCCAGCCTGATGTCGCAATGGTGGACTTTGATGATGGCCTGGATAATCGACTCCGTTGAATCCTCGGCCAGCACGATGCCAAGCGCGCCCGCCTCGATGGCCTGGGCAACGGGGACGGTCTCGTACACCCCCTTGAGCACCAGCACTTTCATTCCGCCAGTGCGCGCGAGTTCGGCAACTACCCCGAGCGGGTCCAGCGCATCTGGAAAAAAGCTGAAGAA
Organism: Pseudomonas sp. B13(2017); assembly: GCF_002113245.1. Classification (NCBI taxonomy): domain Bacteria; kingdom Pseudomonadati; phylum Pseudomonadota; class Gammaproteobacteria; order Pseudomonadales; family Pseudomonadaceae; genus Pseudomonas; species Pseudomonas sp. B13(2017). Next base: position 123,626 of record NZ_NEJX01000017.1, read on the forward strand.
AATGACATCGGGCCGCAATTGATCGGCAAGATCCAGTGCATGGGTATAGGTAGTGGCCTGGCCACTCACTTCCATACGGGGTTTTCTGGCATTTATCAGGTCGTGAAGCCCCAGCAGCATCAGAGGCCGACAATCGATCAGCATCACGCGTATCATTTTTACAGGGTCCGGCATCATCTTCCTGCCTCCCATGAAAACGCTCCATGTCCTCCCCTTGTAAGCCTTCTCCTACAGGCCCTTCAGCGGAGTCTAGGTCAGCGCGCGGACTGACAGGCCCTTGCGCCGTAAGGCAGCGCCTCGAGGCGCATGTGCATCGGCGCCTCAATTACCGCGCCCCGGGCCTGAAAATCAAGGACTTAGACTTGTCGCCCCCTCCCCTCGGCGCATTTCTGCACCAGACGAAAAGTCAATTAAACGACGAATGGTGCGAACTTACGAACGCTAAAATGATCCCGTCAATTTTTCGCCATGCGTTGGGCTTTTGTTGCACTCGATCTCCTACCTCACTGTCGATCAGCTTTTCGCTGACAAACAGCAGGTTTTGCCCGCAGGCTTTAGCCGGATGGCGCCTGACCCGTTAAGATGGTGTTTCTTCAACCAGATGCAGACCACAATGTCCAACGACGCCCCCATCAGCCCGGGCCGGCCCAAGGATCTGGCCAAACGCGAGGCGATTCTCGAAGCAGCCAAGGCCCTGTTCCTCAGCCTTGGCTACGCCAACACCAGCATGGATGCGGTCGCTGCGGCGGCAGGTGTTTCAAAGCTCACCGTATACAGCCACTTCACCGACAAGCAGACGCTGTTCTCCTCGGCGGTCATGGCAACCTGCCAGATCCAGTTGCCCGACCTGCTGTTCGAGTACCCCGAGGGGGCGCCGGTGGAAGAGGTGCTGCTGACCATTGCCCGTGGCTTCCAGGCACTGATCAGCAGCGATGAAGCGGTCAAGCTCAGCCGCCTGATCATGGCCCAGGGCAGCCTGGACCCGAGCTTTGGCGAGTACTTCTACGAAGCCGGGCCCAAGCGCGTGCTGGCGGGGATGGAAGCTTTGCTGCGCGGGGCGCACGAGCGCGGGCTGCTGCGCATCGACAACCCGCTGCGTGCGGCGGAGCACTTCTTCTGCCTGGTCAAGGGCGCACCGGATTACCGGTTGCTGCTTGGGTGCGCGGGGCCGCTGGAGGGGGATGAGGCCGAGGCGCATGTGCGCGAGGTGGTAGGTGTGTTCCTGCGGGCGTTCCAGCCCTGAGACATCAGGCTGCCAGGACTGGCCCCATCGCCGGCAAGCCGGCTCCCACCTTGATCGCACTGTCCTCAAGGCCTGAGCAGTACCTGTGGGAGCTGGCTTGCCGGCGATAGGGCCCTTACAGGCAACATAAGATAGTTGCTCCTACAGGATACCGAGGCTCTCAGGTCAGGCCTTGAGGGCCTTCTTCGGGTAAATGTCATACCGGCTCGACTTGCCCTCCAGGCTGTGGCTCGGCTTCGGCCCGTCGATGATCGGCGCCTTGCGCGGCCGCTTCACCACCACCCGGTGGCTGGCCAGCGCCAGGGCAGCTTCGAGCAGGGCCGGGGCATCCAGGTCATCACCCACCAAGGGCCGGAACACACGCATTTCCTTCTTCACCAGCGCACTCTTGTCCCGGTGCGGGAACATCGGGTCGAGGTAGATCACCTGTGGCGCCTCGCCCTCCCAGGCGCGCATGCGCTCGATGGCGTTGCCGGTCAGCAGGCGCATGCGCCCCACGATCGGCCCCACCTCTTCATCCGACCGCGCCCGCGCCAGGCCATCCTCCAGCAACGCGGCAATCAGCGGCTGGCGTTCGATCAGGGTCATCTGGCAGCCCAGGCTGGCCAGCACGAATGCGTCCTTGCCCAGCCCGGCAGTGGCATCCAGCACCTGCGGACGCACGCCCTGGGCAATGCCCACCGCCTTGGCGATCATCTGCCCGTTGCCACCACCGAACATGCGCCGGTGCGCGGCCTGGCCTTCGACAAAGTCGACCCGCACCGGCCCCGGGGCCTGCGGGCCCAATTGCTGGATCTGCAAGCCATCAACGCCCACCTGCACGGCAAACCCGGCAGCATCGTCCAGCAGCGGCAACTCAAGGCGCTGTGCCCATGCAGCGGCTTGCGCCTCGAATTCAGCCGACAGCGCCTCGACCCGGATACCTGTGCCCTGCTCTTCCATCATTCACACCTAGAAATTGAACCCAGCCGTTAATGTATCGGCTACTTCGGCCGATACAGGCAATATCCCGCTATTCTGCCAGAGCACAACGCGCGCGACTGCCATGTCAGATACTCTTCCCATCGGCTTGACCTACCTGTCGCCTGTCGGCAACTACAGTCAGCACAACACCCAGGCACTCGGGGGCGTCAGCCACCTGTGGCAGGATTTCTTTGCCCGGGCCATGGCCGAGCAGCAGGAAGAGCCGGTAGACAGCGTCAGCCAGTCGTTCGTGCAATACGACCAGAGCAGCGGCGAGCCGATCGGCGGCGCCCGTGCGCTGGCCCTGATCGACGCCCAGCGGGCCTGCCCGGTACACGACACCGAGGTGGCACCGCCCGAGCCACTGTTCCTGCCCAAGGCAGAACTCGAAGCCAACCTGCTGCCGCCCGCCCCCGAGCCGTTCAGCGCAGTCGAGTTGATCGAGCAACAGCGCCAGCTCGACATCAGCAACAGCTGGCTACGCCCGGTGGTGATGAGCCAAGGTCACCCGATTGCCGAACCCGGCCCCGGCCCTACCCCACGCTCGCTGTTCCTGCCGATCGCCGAGTTCGAGACCAACCTGCTGGACCCGGCGCCCGAACCGTTCGATGACGCCACCCTGGCCAAGCAGCAGACCGACCTGGAGTTCGACATCCACTGGGCACGCCCGGTGGTGCTGAACAACGTGCGCGCCCACGCCTGAACGCGCCCACGCTCAACGACAGATCTGCCAGCGGCCCATGTCCACATGAAAGTGGTTGTGGTGTGCAGCGTTGTAGTCCGGCCCCAGTACCGTGCTGAAGCTGTCACAGGCCGCCTGCTGCACCTGACGAAGGAATTCCGCTTTCTGCCCGCCCGCCTGCCAGTCCCGCGCAAGGACGATGCGCTGGCCGTCCCGCAGACGAAAGCCACTGATGTCCAAGGCATCGGCCGTGGCGTGCTGGCTCAGCCGGCCCTGCTTGCGGTGATAGACATTGCGGCAGGCAAAACTGCCCAGGTGGTCGACCTGAGCCACCGGCTGCCCCAACACCCGTTGCGCCACAGGCTGCAGGCCATGGTTTTCGAACAGTGCATACGCCACTGCCAACGAACAACTGGCCAGGAAGCTGCCGCCGAGCCGCGCCTGACCACCGTCGATACGCCATACGTTCCGCAATGGGCAGTCGGCAGCAGTCGAACTGTCGGCTTGTGCCCGGTAGCGCAGCTGGCTGGTTTGAAGTGCCAGGCGACACAGCGTCGGGTCATCGCGAAGGCGGGACAGCTTGTAGGGGGTCAGCAGGTTGGGGGGCTGACGCACGTCCAGCGGCGCCCACGGGTTCCACGCGGCGGGCAGCTGCCAACCCAGGTGCCAGGCCAGCCCCGCAAGCAACGACAGGCCTGCCAGCAACGCCAGCACGGCCCTCATCAGCGGCGGAACAGGTCGTTGAGTTGGGCGAACGGCAGCGCCTGCTCACCGTAGCCGAAGGTGCCCTCATCGCGAATCTCCAGCGCGGCCCGATGGAAGGCCCCCAACGCGGCACGGGCAAGCGACGAGCCGACGCTGATGCGGCGTACACCCAGGTCCTGCAACTGGTTGACGCTCAGCGACACGCCCGCCATGCCCATCAGCACATTCACCGGCCGTGGCGCGACGGCCTGCACCACCGCGCGGATTTCCTCGACAGTACGCAGCCCGGGCGCATAGAGCACATCGGCACCGGCCTCGGCATAGGCCTGCAGGCGCAGGATGGTGTCGTCCAGGTCCATGCGCCCGTGCAGCAGGTTCTCTGCCCGGGCGCACAGGGTGAACGGGAACGGCAGGCTGCGTGCGGCCTGCACGGCTGCGCGCACACGCTCTACTGCCAGCCCGAAATCATAGATCGGCGTATCGCTGTGACCACTGGCATCCTCGATAGAGCCACCCACCAAGCCGACTTCGGCGGCCCGCAGAATGGTCTGGGCGCAATCTTCGGGCAGGTCGCCAAAGCCGTTCTCCAGGTCAGCGGCCACCGGCAAAGGGGTGGCATCGACGATCTCCCCGGCATTATCAAGGGTATCGTCCAGGCTCAAGGCGCCTTCGGCGTCCGGACGGCCCAGGCTGAAAGCCAGGCCTGCACTGGTGGTGGCCAGCGCCTCGAAGCCCAGGCTGGCCAGCAACTTGGCCGAGCCGGCATCCCACGGGTTGGGGATGACGAAGGCGCTGTCACGCTCGTGCAGGGCCTTGAAGGCTTCGGCTCGCAGGGTTTGCACATCCATGGTTCAACCTCCGGCAGTCAGGGAAAGGTCAGAGTAGCCCCAGTTGTTCGACCTCGGGGGTGCGCGGCAATTCCGGCAACGCGGCAAGGCCCGGCAGGCGCTGCATCAGGCGTTGGTGAAAGCGCTGGGCCAAGGCCGCTGCCAGGCGGTTGTCCGAGGTGTGCAGGAAGATGTAGGGGTTGCGGCCTTCCTCGACCCAGGCAGCGACCTTGTCCACCCAGGGGGTAAGAAAGGCCTCGTTGGCCTCCAGCTGCGGGTGGCCGATGAAGCGCACCTGCGGGTGCTGGCTGAAGGCTGCCGGGCGTGGCGGCACCTTGGGCTTCTTCGCCTGCGCATGCAGCACGGCGGGGTCACGAGAGGTACAGCTGAACAAGGCGCGCGGGTCGAGGCAGATACGCTCCACGCCACGCTCATGCAGCAGGCGGTTGAGCAACCGCTCTTCTTCACCCTTGGCGAAGAAGGCCTGGTTGCGCACCTCCACGGCCACCGGCACTCCGACTTCGTCAAGGAAGTGGCAAAGCTCGCCCAGCCGTGCGGGGCTGAACTGGGCCGGCAACTGCAGCCAGTACGGCGCTACGCGCTGGCCCAGCGGGGCCATCAGGCGGGTGAAGTCAAAGGCCGGTTCCAGCTGATCGCGCAGGTCGCCTTCATGGCTGATGTCCCGGGGGAACTTGGCAGTGAAGCGGAAGTGTTCGGGCATGATCTGCGCCCAGCGCGCAATGGTGCCGGGTGCGGGGCGTGCGTAGAAAGTGGTATTGCCCTCGACGGCGTTGAACACCTGGCTGTAGTAGCCGAGCATTTCACTGCTGTTGGCGTCGGCGGGATACAGGTAGTCGCGCCAGGCGTTTTCGCTCCATGACGGGCAACCGAGAAAATAAGGCAGTGGTGATGGACTCATCCACTAAATGTACAGGTCGAGCCCCAGCACTTCCATGTCCCAGTCGGTAAAACCGGCGGTGCTCAGGTAGCTGGCCAATGCGGTAGCGGTGCGGCGGTCACGGGCGCGGGGGAAGATCATGTCCTGCTGGCGGGCTGGCAGGCCACCGCTGCGACGGCGGGCGGTGGCTTCCTGAGGGGTGGTTTCGACCTCCTCGATCACCTCGGCATCATCGATGGCCTCGTCACGCACCGCTGCCTTGCGTGGGGTGCGCTTGATCGGGTAGGACTGCGATGAGAAACCGTCGATACGCATGGCATGAGCACTCAGAACCAATGATGGCAATTTAGCAGCATCAGGGTTCCATCGCTAATGCTCGAGTGATAACTGGACCACAGATCGCGCAAAAGGTTTTAGTGTCATCGGCGATAACCGACGAACAACACTCAGCGCTTCTTGGGTGTCGCTACATTATCGCGCAGGTAGACCGGTTGCGCCTGTTCGGCAGCGATCGCCTCGCCGCGTGCCCAGGCAAAGCTGGCCAGGCTGAGGATATCCAGGGCGTTGGGCAAGGCACTGGCATTGCTGGCTGCCACCTGCACCGCCAGGCGCTCGGCATAGCCCCAACCGGTACCGGCACCGAACCACTCGCCAGCGCTGCCCGCCGGCAGCGCCACCTGCTCGGGCGGCAGCACTGCCTCGTGGCCAACCAGGCGCATTTCGCCCTCGGTGGCCTGATAGCAGCCCCAATACACTTCATCCATGCGCGCATCAATGGCGGCCGCCACTTGCTGCACGCCGTGCTCGCGCAGCGCGCCCTGGGCCAGTGCGGCCAGGTTGGACACCGGCAAAACCGGGCGCTCCAGGGCGAAGGCCAGGCCCTGGACCACACCGATGGCAATGCGCACGCCGGTGAATGCGCCCGGGCCACGGCCAAAGGCGATGGCATCCAGCGCATTCAGCGCCACGCCGGACTCGGCCAGCAGCTGCTTGATCATCGGCAGCAGCTTCTGGGCATGCATGCGCGGGATCACCTCGTAATGGCTGGTTACCTTGCCGTCATGCAGCAGTGCGACGGAACAGGCTTCGGTGGCGGTATCCAGGGCCAGGAGGGTGGTCATCGAACGGGTATCCAGGTACTAGGGGGAAAAGAGCGGCAGTATAGAGCAGCGGCGGCGTTGTGTCCCGAAGGGGCCGCTGTGCGGCCCATCGCCGGCAAGCCAGCTCCCACAGGGACTGCACATGGCTTGAAATCGATGCAGTCGAGGTGGGAGCTGGCTTGCCGGCGATGGGCTGCGTAAGCAGCCCCAAAACAACAACGGCCCGCAAGCGGGCCGTTGTCGAGGTGCGTCGGGCGCTGGATCAGCTCAGGGCTGCCAGAACCTTGGCGGTGATGGCTTCGACCGAGCCGACGCCTTCGATGTGGCTGTACTTCGGCTTGCCGGCATTGGCGGCGGACAGCTTCTGGTAGAAGTCCACCAGCGGCTTGGTCTGGCTGTGGTAGACCGACAGGCGATGGCGAACGGTTTCTTCCTTGTCGTCATCACGCTGGATCAGGTCTTCACCCGTCTCGTCGTCCTTGCCTTCCACTTTCGGCGGGTTGTACTGAATGTGGTAGGTGCGGCCCGAGGCCAGGTGCACGCGGCGGCCAGCCATGCGGCCGACGATTTCCTCGTCGTCCACGGCGATTTCCACCACGGCGTCGATGTCGACACCGGCAGCGACCATGGCTTCGGCTTGCGGGATGGTACGTGGGAAGCCGTCGAACAGGCAGCCCTTGGCGCAATCAGGCTGGGCGATGCGCTCCTTGACCAGGCTGATGATCAACTCGTCGGAGACCAGCTGGCCGGCATCCATGACTTTCTTCAGTTCCAGTCCCAGCGGGGTACCGGCCTTGACGGCGGCACGCAGCATGTCACCGGTGGAAATCTGGGGGATACCGAACTTTTCGGTGATGAACTTTGCCTGAGTACCTTTACCGGCCCCGGGAGCTCCCAGCAGAATTACGCGCATCTCGTGCTCCTCAAATTTTTTTATGAAATTCAATGGATTCGGCGACCAGGGCCAAGTCCGGAAAATCGGGTATGACCATAAATCGGTCAGAAGGCTGCTCAAGATACACAGCGCCCGGCAGCCAGACAAGCGTCCCAAAGTTGCAGGAATGCGCCACCTACGGCTGGCCTGGCAGGCGGTTGCGCCCGGCGCAACCACCCTCTTCGCCCACTTGCATCCCCCGCACGGCACCTGCCCTGTGCGCCCCGGGCCTACCCTCAGCCGGTGTTGCGCAGGCCGGCTGCAATACCCGCCACTGTCACCAGCAAGGCCTGCTCCAACGGGCTGTCCAGAGCGGCTTCGCGGCTGCGAGAGCGGGCCAGCAACTCGGCCTGCAGGCGGTGCAACGGGTCCAGGTAGGTGTTGCGCAGGCTGATGAATTCCAGCGTCTCGGGGCTGTGCGCCAGTAGCACCGGCTGCCCGGTAAGGCCCAGTACCACCTGGCACGACTGCGACAATAGGTCGCGCAGGTGCGCACCCAAAGGCAGCAGGTGCGGTTGCACTAGACGTTCGTCGTAGGCCTCGGCGATCTGCGCATCGGCCTTGGCCAGCACCATCTCGAGCATGTCGATGCGGGTGCGGAAGAACGGCCATTGCTCGCGCATCTGCGCCAGCAGTTCACCCTGGCCACGGGCCAGGGCATTGTTCAATGCCGTTTCCCAGCCAAGCCAGGCCGGCAGCATCAGGCGGGTCTGGGTCCAGCCGAAGATCCAGGGGATGGCCCGCAGGCTTTCGATGCCACCGGCGCGACGCTTGGCCGGGCGGCTGCCCAGCGGCAGGCGCCCCAGTTCCTGCTCCGGGGTGGACTGGCGGAAGTACTCGACAAAATCGGGGTTCTCCCGCACCACGCCGCGGTAGGCCTTGACGCCATCGGCGGCCAGTTGGTCCATCACCTCGCGCCAGGCCGGCTGCGGTGGTGGCGGTGGCAACAAGGTGGCTTCGAGCACGGCGGCCAGGTAGAGGTTCAGGTTCTGCTCGGCGATGCCCGGCAAGCCGAACTTGAAGCGGATCATCTCGCCCTGCTCGGTAGTGCGGAAGCGTCCGGCCACCGAACCCGGTGGCTGCGACAGGATCGCCGCGTGGGCCGGGCCACCGCCGCGGCCTACCGTGCCGCCACGGCCGTGGAACAGCAGCAACTCGACCTGGTGCTCGGCGCAGATACGCACCAGGTTTTCCTGGGCCCGGTACTGCGCCCAGGCTGCAGCCGTGGTACCAGCGTCCTTGGCCGAGTCGGAATAGCCGATCATCACTTCCTGCGGGCCGCGCAGGTTGGCGCGGTAGCCTGGCAGGCCGAGCAGGCGCTGCATCACCGGGCCGGCATTGTCGAGGTCGGCCAGGGTCTCGAATAGCGGCACCACGCGCATGGGCCGAGTCAGGCCGGCCTCCTTCAGCAGCAGCTGCACCGCCAGCACATCCGAGGCAGCACCGGCCATGGAAATGACGTAAGAACCCAGCGAGGCGGCCGGTGCGGCAGCAATTTCCCGGCAGGTGGCCAGTACCTCGGCGGTATCGGCCTGCGGCTTGAAGTGCGCGGGCAGCAGTGGCCGGCGGTTTTTCAGCTCGGCCTGGAGGAACTCGATGCGCTGCTCTTCATCCCAGTCGGCATAGCGCCCCAGGCCCAGGTAGTCGGTAATCTCGCTCAACGCATCACGGTGGCGGGCGGCGTCCTGGCGCACGTCCAGGCGGCCCAGGAACAGGCCGAAGGTCACGGCGCGGCGCAGGCAGTCGAGCAACGGGCCTTCGGCGATCACACCCATGCCGCAGGCGTGCAGGGACTGGTAGCACAGCTCCAGCGGCGCGATCAGGTCGCGGTTGTCCACCAGCACCTCGGCGCTGGCCGGCTGGCTGCTGGTCAATGCCGAATGCGCCCAGGCGCGCGTCGCCCGCAGGCGATCGCGCAGTTGCTTGAGCAGGGAACGGTAGGGTTCGGCACTGTCGCCGACCCGCTCGCGCAGGGCATCGTCGGCCTGCTGCATGGACAACTCGGACGCCAGCGCATCGATGTCGCGCAGGAACAGGTCGGCAGCCATCCAGCGCGCCAGCAGCAGGACTTCGCGGGTGACCGCTGCGGTCACGTTGGGGTTGCCATCACGGTCACCGCCCATCCACGAGGCGAAGCGGATCGGCGCCGCCTCCAGCGGCAGGCGCAGGCCGGTAGCCTCCAGGAGGGCCTTGTCGACCTTGCGTAAATGGCTGGGGATGGCGTGCCACAGCGAATGCTCGATCACCGCGAAGCCCCACTTGGCTTCGTCCACCGGCGTCGGTCGGGTGCGGCGGATTTCTTCGGTGTGCCAGGCCTCGGCGATCAGCCGGCGCAGGCGCTCGCGCACCTGCTGGCGTTCGGCCGGGGTCAGGTCGCGGTGGTCCTGGGCTGCCAGTTGGCCGGCGATGGCGTCGTACTTCTGGATCAGGGTGCGGCGGGCCACTTCGGTGGGGTGAGCGGTGAGCACCAGCTGGATGTCGAGCTTGGCCAATTGCCGGGCCAGGGCATCATTGCTGTGCCCGGCCTGCTTCAGGCGCGCCAGCAGCTCGGGCAGCACCCGGGCCTCGAACGGCTCGGGCTGGTCGGCGTCGCGGCGGCGGATCAACTGGTACTGCTCGGCCATGTTGGCCAGGTTGAGGAACTGGTTGAAGGCCCTGGCCACGGGCAGCAAGTCTTCATCGGCCAGGTCCGCCAGGGTCGAGCTCAGTTGCTCGCCGGCGCTACGGCGGTCGGCCTTGGCACTGTGGCGGATGTCCTCGATCTTCTGCAGGAACGCCTCGCCATGCTGCAGGCGAATGGTATCGCCAAGCAGTTCACCCAACACATGGACATCTTCACGCAAACGCACATCGATATCGGTCATTGGCCCTCTCTCCGGCGCGGCTCTGGCGCATTGCATCCCTTTTTCAGCCTTTACGCGAGCCCCTGTGGGAGCGGGTTCACCCGCGAAGCATCCAGCGCGGTGGCTGGCACCGGCTGCGCCGGTGTTCGCGGGTGAACCCGCTCCCACAGGGGTGCGCGGTATTCGCCCCAAGAGTGCCCACAGCCAGGCGCCGATGGCAAGCCGTGATCGGCCAAAGCAAACTAAAGTGAAAGCACGACACTCCCATGCAATGCAGCCCTTTCAGGCGTCAACAGAGGTCATCATGAAAATCCGTGAACTCGCCCAGCACTGGGAACAGAATGCCGCCGGTACCCTCAGCCCCACGGGCCATGTCCTGCATCTGGACCTTGAGTCCGAAGCGCGCCTGGCCGCGCTGATCGACATGTACCCCAAGCGCACCGCCGAGGAACTGCTCGGTGAGCTGGTCGCGGCAGCCCTCGAGGAACTGGAAGCCAGCTTCCCCTATGTGCAAGGCCGTCAGGTCATTGCCACCGACGAGGAAGGCGACCCGCTGTACGAGGACATCGGTCCTACACCGCGCTTTCTGTCACTTTCGCGACAGCATCTGCACGCCCTGAGCAACCCAGCAGCCGACAGCGAGAAGTAACCCGCCGCCCCCGCTCCGGGCCTGGCAAAGGCCCGAAATACCGCTACGCCCCGCGAAAGTTCCGGGCGAATCGCACTGACCGATTAGTCAGAAATAGTTATCCGCTCAGGATGATTTTTTCTGAACTATCCGAAAAACGCGTCAGTCACAGCCAATAGCCATCACGCTAAAACCCTGCACACCTGCCGTTGTGCACCGTTGAGCTGAAGCGCGTGCACGTGTCAGGGAACGAGCGATGGACTGCTACGGACAACGTCGTAAACAGGAGTGATCCAATGGAACTGACCACCAAGAACACCCGCATCTACAAACCCTCATCCACTCATGTGCGCGGGTTCAAGCTGGCAGCGCTGGCCCTGGGCAGCAGCCTGGTCCTGGCCGGCTGTGCGGGCAACCCGCCTACCGAGCAGTATGCAGTCACCCAGTCCGCCGTGAACTCCGCCGTCAGCGCTGGCGGCACCGAGTTCGCCGCCGTGGAAATGAAAGCGGCACAGGACAAGTTCAAGCAGGCCGAGATCGCCATGCATGACAAGAAGTACGACGACGCCAGGCGCCTGGCCGAACAGGCCGAGTGGGACGCCCGCCTCGCCGAACGCAAGGCCCAGGCGGCCAAGGCCCAGAAGGCCGTGCAGGATGCCCGCCAGGGCGTTCAGGACGTACGTGAGGAAGGCCTGCGCAGCGCTCAGTGAGCCCTGCCCCGCCCACCTCGGCCTTCGCACACGATCAAAGGATGAACACTATGCGCAACTACGTCATGATTCCCGCCCTGCTGGCCCTGAGCGTCGGCCTTGCTGCCTGCTCGCACGACCCTAACGCCAACCTCGAATCGGCCCGCACCAACTTCTCCTCGCTGCAGAGCGACCCGCAATCGAGCAAGGTTGCCGCGCTGGAGACCAAGGACGCCCAGGACTGGCTGAACAAGGCCGACAAGGCCTACATGGACCGTGAAGACGAGAAGAAGGTCGACCAGTTGGCCTACCTGACCAACCAGCGCGTCGAAGTGGCCAAGCAGACCATCGCCCTGCGCACAGCCGAAGGCGAACTGAAGAACGCCTCGGCCCAACGCGCCCAGGCCAAGCTGGACGCCCGCGACGCACAGATCGCCAAGCTGCAGGACAGCCTCAACGCCAAGCAGACCGACCGCGGCACGCTGGTCACCTTCGGTGACGTGCTGTTCGACTTCAACAAGGCCGAACTCAAGAGCAACGCCTACCCGAACGTCACCAAGCTGGCGCAGTTCCTCCAGGAAAACCCGGAACGCAAGGTAATCGTCGAGGGTTACACCGACAGCGTCGGCTCGGCCAACTACAACCAGGGCCTGTCGGAGCGCCGCGCCAACAGCGTGCGCATGGCACTGGTACGTGCCGGCGTCGACCCGGCGCGCATCGTCGCCCAGGGCTATGGTAAGGAGTACCCGGTAGCGGACAACTCGAGCAATTCGGGGCGTGCGCAGAACCGTCGGGTGGAGGTGACCATCTCCAACGACAACCAGCCGGTGGCGCCGCGCTCGGTGAGCCAGGTACAGCAGTAAGGCTGGCTAGCTGAACTGACAAGCCCCGCGATCGAAGCGGGGCTTTCTTTTGTCTGTTCCGGCCTCTTCGCGGGCACGCCCGCTCCCACAGGTACGGCGCCAGTTTCGAGCTTTGCGCGATCCCTGTGGGAGCGGGCGTGCCCGCGAAGAGGCCAGTTCAGGCAGCAGATATCTTGAGCTTTGCACAGTCCCTGTGGGAGCGGCTTTAGCCGCGAAAGGGCCAGCACAGGCAGCAGAGATAATGGCTCACTGCACCTGCTGCGGGGTTTCCTCGCCCATGCAACGCACCGCGCGCTTGCGGTTGTCCACCAGCACCCCGGTCAGGCCTTTCTGCTGGGTGTCGAACAGCACCAGCACGCCATCGACGCATTGGGCCACTTGTGGTGCCGGGTCCAGCGAGACCTTGTAGTCCTCGCCAGGGATGGTCTTGAGCATGGTGAAGTCCTGCAACAACAGGGCATCCTCGGGCTTGGCGAAATGCAGGTAACCGTAGTACCACAAGGCCCCCACCGTCACGATGATGCTGCCGACACCGGTCAGGATCAGCGGGATGGCGTTGCGTTCTTCACTCATTGCTTGTTCTTCTCGTCAGGGTAATTGGGTACTTCGGCCAGCCGCCGCAGGCCGTTGAAATGGCTGGGGTCGTCAAGGAAACGCAGCATCACCTGGCGCCAGGTCGGGTCGGCGAAGGTCTGCACGTGGCCACCGCGGGTCAGTTGCAGCACCCGCGGCGCTGGCGCGTGCTGGTACAGGCGGATGCCGTTGTCCATCGGCACCAGGGTGTCGTCGATGCTGTGGAAGAACAGCTTGGGCGGGCTGCTCAGCTGCTCGATCGAGCGGATCGCGCTGTCACCGTCCGGCACCAGCCACGACAGCGGCACCTGCAGCGGCCAGGTCATCCACGAGGTGCTTAGGGCAAAGCGCCCGACCGCACGGTAACTGGCCGGCACACCGTCGAACACCAGGGCACTGAAACGCTGGCGCTGCTCCGGGTGGGCCGCCAGGTAGTGAATGGCCATGGCCCCGCCAAGGCTCTGCCCCAGCAGTACCAGCGGCTTGCCCTTGACCTCGGGGGCCTGCTCCAGCCAGGCCATGGCCGCGGCGATGTCCTCGTACACCTCGGGCAGGCTCGGCTCGCCCTGGGAGAGGCCATAGCCGCGGTAATCGATCATCAACACCTGGTAACCCTGCTCCGGCAGCCAGTAGCTGCCGCCCAGGTGCCCAGGCAGGTTGCCGCCATTGCCATGCAGGTGCAGCACCGTGCCCTTGACCTCGACCCCGGCCTTGGCCGGCAGCCACCAGCCGTGCAGGCGGATGCCATCAGCAGTGGTCAAGGTGACATCGCGGTACTCGAGCTTGGCCCGCTCGGGCGTGAACGGCTGGCCGCGCTCGGGATAGAACAGCAGGCTGCTGCAACCGCCCAGGCCCAGCAGGATCAAACCCAGGGCCAGCAGGCGGCAGCACTCAGAGAATGTTCGCGTAATCGGCTTCAATGCGGTCCAGGCTCAAGTGGTTGAGGAAGTTGGAGAAGCACATCCAGGCCGACAGCGCGTTGAGGTCGCGGAACTGCTCGGGCAGGTACTTGGGCGGCTCGACCAGGCCTTCCTCGACCAGCTGTCGCAGGGTACGCATGTCTTCCAGGGTGGTCTTGCCGCAGAACAGCAACGGGATCTGTTCGAGCTTGCCCTTCTTCACGGCCAACTGAATGTAGTTGTAAACCATGATGAAGCCTTTGAGGTAGGACAAGTCCTTGGTAAATGGCAGGCCATTGGGCACCGACCCACGGAACACCCGGCTGGCGTTGCTGTAGCTCTGCGCCATCTCGAACCCCTGCTCGCGGAAGAAGTTGTAGATCTGCATGAAATCGGCACCCTCCTCGACCATGTGGATGGCGCGGGTGCGATTGGTGAGCTTGCGCAGGCGGCTGGGGTAGGAGGCGAAGGCGATCACCTCCATGAGGATGGCCAGGCCTTCCTGGGTCACCGTCGACGAGGGCGGGCCCTTGGCCAGGAAGGTACAGATCGGCTGGTTCAGGCCGTTGAGCGTGGTGCCGACATGCACCAGCCCTTCGTGCACCTCCAGGGCGCGCACGTCACGGGCGTTGAACATGGCGTCGGCACGCACCTTGATGTAGTCGGCCCCGGCTGCGGCATCGGCGACGATGCCGTCGGACTCGAACACACGGATGGTCCCCTCGGCCTCGCCGAACACCTTGTTCAGCCGGTGCTGGAGGATTTCCACGGCCTCCTTGGCGGTGAGGTTCTTCGGTTCGTCCTTGAGGTCGCCACGGCCATCGATGTTGTTCAGGTAGTCCGACAGCATCAGGCCGAGGTCGGCCAAGGTCGGATCACCAGCGTGGAAGGCATCGGAGGCAGCGCCGTACAGTTCCTGGGAGATCAGCCCGAAATCCTCGGTGCCGCGCGCTTCGAGCATGCGCACCACCATGCGGTATTCGCGGCACATGCGCTTCATGATCTGCCCGACCGGGTTGAACTGGCCGAGCTGGCGAATGATGTCGCGCTCGATGCCCTGGAACTCGGCCTTGACCGCGCTGGAATCGAACGCCAGCGGGCGCGACTGGTAGTAGGCACGGTCGACGGCCGGCGGCTCCTTGCCCTTGGCCTTGAGGAAACCCTGGCGGATATTGTCGTCCCACTTCACCGCGTCCAGAACCCGGATCGGGGTCTGTGCCGCAACGATTCGGTCGGACAGGGCACGGATGGTTTGCTGGTATTCGTCCACCGGGGACTCCTTTCTAGTACAGGAAACCTGTACCGGCCTCTTCGCGGCTAAAGCCGCTTGTATGGTGATACTCGAAGGGGTGGTGGGACGAAAAAGCCGAATCTGACTGTTCACAGCAGTACAGACCGTGGGAGAACTCGCCCCACCCCTT